>CAYWUN010000101.1:0-10129 GCA_964461315.1 uncultured Aestuarium sp.
TAAAGCCGCCGATGATCTGCGCAAGCTGGTGACCGATGGTTTGGTCGAGGCTGGTCTGACCTATGAGGGCGCGGCAGCCTTCTCGACCCCGCGTCGCCTTGCGCTGTCGATTGAGAACCTCACCGCCGAGAGCAAGCCAGTGCGGGAAGAGCGCAAAGGGCCGCGCACCGACGCACCCGCTCAGGCGATTGAAGGCTTTCTGCGGTCTACCGGTCTCTCGCTCGAACAGCTCGAAGCCCGTGACGAGAAAAAGGGTCAGGTCTATTACGCCGTGATCGAAAAACCGGGTCGCAAGGCCGCCGAGATCATTGCCGAAGTACTTGAAAACGCGATCCGCAATTTCCCGTGGCCCAAGTCCATGCGTTGGGGGTCGGGGTCACTCAAATGGGTGCGTCCGCTCCATTCGATCATCTGCCTTTTGTCGGACGAGGGTGGCTCCGAGGTCGTTCCGCTCGATATCGACGGCATCACCTCTGGCAAATCGACCAAGGGGCACCGCTTCATGGCGCCCGCGGCCTTTGACGTGAACGGCTTTGACGACTACGAGGCCAAGCTCAAGCGCGCGCACGTGATCCTGCGCGCCGATGAGCGTGCCGAGACGATCTGGAACGAGGCCACCAATATGGCTTTTGCTCAAGGTCTTGAAATTGTTGAAGATCGCGGCCTTTTGGCCGAGGTTGCGGGACTTGTTGAATGGCCCGTTGTCCTCATGGGACCGATTGGCGAGGCCTTCCTTGGTCTGCCGCCCGAGGTGCTCCAAACCTCGATGAAGGAGCACCAGAAGTTTTTCTCGGTCAAAAACCCGAAAACGGGCCGTATTGAGAAATTCGTAACCGTTGCCAACATCGAGACCAAAGACAATGGCGAGACGATCCTAAAGGGCAACCTCAAGGTTCTTTCGGCGCGTCTGTCGGATGCCAAGTTCTTCTATGAGAACGATCTTCGCGAAGCCAAGGCAGGTATGGGCAAGTGGCTCGACGGGCTTGAGGTTGTGACCTTCCACAACAAGCTTGGCAGCCAAAAGGCCCGTATCGACCGTATCGCCGCGCTCGCGCGCGAGATCGCTCCTGCGGTCGGTGCCGATGCAGACAAAGCGTTTGAGGCCGCTCAGATTGCCAAGGCTGACCTGCGCTCTGAAATGGTTGGGGAATTCCCCGAGCTTCAGGGTCTTATGGGCATGTATTACGCCAATGCTGCAGGCCGCACTGCGGATGTCGCCGCAGCTTGCCGCGACCACTATTCGCCGCTTGGTCCCTCGGATGACGTTCCGACCGCGCCCGTTTCGGTCGCCGTGGCTTTGGCCGACAAGATCGACACACTCACGGGGTTCTGGGCCATCGACGAAAAGCCGACAGGCTCCAAGGACCCCTTCGCTCTGCGCCGTGCCGCGCTGGGCGTGATCCGTTTGGTGCTTGAGAATAACCTGACGCTTCCGTTGAACGCTGTCTTCGCAAGCGCGAATAAAGATGCGGATGGTGAAAACCTCCTCGCCTTCTTCCATGACCGCCTCAAGGTATTCCTCAAGGACAAGGGTGTGCGTCACGATGTGATCGACGCCTGCATCGCGATGGAGGGGAACGACGATCTGTCGCTCTTGGTGCAACGGGCAGGGGCTCTGTCGGCGTTTATGACGACAGAGGACGGTGAGAACCTGATCCAAGGCTTTAAGCGGGCGAACAACATCCTTTCGCAAGCCGAGGCCAAAGACGGGGTCGAATATTCGTTCGGCGCTGATGTGAAATTCGCTGAAAGCGACGAGGAAAAGGCGCTCTTTGCCGCGCTCGACACCGCAGAAGCGGCGATTACCCCCGCGATGGCCTCGCAAGACTTTGCGGCGGCGATGACTGCTATGGCGGCGCTTCGTGCTCCGATCGACGCGTTCTTTACGGCCGTTCAGGTGAATGCTGAGAACGAGATTATCCGCCGCAATCGCCTCAATCTTTTGTCCCGTATCCGCACGACCTGTCTGGCTGTTGCGGACCTGACGCGGATCGAAGGCTAAATAATCTGCTACCTTCCCCTTGCTGCGAATCGCACATGCTCTAAAGTGCATTGCAGCAAGGAGATGCCGCAGTGCAGCAAGATAAAGTTTTTCAGCCGGTTACACTGATAACCGAAACCGCCCCGATGAGCCCCTCGGTTCATGGTGGTCGTGCCAAATGTCTTCAGCGTTTGGTGCGTCTGGCGATGCCTGTCCCGACCACGGTCGCGCTCTCCTTTGATGCTGTGCGTGAAATCGCGCGGGGCAAAATGCCTGATATGGCTGAAATCATAGGCTATTTTGAAGAGGCGCCTTTGCTTTCGGTGCGGCCTTCTTCACAGGACCCTGATTGGGGTGGGCCGAGTGCTATTCTAAACATCGGGATGAACGAAGAACGCCATCGCCGCATGGCTCAGACCATGGGCGAGGGACCTGCAACGGCGATTTATCTCCGCTTTATTCAGTCCTACGCAATCCATGTGGCGCGTCTTGATCCTGAGGCGTTTGATCTGCCCGAGGAGCCGACTGCTGCCGCGCTAAAGGCCTTTCTTGAGGCTTATGAGTATGAGACGGACGAGCTATTCCCTCAGGAACCTTCGGTTCAGTTGACTGAAGTGTTGCGCTCTATGGCGCGGGCATGGGATGGCACAACGGCGCGCTTGCTGCGGCAGGCCAAAGGTGCTCCGGTTGATGCTGGTCTCGGTCTTGTTGTGCAGGAGATGGCGCTCGGCGTTGGTGGCAAGAATTCCGGCTCTGGTGTTATTCAGTTCGTGGACGAACAAACAGGTGAGCAGCGGATCAAAGGTCGCTACCTTGCGCAAAGCCAAGGTCGTGAGGCGCTCTCAACACCGCTTGGCGCGCTTTATCTTGTGAAAGATGGGCGCGGTCCGTCGGTTGAGGAGTCTTTGCCAGAGGTTTTCACGCAGCTCCTTGAATTCGGCAAAGTCCTACGCAAGCGCCTTCGCGAGGAAATGCAGATCGAATTTACGCTTGAAAGTGGTGTGCTGAAGATTCTTGATGGGGTGCGTGTCCAACGCTCGAACCGCGCTGCGGTTCGTATTGCGGTTGCCTTGGCAGAAGATCAGATCATCCCGCGTGAAGAGGCGATCCTCAGGGTCGAGCCAAACGCGATTTCTGAACTGCTTCACCGTCAGGTTGATCCGAATGCCGAACGTGATGTCATCGTGCGCGGGATTGCTGCATCGCCGGGCGCTGCATCGGGGCGTCTCGTCTTCACGGCAAATGATGCACAGGCAAGCGCCGCACGTTCCGAACCCTGCGTTCTTGTGCGACGTGAAACCAGTCCCGAGGATATTCGCGGCATGCACGCCGCAAAAGCCGTAATCACCTTGCGCGGTGGCATCACGAGCCACGCCGCGGTGATTGGCCGTGGTTTGGGTCTTCCCTGCGTTGTCGGGGCCTCGGAACTTAAGATTGACCGAAAGCGCAAGACGATTTCGGCACCTGATGGTCGCGTTTTCAAAGAAGGTGATACTGTAACCGTTGACGGCACGACAGGGACCGTACTTGCGGGCGAACCTCCGCTAATCGAAGCGTCGCTCGATGGAGCGTTTCAAACGCTTCTTGGGTGGGCCGACGAGTTTCGAGATATCGGGGTCCGTGCAAACGCCGACACTCCAAAGGACGCGCAAACTGCGAGCAACTTTAATGCCGAAGGGATCGGGCTTTGCCGCACTGAACATATGTTCTTTGAAGGCGACCGACTTGGCGTGATGCGCGAAATGATATTCGCTGACAGTTCCGAGGATCGTCGCGCTGTGCTTGATCGCCTGTTGCCGATGCAGCGCGCTGATTTCAAAGACCTTTTTGATATCATGGCAGGTAAGCCCGTCTGCATTCGCCTTTTTGACCCGCCACTCCACGAGTTTCTTCCAGCAGACAAAACGGGCATCCGTGAATTGGCAGATCAGCTTGCTTTGCCGCTCGCTGATGTAACGATGCGTGTCGATGCACTCAGCGAACACAACCCGATGCTTGGTATGCGCGGGGTGCGTCTTGGTCTGACTTATCCCGAAATCTATGAAATGCAAGCTCGTGCGATCTTCGAGGCTGCGGTTGAAACTCATAAAAAAGGTGCAACTGTTGTGCCAGAGATCATGATCCCTCTGGTAAGCGCAATGCGCGAAGTTGAACTTGTAAAAAGTCGGATCGATGCGACGGCAAACGCCGTAAAGGCTGAAAGCGGAATTGATTTTGATTATCGCTTTGGAGTGATGGTCGAGACGCCTCGTGCGGCGCTGAGAGCTGAAGATATCGCCAAGTATTCGGCCTTCCTTTCTTTCGGCACGAACGACCTTACTCAGATGACCTATGGCCTGTCACGCGATGACGCAGGACGTTTTATGTCGTCCTATGTCCACGCTGGTGTCTACGAAGAAGACCCGTTCCACACGCTCGATCAAGATGGGGTCGGCGAGCTTCTCTCGATGGGGGCTGAACGTGGGCGCAAGGGCAATAAGGATGTCGTTTTGTCCATCTGTGGTGAACACGGCGGCAGTAGACCAGCGATCGAATTTTGTCGCCATCAGGGATTCGATTATGTCTCTTGTTCGCCGTTCCGCGTGCCCGTTGCTCGGCTATCTTCCGCTCAATTGGCGATTGCTGAGAAGCTCGGACTTTAGGGTTTTCCATTTTTTAGACATTAACTTATTGAAATTTAAGCTAAAATTAAAGTGATTATGAGGGCGTTCTACTTATGGGTAGCTAGGGTAGACACCCTTGGTGTCGTCCTTTAAACCCGCCGAGCCTGCGTGGGGTCGTTCCACGTGCCGCTTTGAGGTAGGACGATGACCTCGTCTTCCAGTCGTTTGAAGATCCGTTTGGTCGCTGTTTTGGCGGCCTTTCTTTCGCTCGGAACCAGTGTTGCAGTTGCAGACTCGGTGATGGAGAGCCGCCTCTCAGCCCTGTTGGGTCAAGAGCGCGAGGCACTCTCGGTAGCGACAACTGATCGGATGGCGGCTCTGACTGTGCCACCTGCTGCAAAGCGCGGTGTTGAAACTGCGCCTAAGACCCTCGAATATACGCAAGCAATGCTCGACAGCCTTCCAACAGCGACGGGCGGGGAAAACTTCCAATGTCTCGCAGAAGCGCTCTACTTCGAAGCGCGTGGTGAGAGTGTCCAAGGCATATTTGCCGTAGGTGAAGTTATTCTGAACCGTGTGGACTCGAGCGCCTATCCTGGTTCGGTTTGTTCGGTGATCAATCAAGGTACGGGACGCAAATATGCTTGCCAGTTCAGCTACACTTGCGATGGCCGCGCCGAAGTGATCAGCGAGCCCGAGGCTTGGGATCGTGTGTCTAAAGTTGCAAAGCTGCTTTTGGATGGCGTGCCGCGCACTTTGACCGCTGGCGCAACGCACTATCATACCAAAGCCGTAAGTCCGTCTTGGGCGCGCCGCTTCCCGCGCACAGCTACGATTGGTTCGCATTATTTCTATCGTCAGCCGACCCGCACAGCTTCGAACTGACGCGAATTCGGCTTTTAAGCGTCGTGTTTAGATACATTGGCTTGCTCGTTAAAGGGTAGGCAGGTATCCACCACCGAACGTTTCGAACGGATTTACGAATGACCGAAGAAATCAGCATGGCATTTGCCCATCCAAGTGAACGGGCTGAAGCCAGCGCAACGCACCCATGTGATCGTATTTCGCTTCGAGACTATGTTGTCGAAGTTGAGATCGGTGCATTCCAACAGGAACGTGGGCATCTTCAGCGTGTGCGCTTTAATGTGGTGGTTGAGGTTGCTCCGTTGACGGGCGAGTTCGACGACGATGTTGATCGCATTCTTTCCTATGACCGAGTTACCGAAGCGATTTCGCTCGAGTTAGGTGAAGAACGGATCAATCTTCTCGAAACGCTCGCAGCGCGTGTTGCGGAACGCATCTTGCGCGAGCCTCAGGCGCTGCGCGTTTTTGTTCGGATCGAAAAGCTGGATCGTGGTCCTTTTGCTCTCGGCGTTGAGATCGTTCGGGCAAAGGGGGAGATCGCGCGCGCAGGTCAGGATGTCGTTCATATCCCGCACCCTCGCGTGGTTTACTTTGGGAACGATACCTTTGACTCCCCGCGCCTGAAAGGTTGGATTGACGAGCTTGCTTCGGATTCAGCACCGCTTATTATTTGTGTGGGCGCACCTGATGTCCTCGCGCCGCGTGTTCCCGTTGCACTTGCGCAGCGCCGCATTGACCTTTTGGCGATTGAGACGAATGCTTGGGTTCTTGCATCGAGAGACAAACGCTGCATGGTGGTCGAGACCCGTACCGAACTCGATTGGGCTATGAAGAACGGACAAATTTGCCTTTGGGCGCCAAGTAAGATTGTGCTGGATGCTGTCGATGGCCCATCGGCCAGTGCGAGTGACGCAATCGCTCTTGTTGCATGGTTTGCGGCTCAGATGCAGGCGTGCGAACTTGTTCTTGTCGGTGCGGACCATGTTCCAGAGTGCGCGGTGCCGTTGCGTGAAGCTGGTCTAGAGGCGGAGAAGCTTCTTTGACAGAGTACTATCGCCCGATCACTTGCAATGATGCACCCCGAAACGCGGAACAGCTTGCAGGTGGATGGACGAAGTTCGCGTCAGCCCAAAGGATCACCCGCGAAGGCTCTGAAATCGTGCCTCTTTGCGAGGTGCCACATAAATGGTTGGAGCGTCTGACTGCCAAGCGCGAGCCATTTGCCTCCGTCAGCATGTCCGCGCCTCAGGTAATGGGCATTTTGAATGTTACCCCTGACAGCTTTTCCGATGGTGGCCGTTTCGACGACTTTTCGGCGGCGATGGGACAGGCGCGCGCGATGCAATCCCACGGTGCAAGCATTATCGACATCGGTGGTGAGAGCACCCGCCCTGGCGCCGCCGAAGTTCCAATTGAAGACGAAATCGCTCGGGTCGGACCCGTGATTGCAGAGTTGCGCGCGCAGTCTGACATTGCCATTTCCGTCGACACCAGAAAGAGCGCGGTCGCCGAGGCGGCGATTTCTTCGGGCGCAAGCATTATCAATGATGTGAGCGCTTTCGAGTGGGATGCGCGCCTTGTTGATGTAACTGCGCAAAGCGGCCTACCTGTATGCCTCATGCATGCAAAGGGCGATCCTCAGACGATGCAGACCGATCCGCAGTATGACAATGTGCTGCTCGACGTCTACGATTACCTAGAGAGCCGCGTTGAATTTGCCGTTCGCAAAGGTATCCCCAGAAGCCAGATTATGGTCGATCCGGGGATTGGATTTGGAAAAACGGTTCAACACAATATTTCACTCATTCGCGGAATTTCGCTCTTTCACGGGCTTGGCTGCCCGATCTTGCTTGGCGTTTCGCGTAAGCGCTTTATAGGTGTTATCGGTGGAGCAGACGTAGCCGCTGACCGCATGGGGGGATCTGTGTCGGTTGCGCTTTGGGGAGTAACCCAAGGAGTGCAGGTTTTGCGTGTGCATGACACCTTTGAAACGGTGCAAGCCATAAAGTTACAACAGGCGATTTTGGGACAGTAAATGGGACGTAAATATTTCGGAACTGACGGCGTTCGAGGGACAGCGAACGTATTTCCGATGACCGCAGAGATGGCACTTCGAATTGGTGCTGCTGCTGGGCGATATTTTCGCAACGATGGATCGAACGGGCACCGCGTTGTGATTGGTAAGGACACGCGCCTCTCAGGTTATATGTTCGAAAGCGCGTTGACGGCTGGTTTGACCTCGACAGGGATGAACGTGTTCCTTCTCGGGCCAGTGCCAACGCCGGCTGTGGGGCTTCTGACGACGAGCATGCGTGCTGATGTTGGGATCATGATCTCGGCGAGCCATAACCCGCATACTGACAACGGTATCAAGTTCTTTGGTCCAGATGGTTTCAAACTTTCGGATGAAGCGGAAGAAGAGATCGAGCGTCTGATCGATAGCACGATCGAACCCGCACAAGCGGTAAACATCGGCCGCGCGAAGCGCATTGATGATGGACGTTTCCGCTATGCCGAGCGCATCAAGTCAACATTCCCGCGAGGCCGAAGCCTTGAGGGGCTCAAAGTCGTCATCGACTGTGCCAACGGTGCTGCTCACCGCACCGCGCCCGAAGTCCTTTGGGAACTTGGTGCCGACGTGATCCCTGTCGGTGTTTCGCCTGATGGTCGCAATATCAACAAAGGCTGCGGTTCGACCGATACCCGCACGGCCTCCGAGACGATCATCGCGCACGGGGCCGACGTTGGTATTTGTCTCGATGGGGACGCCGACCGCGTCATGATCCTTGATGAGCATGGTCGCGTTGCTGACGGCGATCAAATCATGGCGCTGCTTGCCAAGCGTTGGGCCGTTAATGGCACCCTTAAAGGCGGTGCTTTGGTGGCAACAATGATGTCCAATCTCGGGCTTGAGCGTTATCTCGAGGGCGAAGGCCTTGGCCTTGTGCGGACCAAGGTCGGCGACCGCTATGTGGTCGAAGAAATGCGCAAGAACGGCTATAACCTTGGCGGCGAACAATCCGGTCACATCGTGATGACCGATTACGCGACTACGGGCGACGGTCTTTTAGCGGGCTTACAGTTCCTCGCCGCGATGGTTGAAACGGGTAAGCGCGCAAGCGAGTTGTCCAAGACATTTAAGAGTGTGCCCCAACTTCTTAAGAACGTACGTTTTGGCGAAGGTAAGGCTCCTCTTGACGATGCATCGGTCAAGAAAGCCATTGATGAGGCCGAGAAATCGCTCGTCGGCAAGGGCCGTCTCTTGATCCGCAAGTCTGGCACTGAGCCACTCGTTCGGGTTATGGCCGAGTGCGAAGATGAAGCGCTCTTGCTTCAGGTCGTCGACGGGATCGTGGCTGAAGTTCAGGCTGCTGCGTCTTAACGCGAGAACAAACGTCTTAGGCTTTGCCACTGCGAGGTGGCAAGGCCTACCAAGATTAGGCCAAGTGCGCCGTAGAAGCGAAATGGCAGGTTCTCATTGAGAACAATGGTCCCGAAGAGCATGGACCAAACCGGCACCTGATAGTTCACCAAAGTCATAAAGACCGATCCAGCGGAGCGAATGACGCTTACGCGAAGCAAAGCCGCGAGTGCGGTAGGGAAAAACCCAAGGAAGATGATGGCATAGCTCGAATTTCTTCCATGCCAAGTGGGCATGCCTTCGGTAAGCAGCATGAGCGGAAGCAAGAGGCCCGAGCCAACAGCAAGCGTTGCAGCAGTCATCGTCACGGGATCAATCGGCGGACAGCGCCGCGTCATTACGGATGAACTTGCATAGCTGAATGTCGCTGCCAAACAGGCAAGCTGAGCAATCCCTTCGATACCCGCGCCGGGTCGAAGCGCCGAAGGTCCGATGAGCCAAAGCGCGCCAAAGAAGCCAATGATCACGCCAATCAAGCGGCGCTTATTCAGGGTTTCGTCCGAGAAGCAATGCGCGAGTGGCAGGACAAAGAGCGGGAGCGCCGCCATTGTAATTCCTGCAAAAGCCGAAGGCACATATTGCTGGCCCCAGCTTAAGAGAAGGAAGGGGATCGCTGTGTTAGTTGCCCCAATGATTAGCAGAGGGCGATAGGTTTCTCGCGAGGGCAGAGGACGACGCAGCATAAATGCCAGCGCAATCATTGAGAGCGCTCCAAGTGTTGTTCGGGCGCAAGCCACCGTCACGGGCCCATAATCCTGCAACGCAATCGAAACGACCATAAACGTGCCGCCCCAAATGATTCCGAGGAGGCCGATGGAAATCCAGTTCATTGCTGTGGGCTGAGTGGTCATGAGGTCTCTAGATCAAAACGGCTAGAACTCGTCCAGCACAAAAGAAAAGAGGCTCCCGAAGGAGCCTCTTTGAACCGAAACGGTGGGGTCGATTAGTTCTTGGACTTGTCGACCATCTTGCCCTTGGAGATCCAAGGCATCATTTCGCGGAGCTTGGCACCGGTCGCTTCGATCAGGTGCTCGTCGTTTGCGCGACGCGACGCCTTGAGGGTCGGCTGGCCAACTGCGTTTTCGAGCATAAAGTCGCGAACGAACTTGCCCTGCTGGATGTCAGCAAGAACTTCTTTCATCGCTGCTTTGGTCTGCTCGTATGGCAGGATGCGCGGGCCGGTGACGTATTGGCCGTATTCTGCGGTGTTCGAGATCGAGTAGTCCATGTTAGCGATGCCGCCTTCATAGATCAGGTCAA
>CAYWUN010000102.1:0-9858 GCA_964461315.1 uncultured Aestuarium sp.
AGTAAATTATTTGCAAATCCGTGTACAGGAGTTCGATTCTCCTACTCGCCTCCAAGGTTCCCCCTACATTCGAGCGTGCTGACCGCGGTATGTTTAAGCGCTAATTAAGCGAGTGACTAAAGCAAGAACTTGCTTTCGCTACCCCGTCGAGGGTCACGACAGAGACATCCCCTGAGTTCTGCACTCAAGCCATATTTTGGGGCCATTTAACCCCGAAAAATTAGATCAAATTACTTATCGACCCAAACAGGCGAACGTTTTTCGATGAAGGCTCCTATGCCCTCTTCGGCGTCTCTGGCAAGCATGTTCTCGACCATGACTTGCGAAGCATAATCGTAAGCCTCGGACAGAGACATTTCGCGCTGCTGGTAAAACGCTTTCTTTCCAACTGCGAGTGTCATGCTGGACTTGGATCCAATCTTGCGCGCCATTTCAAGGCTCACTGTGCGAAGTGCTTCGCTCAAGACAACTCGGTTCACAAGGCCCATTTCGGCTGCGCGTGCCGCGGGAACCATTTCTCCCAGAAGCAACATTTCCATCGCATGCTTATTGCTCACATTACGAGAAAGAGCGACCATCGGTGTCGAGCAAAAGAGCCCAATGTGAACCCCTGGGGTGATGAACTTGGCGTTTTCGCTGGCCACCGCAAGGTCACAGCTCGCAACAAGCTGGCAGCCCGCTGCAGTCGCAACACCATCAATTTCTGCGATGACCGGCTTGGGGCAACTGACGATGGCCTGCATAACCGACGAGCAAAGCGACATCACTTTGTCAAAATAGGCACGACCACCGTCGTCATTTTCACGTCCCGCCGTCATTTCCTTGAGGTCATGCCCTGCACAAAAAGCAGGTCCGTGGGCCGCTAGAATTATGACGCGGACATCTTGATCATTTCCAGCCGCTTCAAATGCGTTTTTGAGTGCATTGAGCATCGCTTCGGACAGAGCGTTCCGCCGCCCCGGATCATTCAGAGTTAAGAGCAGAACGCCGCCTTCTTCCACTTTCGTCTTAAGAAGCTCAGCGTTCTGCCCTGACATAACTAACTCCGATTTAGCCGCACTTGCTGTAGCCGCAAGACGGGCAAGAGGCACAGCCGCTTTCCATCTTCATTCCGTATTCACCGCACGACGGGCATGGCTTGCCACGTGGGGCTTCTCCGACAACCATAGCTTCTGCCTGAGGGTCGACCTTGAGGTGTTTGCCCTCGCCTTCGATAAAGCCGATGGCGACCATGTGTTGTTCCAAGACACCGCCGATGGCTGCGAGGATCGACGGGACGTATTTGCCTTTCATCCAAGCACCGCCACGCGGATCGAATACGGCTTTCAACTCTTCAACAACGAAGGAAACGTCGCCGCCGCGGCGGAACACGGCCGAAACCATGCGCGTCAGAGCAACAGTCCAAGCGAAGTGCTCCATGTTCTTGGAGTTGATGAAGACCTCGAACGGGCGACGATGACCGGCGATCACCACGTCATTGACGGTAATGTAAATTGCATGCTCGCTGTCGGGCCATTTAACCTTGTAGGTGTTACCCTCAAGAGCTGCCGGACGGTCGAGCGGCTCAGACATGTAAATCACTTCTGCATCCTGAGACGCAGTCTGGGGCGCTTCGCTCGGGGTCTTGTCCGACGACTCGGAAACAGACAGAACTGAACCGGTTACGTCATTCGGGCGATAGGTGGTGCAGCCTTTACAGCCGGTATCATAGGCCTCCATGTAGACCTCTTTGAACGACTCGAACGAGATATCTTCGGGGCAGTTGATCGTTTTGGAGATCGACGAGTCGATCCATTTTTGAGCAGCAGCCTGCATACGAACGTGCGCGAGCGGTTCAAGCGTTTGAGCATTAACGAAGTAGTCAGGAAGTTCTGCATCAGCGCCGAATTTGTCGCGATAGAGCTTCACAGCGTAATCAACGACTTCTTCCTCGGTACGGGAGCCATCTTTCTGAAGAACCTTGCGGGTGTAGGCATAGGCGAACACCGGCTCGATGCCTGAAGACACATTGCCAGCATAAAGTGAGATGGTGCCGGTCGGCGCGATCGAGGTCAGTAGAGCGTTGCGGATACCGTGCTTGGCAATCGCATCGCGCACATCATCGTCCATCTGCTTCATGTTGCCGGATGCGAGATACTTGTCCTTGTCAAAGAGCGGGAAAGCGCCCTTTTCTTTGGCGAGTTCGACCGAAGCGAGATAGGACGCACGTGCGATCTGCTTCATCCATGCTTCGGTCTGGGCGGCCGCTTCTGGCGTGCCGTACTTAAGACCAACCATCAGCAAAGCGTCAGCTAGACCCGTAACCCCAAGACCGATACGGCGCTTGGCCTGCGCTTCTTGAGCCTGCGCTTCGAGCGGGAAACGCGACGCATCAACCACGTTGTCCATCATTCGAACAGCAGTCGCGACGAGATCGTCAAGCGCAGCGGGATCAAGAACAGCGTCTTTTTCAAATGGGTTCGCAACCAAACGCGCCATGTTGATCGAGCCAAGCAGACAAGCACCATAAGGCGGCAGAGGCTGCTCGCCGCAAGGGTTGGTCGCTGCAATTGTCTCGCAGTAGCCAAGGTTATTCATCTCATTGATACGGTCGATAAAGATCACGCCTGGTTCGGCATAATCATAGGTCGACTGCATGATACGGTTCCAAAGATCCCGTGCCTCGACGGTCTTATAAACCTTGCCTTCGAACTTGAGGTCCCACGACTTGTCCGCCTTTACCGCTTCCATGAACGGATCGGTGATCAGCACTGACATGTTGAACATACGAAGACGAGCGGGGTCCGACTTGGCAGTAATGAAGTGTTCGATATCGGGGTGGTCGCACCGCATGGTCGCCATCATCGCACCGCGGCGCGATCCCGCGGACATAATGGTGCGGCACATCGCATCCCATACATCCATGAATGACAGCGGGCCAGACGCGTCAGCAGCAACGCCGTGAACCAGAGCGCCTTTGGGGCGAATCGTCGAAAAGTCGTAACCGATGCCGCCGCCCTGCTGCATGGTGAGTGCAGCTTCTTTAAGCATATCAAAGATGCCGCCCATAGAGTCCGGCACAGTGCCCATGACAAAGCAATTAAAGAGCGTCACCGAGCGCGCAGTGCCAGCACCAGCGGTAATGCGGCCCGCGGGGAGGTATTTAAAATCTTCCAGCGCGGAGTAAAACTTGTCTTCCCATTTTGCAGCGTCCTTTTCGACCGAAGCAAGAGCACGTGCGATACGTCGCCACGAATCCTCGACAGTCGTATCAAGCGCTTTGCCCTCCGCATCTTTAAAGCGGTACTTCATATCCCAGATTTGTTCTGCGATCGACGCTGCGAAACGTGACATGTACGAGAATCCCTCAGTTAGCTTTTTCTTACGACCCACTACATATTGTGCACCGTTTGGATCGGTCAATCCATATCTAGAAAAATATGGACTTGCTCGTAAAGCGCATCGGTATAGATACTAGGACCTGAAGTGGGGAGTCGGAGAATGGCAAAATACACGCATCTTATCAAGCTCTCGGTTGGCTCCGAGACGGTAGAAGATCTGGCTATTTGGCAAAAACTTCCACAGGCACAGTCACCTGATGGCTTTCCTTGGCACATCACCCGTATGTGGCCCAAGCGTGAAGAGGAAATCCTTGGGCAAGGATCAATCTATTGGGTCATCAAAGGCGTAATCCAATGTCGCAATAAAATCGTTCGCCTTGATGAGGTCATGGGGGGTGATGGGATTCGCCGCTGCGCCATTGTCTGCGACCGTGAACTCGTGCGCGTCGAGCCAACGCTCAAACGTGCCTTCCAAGGTTGGCGCTATCTCAAACCAGAAGACGCGCCTTCAGACCTAGGTGTTGTGCGCGATGGCGAAGAGGCACTTCCAGCGAGCCTTAGTGCCGCTCTTGCAGAAATCGGTGTTCGATAGGGGCGCGACAATAGTCACGCCCCAAAGTTCGATTACATGCGTATGGCGTCTTCAAGTACACGAAGCACGTCTTTGTTTCCGCCATGCCAATCTGCGGTACGGCTTTTGAACAAGGTCGCTTGGCTCGAATGGATCGGGCCACCGCCAAGGATCTTGAGACCATTCGCACGCAGCGTTTCGCCCGTCGAGGTGATGTCAGCGATCGCCTCAGCTGTCTCGTTCTTTACGGTGCCTTCAGTCGCACCTTGGCTGTCGACAAGCTGATAGTCTGCGACACCGTTATCCTGAAGATATTCACGCACCAAACGGTGATACTTGGTCGCGATACGCATACGGAACCCGTGAGCTTTACGGAAAGCAGCAGCAGCAGCGTCCAGATCGTCTAGAGTATCCACATCGACCCAAAAGGTCGGGACCGCAATAATCAAGTCAGCGCCACCAAATCCCATCTTGGCGACCTCGGCGATACGTTGCTCCCATGCTGGCACTTTTTCGCGCACAAGATCCGAGCCTGTAACGCCAAGGTGAATATTGCCAGAAGCAAGCTCTCGCGGGATTTCACCAGCCGAGAGAAGCACAAGTTCAATACCCTCGATCCCTTCGACTGCACCTGCATATTCACGTTCGGACCCAGTTTTGAGTAGTTTGACGCCACGCGCGCCAAACCATTCAAAGGTCTTTTCCATCAGCCGCCCTTTGGACGGCACACCAAGTTTGATGCTCATGCCTGCTCCTTTAGGGTAACGACGACTTCGGGACGGATGACTGCACCAACGGCGGGAACTTCACGTCCCTTGCCCAACTGCCTAGTCAACGCATCATAGCGACCACCCGTCGCGACAGGCGGCAGGTCTGGACGGTTCGTTGCGTAAAAACCAAAGACAAACCCATCATAGTATTCAAGCGTCGTGCGACCATAACTGCCTTCGAATTCAAGGTCAGTCACATCGATACCACGCGCAACCATCGCTTCGAGGCGCTGGCTAAAGCGCGTCACCGCTGGGACAATTGACGGAAGATCAACCGCAATATCGCGAAGAGCGCTTAGAGCGTTTGGACAGGTTTCACGCAGCCCCATCAGCTCATCAAGAATTGCGATTTGCTCACTGGAAATAGGTGCCGTTTCTGCATCTGCACGAAGCGCTGCAATACGCGCTTCGATTTCAGCGCGCGAACGCAGACCGATTTCGGGGAAACTCCCGTCAAACGGATCAGGCGAAGCAAGCAACGCCGCCCGCGAAGAAGGCGCAGGAACTCGGCCGCCAAAACGGTCGAGCAAAGCGCGGAACCGGCGCGGACGCCAAACATGCCGCAAGAGCGCCTCTTTACGGGCCTCAGAGGTTTCAAGACCGCGAACAGCCGCCATCAGAATACCAAGATCACCCGTAGCTGCGCGGATGGGCAGATCGCGGAGTTCACGAGAAATGATCGAGAACACCTCTGCATCGGCTTTCGCCGGATCAGAGCCGTCGAAAACTTCATATCCGACTTGAATGAACTCGTTCGGGCGGCCCGTATCCTCTTCCTGACGACGGAACACTTTGCCTGCATAGGTATATCGCGCAGGCTCGGCAAAGGTCTCCATATGCATCTGCACCACCGGCACGGTAAAGTCGGGACGCAGCACGAATTCTCCATGGATCGGGTCTTGGGTCACATAGGCACGGGCGCGGATATCTTCGCCATAAAGGTCAAGCAAAGTCCCAGCGGGCTGAAGAACATCAGCCTTTACCGAAATCGCACCTTCGGACTCAAACGCCGCACATAGACGGCGGGCTTCTCTCAAAACTTCAGGACGCGGTGGCATTAGTTTTGTCCGTCCAGAATTTCACGCACTTTTGCGACGAGCTCACTGCGCGGCACTTCATATTGGCTTGGGCGCTCTTTCCATTCATCCAAAGTCGCATTCTGAGCAATCTGAGCACCGAGGATCAGGTCTTTGATCTGCACAACCCCTGCTTCTTTCTCAGAGCCGCCTTCGATCACTGCAACCGGTGAGTTGCGGCTATCAGCATATTTGAGCTGATTGCCAAAGTTCTTGGGGTTACCAAGGTAGACCTCGGCACGGATACCCGCGTTACGGAGTTCCGCGACCATTGCTTGATAGTCGGCCATCCGCTCGCGGTCCATAACTGTGACGACGACAGGCCCCTTGGCTGTCGCGGTCAAACGGCCCTTTGCCCGCAGCGCAGCAAGCAAACGGTCGACACCGATGGAAACACCCGTTGCTGGCACTTCCTGTCCGGTAAAGCGTTTTACGAGATCGTCATACCGACCCCCACCAGAGACAGACCCGAACTGACGCGGACGACCTTTTTCATCGAGAATTTCAAAGGTGAGTTCGGCCTCAAACACGGGTCCAGTGTAATAACCAAGACCGCGCACGACCGAAGGGTCGATAACAATACGGTCGGCCCCATAACCCTGAGCATCCAATAGCTCGGCAATCGTCTCGAGTTCGTTGACGCCGTCGTTGCCGGTATTCGAACCCGTGACTAGCTCGCGAAGCCGTGCAGCTGTGGCTGCCCCGCTCTCACGGCGCGCGTCCATAAAGCCCATGACTATCTCTGCCTGTTCAGCAGAAAGACCAGCACCCTTGGTAAAGTCGCCCGAAGGGTCCTTACGACCTTCGCCGAGAAGCGCGCGAACGCCATCTGTGCCGAGGCGGTCAAGCTTATCAATCGCACGCAGCACGATCCCGCGCTCGTTCACGAACTTATCAGGATCATTCGGATCAAGAACGCCAGCAACTTCCATCACGCCGTTCAGAACCTTGCGGTTGTTCACACGCACAACATAGTCACCGCGCGGAATGCCTACGACTTCAAGTGTATCAGAGAGCATCGCGCAAATCTCAGCATCTGCTGCAACTGTCGCTGCACCAACAGTATCGGCGTCACACTGATAGAACTGACGAAAGCGTCCTGGACCTGGTTTTTCGTTGCGCCAAACCGGACCCATCGCATAGCGGCGATAGGGCGTCGGAAGGTCATTGCGGAACTGCGCGTAAACACGGGCAAGTGGCGCAGTCAGATCATAGCGCAGCGCTACCCAATCGCTATCGTCTTCCTGCCAAGCAAATACACCTTCGTTCGGGCGGTCCACATCAGGGAGAAACTTGCCCAGCGCTTCGACCGTTTCAACCGCGCTCGTCTCTAGCGCTTCAAAGCCGTAACGATGATAGACCCCTGCGATCTGATTAAGCATAGTGGCACGCTCGGTGACCTCTACGCCGAAGTAGTCGCGGAAACCCTTGGGCGTAATTGCCTTTGGGCGGGGTTGTTTCTTGTCCTTGGCCATTTTGTCCTCGGTCGATGGTTTGCCTTGCCTTTAACGTGCGCGGCCTCTGAGAGCAACGCAGGCTTTGCGGTTTCTACCGCATCTTAACGCGCTTGCGGGCATAGACGCCGCAACAAGGTGCTGCTAATGGAGTTTTATGTCAGATATGTTGCGCCTCGAAGAACAGATTGCTCACCTCACCCGCGTGGTCGAGGAGCTTTCGGATGTTGTCGCCAAGCAGCAAACCGATCTTGAACTCGCCAAGCGGCGCATCGGAATGCTTCTCGAACGCGAAGCCCAACGCGAAGTCGACGGCGAGGGAATGATCCCGCTTGCAGATCAGCGTCCGCCGCACTGGTAGGTTAAGGCTCTCTTAGCTCTACCGACACGACGCGCCCGTCATGTATCAAGATATCAGCCCAATGACCGTTGGTGCCAAATGACTCGTAAGCGGTTAAAAAGGTTGTTGATTTTGAAAGCTCGTCAAGCTGTGCGCCGCACGGCTCTCCAACAGAAACACCGCAGAATTGAGATTGAATAAGGTCATAGGCTTTGTCCGTCGCACTTGAAGCCTTGCGCCCTGTTTTATAGCGCAGCACTTCATAAGTCCCGACATCTCCAAACATTACCATCGCCGCAGTGAATTGACGAACACAGGCGTCAGGGAACCCAGTCAGATAGAAACTCCGCGCCGCCTTGGTGTCGCCGCCGGTATCAAAAAGCCCATAGCCTGAGGCATTCGCAACCCGCGTTCCAAGCTCCTGTGGCGAGACTTCACAGTTCGTTCCTATCTCGCCATAGGGCAGAAGCGTACCCGTGCTGACAAGTTGAGAAGCAGGACCCGTTGCAGGAAGTGCCGCTTCCTCTTCTGCGGGTTTGCGACTCAGGAAGCCAAACAGGCTGCGTTTGGCCGAAGGCACCGAGGCATCATCTTCGATATCATCGGCAGCGATGACTTCACCATCAGCAAAGTCATCTTCCAATGGTTCAGGCTGATCCGCTTTGGGCCGCAGGAAGGCGAAGAACCCTGATCTTGCCTCGGGCACTTGGAGAAGAGCTTCTTCATCAACCCCTTGCTCGCCCAGAGTAGACACATCAACCGAAACGGCATCCTTTTCGCTATCACTTTTGGAAAGCAACTTTGCGAAGAACCCCTTTCGCTCGCTAGCCATCGCACTTGCAGAAATGTTGAGCGGTTCGGCGTCTTTGCTCAGCTCAACGCTTTCAAGCGTTTTGACGCGATCTAAGGGGTTGCCACATGCAGTTAAAGCAAAGGCGATCGCTAAAAAAAGCGCATATCTTTTCATGATTTCCGTCTCGACGCCCAAATCCACTCTACCGGTGGGTTAGTAATAGGTCTACGACACCAATCTATTTGCAGCAAGACTTTGCTGACCTAAACCTCTTCGACCTCGATCACTCCGTTAAGCGATTTGATTGCACCCTTAATCTGTGGGTTGACTGGGTATTCTTCACCGATGTCCAACTCGACTTCTCCCGGGAGATCAGGGCGCAGCAAGCAGAAATAAATCGGACCGCGGCCACCCCGAACTTTGTCTCGGCGGGCACCTTCAAGGACCGAAGCGACAGAGGCAATCGCCACTTCTTCATCCACGAAAATCCGAAGCCCCGAACTGCCCGCGTCGGCGACCACGTTGTCGATGGGCGAAACCGAACGCGCCAACAACTTGAGCTGGTCGCTCTCAATTGTTGCTTCAACTTGAAGAACAACCTGAGCACCCGTTTCCAAATACTCACGGCAAGCTTCGAGTGTATCCGAGAAGATCGTGACTTCATAGCCGCCGGTCGGATCGGAAAGCTGCGCAAAGGCAAAGCGATTACCACGAGCCGACTTGCGTTCCTGACGGCCCGAAACGGTCCCCGCCATTTTCACGATACATGCGCCTCGCTCGGCTTTTGCCGCGACTTCATCGAGCGTCAAGACTTGCTTGCGCTTAAGCGCCGCAAGATAATCGTCCAAAGGATGGCCCGACAAGTAAAAGCCAATTGCTTTAAATTCCTCGGCCAAACGTTCGGCAGGGAGCCAGTCGTCGCAGCGCGGCAAACGCGGCTCAGGAAGATCATCCCCCGCATCACCAAAGAGCGAAACTTGGTTCGAGCTCTTCTGCTCGTGTACGGCAGCCGAATAACCGGCAAGAGCGTCAAGGCTTTCGAAGACGCGACGCCGATTGCTGTCCAGCTGATCAAAGGCACCTGCGCGGGCCAACATCTCCAATGGACGTTTGCCGACACGTTTCAAATCCGCGCGGCGCGCGAAATCGAATAAGTTCACGAAAGGCTTGTCGCCGCGCGCTTCCACGATCAGCTTCATCGCCTCGACGCCAACGTTCTTGAGAGCGCCCAGCGCATAGACCAGTTTCTGATCCACGACGTCAAAGGTCGCGAGCGAACGGTTCACACAAGGCGGGACATAGTCGATCCCGAGACCTTTTTTCACCTCTTGGAAATAAACGGCGAGCTTATCTGTCAGGTGAATATCGCAGTTCATGACGCCCGCCATGAACTCCACTGGGTGGTTCGCCTTGAGCCAAGCGGTCTGATAGGAGACCACCGCATAGGCCGCCGCGTGCGACTTGTTGAAGCCGTAGTTGGCGAACTTTTCCAGAAGGTCGAAGACCTCGCCCGCCTTCTTTTCGGGGACGTTGT
>CAYWUN010000103.1:0-9841 GCA_964461315.1 uncultured Aestuarium sp.
CGATGAATGGTGCGATCTATATGGCGGATGTGATGGGCGGGCAGAAAACCGGCCTTTTCTATGACCAACGCCCGAACCACGCTTTTGCGGCGCAGTTGTCGCGCGGGGCAAAGGTTCTTGACGTCTTCTCGCATGTTGGCGGCTTCTCGCTCGCTGCTTTGGCGGGCGGTGCTGCATCGGCTGTGGCCGTCGATGGGTCAGCAGCCGCGCTGGACCTTGCCGAAGCTGGGGCCAAGGCTATGGGCAAAGGCGATGTATTCAGCACCCGCAAGGGCGACGCTTTCGACGTGCTCACCGCGCTTGCCGAAGAGGGCGAAACGTTTGATGTGGTGATCTGCGATCCTCCCGCATTCGCGCCTTCGAAACAGGCATTGGAGGCTGGGCTTCGCGCTTATGAACGTGTCGCGAAACTTGCAGCGCCTTTGGTGCGCGAGGGCGGATACTTGGGACTTTGTTCTTGCTCGCATGCGGCGGACTTGACGAAGTTCCGCAACGCCTCTGCGCGCGGCATTGGCAAAGGCGGGCGTCGCGGTCAGATCGTCTATACAGGCTTTGCCGGCGCGGACCATCCGCTGATGCCGCATTTGGCCGAAAGCGGATACCTCAAGTCGGTGTTTTTCCGTCTATGACCAAGAAGCGAATGCTGCTTGATGCTTGCGTGCTGTTTCCAACAGTGATGCGAGAGGTTCTTTTGGCCGTTGCCGACGAGGGCCTCTACCAGCCAAGATGGAGCCCGCGCATTCTTGAGGAATGGGCCCGGGCAACCGTCAAGCTTGGAGACGGTGCCGAAGCCATTGCCCGCGGCGAGATCGTGGCTCTCGGTCTAAGATTTCCCGAGGCTTCAATCAAAACGCGGGACGGGATCGAAGGGCGGCTCTGGCTTCCTGATCCGGCGGATGTGCATGTTCTTGCGGCTGCGATCTCGGGGTCGTGCGACGCGATTGTGACGATGAATGCTTCGGATTTTCCGCTTAACATTTTGCGCGACGAAGGGGTCGAAAGGCTTGATCCTGATGGGTTCCTCTATGGCCTCTGGCTCGATGCGCCGGAAGCCGTGGAACGGGCCTGCGCCCGCGTGCTCGCCCAAGCAGAGCGGCTCTCTGGTGCTCCTTGGGAGATGCGCAAGCTCATGAAAAAGGCACGTTTGCCCCGCCTAGGCAAAGCGGTTTCCTAGGTCTCCCACTTTGCCGCGTTGCGCTCGATTGCATGGATACGGGCGGGGGTCTTGGGGTGACTGAGAAGCCAAGCGGGGCTATTACCTGCGCCTCCACCAGTGAGAGCATCCAGCTTTTTGAAGAGCGAAATTTGCGGCTCGGTGCCGATGCCTGCCTTGATCAGGAGGGCCGAGGCATAGGCGTCGGCTTCGTATTCGTCGCCACGAGAGAGACGCGCCATCAAAAGCGACATAAGCGAATTCGCAATGAAAGGACCGATGCCTGGAAGGAAACGTCCAAGCAGCATCGCCAGTGCCGTGCGCATCGCATTCTGCGAGGAAAAGTCGATCAGGCGTCTGCGTGTATGCCCGAGAGCAACGTGGCCCAATTCATGGGCAATGACGCTTGCCAGCTCTTTGGCGGAGATTTGGCCCGCTCGGTATTTGTCGAGAAACCCGCGGGTGAGATAGATTTTACCGTCAGGCGCTGCGAGACCGTTCACTTGTGGGACGTTGTAAACAAAGACCCTCACACGTGGTAGATCGAGCGCCTTTGCAAGTTTGGTCAGGATAGGTGTCAATGAAGGATCAGCAAGCTCAACGGACTGTTCATTGAGGTGCTTTTTCGTGCGATGAGCTGAAAAGAGATAGAGGCCAATGCCATAAAGAAGGGCGAGGATGATCGGAGAGTAACGCAACATCCCTTAGGCCCTCCGCCTCTTGGCGTGCCGATGTTTTGCACGGATCAGATAGAGACCGAGGGCCACGGTTATGGCGCTGGCTGCAATCAGGCCGCTTGCATCAGCTGCAATTTGCGCAACGAGGTCAAGATTGGCGGCGAATACATAGCCGAGGCTTGTGTAAAGTACGACCCAAACAAGCTCGCCGGAAATCCCCCAGAGCGTAAAACGGTGCCATTGATAATGCGTCGCGCCACTGACAAAGTTCGCATAGGGACCGAGGGGGCTCACCAGCCACCGCGAAAGGAAAATTCCAGGTCCGCCATATTGGTTGGTCAGCCGTCTGGCGCGAGAAATGAGCTTTGCTCTGCCACGGTTGCGAACGAAGTAAGGGGACATTCGACCTGATCCAACCCGTGCGAGTACGAAACCCGTTTGGTCTCCCATGACCGCTCCACCAAGGGCCGAGCCTGCCGTGGCCCACAGAATAAGATCGCCAGAGGCAGCAAACGCACCCGCCGTCATCATTGCAAGTGATGCAGGGACCGGTAGGGCGAGGCAGCTTAGGAACGTGGTCACGAACAAAAGCGAATAGCCGTAAGTCGACAAATTGAGAAGGAGCCAATCCGACATATCTGCTATCGTTTTTTACCGTCAACAGCAGAGGATGCGAGGAAGGCTTGGACCTCTGCGATGACCTGCGCAACTGGAACGCCGCGTTCGCTCGCAATATCTTCCAATGTCGTCCGCTTTTTAGGTTTTTCCGTTAGCCCAATGGCACTTCCAAGCTCCTTGGGATCAACTTTCCAGCTGTGGGCAATATACATTGGCGTCATCCAGACCTGCGGGGCGACTTCGCGATATTTCGGATCTTTCCAGCTTTTTGCGTCGCTTAGAATGTCGATAGCAAAGAACATCGTCGCGGTCAGTGCGGCGACGAAAGCCAGAGTCATATATCGGTGATGACGAACAAAGTGGATGAGATTGTGCATAGTTCGTAGATTGGCGGTGTAGTGGGGTGCGTCAATAGCAGAATATTCAGAATTCAGCGGGCGAGCAGCTTAAACCCGCGTTCGAGCCCCTGAAGTGTCATCGGAACCATTCGGTCAGTCCCAAAGATGGTGCGGATCATCCCAATGGAATGGGTGTATTTCCAGTGCTCTTCCTGAACTGGGTTGATCCAGAGACACTGCGGCCAATGGTCAAGGGCGCGGCGGAGCCAAACCTCGCCGGATTCCTCGTTCCAATGCTCGTTTGCACCACCCTGATAGGCGATTTCATAGGGTGACATAGATGCGTCCCCCACAAAAATGCATTTATAATCAGGTCCATAGGTGCGCAGAACATCCCATGTTGGTGTTTGCGCATTCCAACGACGGGCATTGTCTTTCCAAACACCTTCATAGAGGCAGTTGTGGAAATAGAAATGTTCAAGGTGTTTGAATTCGGAGCGCGCGGCGGAGAAGAGTTCCTCGACCACTTTGACATGCGGGTCCATAGAGCCGCCAATGTCAAAGAACAAAAGCACTTTGACGGCGTTGCGCTTTTCGGGCCGCGTTTGAACGTCCAGATATCCGTGCTTGGCCGTGGATGAAATGGTCTGATCTAGGTCGAGCTCGTCCGCAGCCCCCGTTCGGGCCCATTTCCGCAAGCGCTTTAGCGCAACCTTAATATTGCGAGTGCCAAGCTCTCGCGTGTCGTCGAGATTTCTGAATTCCCTTTTATCCCAGACTTTTACGGCGCGTTGGTGACGTGATTTGTCTTGGCCAATTCGAACGCCTTCGGGGTTGTAGCCGTAGGCGCCAAAAGGTGAGGTGCCCGCTGTCCCGATCCATTTGTTGCCGCCCTGATGCCGCTTTTGCTGTTCTTTCAAACGCTCCCGCAGGGTCTCCATCAGCTTGTCAAATCCGCCCAAGGCTTCGATTTGCGCCTTTTCCTCGTCAGAGAGGGTTTTCTCGGCGAGCTTTTCGAGCCATTCACGCGGCAGTTTCATCGCCTCGATCATGTCCTCGGGGGTGATACTATCAAGTCCCGAGAAGCTTTTGGAGAATGCGCGATCAAAGCGGTCGAGGTGACGTTCGTCCTTGACCAAAATGGTTCGCGCCAAAAGATAGAAGCCTTCGGTATCGTAGATCACCAGATCCTGAGCGAGCCCTTCAAGAAAGGTGAGGAACTCGCGCAGAGAAACTGGAACGCCTTCGTCTCTGAGTGTGGAGAAGAAGGGCAGGAACATCGCTTAGCCCAGATAGCTGCGGTCGATGTAGATCATCGCAAAGAGACCGATGAGCGCAAAGATCATCCCAAAGACTGCTGCCCATTGCAGAAGATCAAAAGTCTTGCCACCGCGGCGTTTGGCGCGAAATGCCCCAAAGAGTATTCCGATGAGAAGGCCTGCAAGAGGGTAAATCATGGCTTGATCCTTTTGCCCTTAGCGTGGGCTCAAGGACGAGACCTCCGCCAAACGGGCATTCACTTTCTGTTCCGAGCCAAATCCGTATCGCGCCCAAGCCAGACTGTCCAGCCGTACGGACTGTGCCTCGGCGTCGCGGTTCAAAAGTTTGAGCGCTTCGGCCTTGAACATGAGTAGGGTCGCGAGGAGCGCCGCGTTCTCGTTTTCGGCTGCGATTGGAATAGCCTCGTCCACAATCGAGAGCGTGCCGTATCCATCGCCAGAGGAAAGGCTAAATGCAGCAAGTTGCACGGCAACATGTGCGGTTTGAAGACGTGTTTCGCTCGATTCGCGATAGGCGCGGTCTGCCGCGCGGAATGCACCGAGGGCAAGGGTAGGGTCGGCCCCTACGTTCAAGCGTCCATATGCAAACAGGGCGAAACCTTCGCGTGTTCCAGACCAGCCAAAAGCGCGGCCAAGGTTCATTGCGGCCTCTGCCGCAGCGCGTCTGCGGGTGGGCGAGCCGCCCGACGATAGTGCCTCTTCGATCGCCTCGATCCAGTCGCGGGTGGTATCATTGCGTGGACGTGCTGCGCGCTGTTCACCCGAAGGGTTTAGACGCGCAAGGATCGAAGGAATATGCGTTGCGACTTCGCCGCGTGTCATACCGTTACGAAGTTCAGGATCGTAATAGGCCTTGAGCACAAGCATATCAAAGCCAGTGAGAACGGCATGCATGTTGTCGTCGTTAAAGACGGAATCCGGCAGGCGATAAAGGTCGTTCAGCGGGCCAAGTGCTTGGGCAAGTTCTTCGTGAAGGCAGTCTCGGATCTCCTGAGGGGCAACATCGGAGGGGACGAAAACGGCGGCGCGATCTCGGCGCTCAAGCGTTGTCCAGTCCACGATAGGAGTGTTCCTGCTCGCCTTGAATTCTTCCCAACTTGAAACGCGAGGAACGACAAAACAGGCAGCTTTGGGCACTGCGCGGCTCAGTTCCTCACGTGGGACTGCAATAATGGAAATGTTGGCTTGTTCGGCGCCAGTCAGGAAAATGTCGAGGTTCGCTTCGGAGCGGAAGCGCGCGAGAAGCGTGCGTAAGTCCGGAACGAGGCTCGGTGGCACCATACCATCCACTCGGACCGAAATCGGGCCTTCAAAGCGCGTAAAGCGAGGAATGGCGCGACCGCTTTCCATCTGGAAAGCGAGATCAATGAAATCACGCGCGATTTCGGCATTCGCTCGGGTCGGCGCACTGACACGTGTCCCCATGAAACTCTTCATCGGTGGGAGAGTGTCATTGTTAATGGCGGCGCGACCGGGCGGGTCTTGCGGTGTGGGGGTGCAAGCGGAAAGGGCGGTGATTGCAGCTAGAGCGAGCTTTCTCATGAGATGCCTTTCGTAATGAAAGGCAAAATGCAGCAAAATGCTGCCTCAGACGCGGCGCTTTGGTGCCAATGATGTTTGTCAAAAGAATGGGCCTGTCCCATTGATCTGACGTTTTTATCGGTCCGCAACGCATTCACCGCCCCCGCATGCGAGAGATGTGAAGCGCCCAATTCGACCGGCATTTTTGCCTTGGCCAAAGTGCTCTCCTGAATTTTCACACTCTGAACCTGCCCAAAGAGTGCGGCCACTGTTGGATCGAATTGTGAAATTTTAGAGACAATTCGCCAGTAACAGCGTCATTAGTGCTTAAACGCGCGTCTAAAGCACCCAGGAAACACGAAAACGCGCCAAATTCATCGAATAGTGGCGCGAAGGTCGCAGGTTTCTAGTCTGCGGCGTATTTGCGGATACTAAATATGGTTTTGCTATCTCCGACGGTTCAGGAAAGCCAATTTTTCAAAGAGCTGAACATCTTGTTCATTCTTCAAAAGAGCACCGTGAAGACGAGGCAAAAGGGTGCTTGGATCGGCTTTGAGGTCCTCGGGACTCAAGTCCTCGGCCAAGAGAAGCTTGAGCCAATCCAGCACCTCCGAGGTCGATGGTTTTTTCTTCAGTCCATTCGTCTCGCGGATTTCGTAAAACTGGGTCAAAGCCGCTTCAAGAAGGCGCGGTTTGATACCGGGGTGGTGCACCTCGACAATCTTCGCAAGTGTATCAGGGTCGGGGAAGCGGATGTAATGAAAAAAGCACCGACGTAAAAAGGCGTCAGGGAGATCTTTTTCGTTGTTTGAAGTGATAATGACGATGGGACGGATTTTGGCCTTTACCGTCTCACCTGTTTCGTAGACGTGGAACTCCATCTTATCGAGTTCCTGCAAGAGATCGTTCGGAAACTCAATATCAGCCTTATCAATTTCGTCGATCAACAGGACAGTACGGCTTTCAGCTTCGAAGGCTTGCCAGAGTTTGCCTTTGCGGATGTAATTTTTAACATCGTGCACGCGCTCGTCGCCGAGCTGACTGTCACGCAGTCTGCTTACCGCGTCGTATTCATAGAGACCTTGCTGGGCCTTGGTGGTGGATTTGATATTCCATTCGATCATTGGAAGATCGAGCGCTTGTGCGACCTGACGCGCGAGCTCGGTTTTTCCCGTTCCTGGTTCACCTTTGACGAGGAGGGGGCGCTCTAATTTGATAGCGGCATTGACTGCAACCATAAGGTCATTGGTTGCTACGTAATTCTTCGTACCGGTGAAATGCATGTGTCTCGCTCGTCTAGGATTCCCGCAAGTTTAGCACCTTGGAGGCCGGTCGCAACTTGTGAACAAAAATTGGTATTTCGGGGGGTGACTTCCCTCGCTTTGAGGGGTAAACGGTCCCAAAGATTTGGGAGAGGCTGATGGCCGCAGATATTGAGACTCCGGTTGTTGGTGAGACTAAGGGTGGTGGTATGAAAGCGGAGAACTTTCTTCCTGAGGATTATCGTCCGGCCGAGGACGAGCCATTTATGAACGAGCGTCAGCTCGAGTATTTTCGCCGTAAGCTTTTGAATTGGAAGGCGGATATTCTTGAGGATAGCCGCGACACCATCGAGGGCATGAAAGACTCGACGCGCAATATTCCTGATATTGCTGACCGCGCTTCGGAAGAAACCGACCGCGCTCTCGAGCTGCGGACTCGGGATCGCGAGCGCAAGCTTGTATCCAAGATCGACGCAGCGCTTCGCCGCATCGACAATGGCGAATTCGGCTATTGCGAAATGACGGGTGAGCCGATCAGCCTCAAGCGCCTTGATGCTCGTCCGATTGCGACGATGACACTTGAGGCGCAAGAGCGTCACGAGCGTCGTGAAAAAGTTCACCGCGACGACTGAATGTCGTAGGACGGATGACAGATATCACTGATCAAGATCAGGCCCGCACCCTCGCGGGCCTTTCTATTGCGGTTCTTGGCGGCGGTGTTGGCGGGCTTGCAGCCGCTCTCGCATTTGCCAAGCGCGGTGCCTCTGTTCGCGTGTTTGAGCAAGCCTCTGAATTGCGCGAAGTTGGTGCAGGTCTTCAGATCACCCCTAACGGAGCGGCTGTGGTGCGCGCTCTCGGTCTCGCCGAAATCGCGGATCATCGTGCAATACAGGCGGCAGCCGTCGTTCCAATGGATGCACTCTCTGGTCGCGCTGTGACGCGCTTTGATTTGGGCCAGCAAGAAGGTGAGCCTTACCGCTTTTTCCATCGGGCCGATCTTCTTGACCTGTTGGCCGAGGGATGCGCCGCTCAGGGCGTGGAAGTTATCCTTAATTCCAAAGCCGTTGAGGTCTCAGACGCTGGCGTGGTCGGTTTCGAAGATGGGCGCACAATTGAGACGGATCTGGTCGTTGGGGCGGATGGCCTACATTCCGTGACCCGCAAGCTTTTGAATGGTGACGATGCTCCGTTTTTCACGGGGCAGGTGGCTTGGCGCTCGGTGGTGAAAATAAAGGACGAAGACCCCGTCGCACGCATTTGGATGGCGCCGAACCGTCACGTTGTCACATATCCGCTGATTGGTGGACGACTCAATGTCGTTGCTGTCCAAGAACGGGCGGAGTGGGCTGCGGAGGGTTGGAATTATTTTGACGAGCCCGAAGAGTTGCGATCAGCTTTTGCGGATTGTAGCGCAGGGCTTCGCGCGGTCCTTGATCAGGTTCAGACTGTTCGGCTTTGGGGGCTCTTTCGTCATCCGGTCGCTGGCACTTGGCACGGTCGCAAGGTCGCTTTGGTCGGGGATGCAGCGCATCCAACGCTGCCCTTTCTTGCGCAAGGGGCAAACCTTGCGTTCGAAGACGCTTATGTCCTAGCGCGATGCGTTTCAGAGTTTGGCGTGGAACAGGGGCTAGCCCATTATCAGGAAAAGCGCCGCGCCCGCGTCATTCGCGCGATTGATGCTGCAAATGCCAATGCTACGAACTATCACCTGTCTGGTGTTAAACGCTTTGTCGCGCATAAGGGATTGAAAACAATCGGCCTTGTTGCGCCGCGTGCATTTCTTGAACGCCTCGATTGGCTCTATGGTTTCGATGTGACGGCCTAGGCCGCCAGATCGACCCAGACAGGAACGTGATCAGAGGGCTTTTCGCGCCCGCGCACTTCCTTTTCGATCCAGCATTCCTTGAGCAAGTCTGCGCATTGCGGTGTGAGCAGGAAGTGGTCGATGCGGATGCCATCATTGCGGTCCCAAGCGCCAGCTTGATAATCCCAGAATGAATAATGCCCCGCCGCTGTGGTCTGGGTGCGGAAGGCCTCGGTAAACCCGAGGTTCACGATCCGGCGAAAGGCCTCGCGGCTTTCCAAACGAAAGAGCGCATCTTCGCGCCATGCATCGGGGCGGGCGGCGTCTTCTGCTTGCGGAATAATGTTGTAGTCGCCCGCCATAAGAGCAGGCATTTCATCAGCCAAAAGCGCTTCGGCGCGGGCCTTCAGGCGCTCCATCCATGCAAGCTTGTACTCATACTTGGGACCAGGAACGGGATTGCCATTCGGAAGATAGAGGCCGCAAATGCGAACGGCTACATCCCCAACGACAGTGGCTTCGATCCAGCGCGCTTGTTCGTCAGTCTCATCCCCTGGAAGGCCGCGCACAACGTCCTCGAGCGGGAATTTTGAGAGGATCGCCACGCCGTTAAACCCCTTTTGACCATGGGTCTCGACATTATAGCCCATGTCCTCAAAGAGTTCGCGAGGGAAGCCTTCGTCCACCGATTTAATCTCTTGAAGGATCGCGACGTCCGGTTTGCTCTCGTTCAACCAATCGGTCAAAGCGCCAATTCGGGCTTTGACACCGTTGATGTTAAATGTCGCGATTTTCATGATAGCTCCCTTGTTGGCATGAGTTTGGCCCCACTGCGCGAGGGGTGCAAGGGCATTAGTTGGCAATTCTTTCCAAAGCTGCCCTTGACCTTCATCCAAGGCGAAACACATCAACACACAACGAAGAAAGCCAAAGGCAGTTATGAGCGAAAAATCCCCAATTCTCATGTGGTTCCGCCGAGATCTTCGGCTCGGTGACCATGAGGCTATGAGCGCCGCTTGCAAGAGCGGGCGTCCCGTTATTCCGGTGTTTTTGCATGATGAACTGACGCACGAGCATGGCGCGGCACCGCTTATGCGTTTGGGGCAATCCGTGGACGCATTACAAAAGACGCTCGAGGCCAAGGGGTCGCGGCTGATTTTGCGAAAGGGTCGCGCGCTCGAAATGCTT
>CAYWUN010000104.1:0-9522 GCA_964461315.1 uncultured Aestuarium sp.
AACCCGAACTGATCCAGCCCGTGATGGATGCTTTCACCGCTCAGACGGGCATTGCGGTGAACCTCGCTTATGTTGAAAGCGGCATCGTCGAGCGCCTGAAGTCCGAAGGTGCGCGTTCGCCCGCGGACCTCGTCATGACCGTAGACATCGCGAACCTGCAACAGATCGTCGATGCGGATGTGATCCAGCCCGTTGAGAGCGAAGTCCTCTCCGTTGCTGTTCCTGCTCAGCTTCGTAGTCCCGAGAACCTCTGGTTCGGCCTCACCAGCCGCGCCCGCGTCGTCTATGCCTCGAACGACCGCGTCGCTGATGGTGAAGTCACCACCTATGAAGATCTCGCTTCGGACAAATGGGAAGGTCGCATTTGCACCCGTTCGGGCGTTCATGACTACAACCTTGCGATGCTGGCCGCTGTCATAGCCCACCATGGCGAAGACTACGCCCGCGAATGGGCCGCTGGCATCAAAAAGAACCTAGCACGCAAGCCTGAAGGCAATGACCGCGCTCAGGTCAAAGCGATCTGGGCAGGTGAATGCGATATCTCGCTCGGCAACACCTACTACATGGGTCAAATGCTTGCTGATCCCGAACAGACCGAATGGGCCAACTCTGTCCGTATCGTCTTTCCGACGTTCGAAGGCACCGGCACCCACGTCAACATTTCGGGCGTTGCCATGACCAAGGCGGCTCCGAACAAGGACGAAGCGCTCCAGCTGATGGAGTATCTCGTCTCCCCAGAGGCACAGGCTATCTATGCCGACATCAACAACGAATACCCCGTGCTTGAGAGTGCTGAGTGGTCTGAACTGGTCAAAAGCTGGGGCCGCTTTGACGCCGACAACATGGATTTGACCGAAGTCGCCAGCCACCGCCCAACAGCGCTTCGTATCATGGAAGAAGTCAACTTCGACGGCTAATCCCGACCGACTATTCGGAACGCTAAGGGACGCGAAACCGCGTCCCTTTTTGCATCCATAAGGGATGCGACAGGCAACCGCATCGCTCTTGTCACAAAAATACATAAAGAAAACGACATGAGTATTTTGACACCCATCCCGCCCCAAGCCTCGCTCTTTGCACGAGTGGTTTTGTCCATCCCTTTGCTCGGCTGGATCGCACGTGATGTGATCTATGGCGACCAAGAAAACATCTACTATGCGCTCGTCGTCATCCTCGCGGTTTGGATTGTCGCCATCATGAAATGGGGCATTGCGGCTTTGATGATCCCCTATCTAGCAGCCGTCCCAGTGATGTTCATCATCCTGATCGCGATCTCCAAAGGTTAACCTTCGGCTTTTTCCTCGAGGGCGAGCCACTCGTCCTCGGCTTCGGCCAAGGCAGTCTGGCGTTGAACCAAAGCATCGGTGGCCTTTTGGAATTTGGCAGGCTCTTTGGTGAAAAGTTCTGGGTCCGCCATGAGCTCTTCTAGCTTGGCGATCTCGGCCTGCAACTTGTCCATGATCCCAGGAAGTGCTTCGAGACGGTGCTTTTCGGTAAAGGAGAGCCCAGACTTTTTGGCCTGCGCCTTGACTGCGGGTTTTTCAGATTCCTTTACAGCGGCCTTTTCCTTCACAGGTGCCGCTGCTTCGGGCTTTTGCGCCTGATAGTCCGACCAGCCGCCTGCATAGACGGTCGCCTTGCCATCCCCTTCCATCGCAATCGTAGTCGTCGCCACGCGGTCAAGAAAGTCGCGGTCGTGGCTTACGAGGACAACAGTGCCTTCGTAAGTGTCGAGAAGTTCCTGCAAAAGATCGAGCGTTTCGATATCGAGATCGTTGGTCGGTTCGTCGAGCACGAGGAAGTTCGATTCCTTGGCCATCAGTTTGGCCAGCAACAAACGCGCCTTTTCCCCGCCAGAGAGCGATTTGACAGGCGCACGCGCTTGTCGTTCGTCAAAGAGGAAATCCTTGAGGTAAGCCACGACATGTTTCGGGGTGCCGCGCACCATCACTTGGTCCGCTTGACCTCCGACGCGCATATCGGGGTCGCCCGTAAGGCTATCCCAGAGGGACATCTCTGGATCGAGCTGCGCCCGCGTCTGATCGAAAATCGCCGTTTCAAGATTGGTGCCGAGCTTAATGCTACCGCTGTCCGGTTCTTCCTGACCCAGAAGCATCTTTATGAGAGTAGTTTTGCCCACACCATTCGGGCCAACAAAGGCCACGCGGTCACCGCGCTGAACGGTGAGCGAAAAGTTCTGAACAATCTGTTTGTCGGAAAAAGCCTTAGATATTCCATGGGCTTCTACGACCTTCTTTCCAGAGGTCGCGCCCCCTTCGAGCGTCAAGGCTGCGGTGCCCTGACGGCGGATTTGGCTAGCGCGGTCTGCGCGAAGATCCTGAAGCGCCCTCACGCGGCCCATGTTGCGCTTGCGGCGCGCCGAGATGCCCTCGACCGCCCAACGCGCCTCGGCCTTGATCTTGCGATCAAGCTTGTGACGGGCGATGTCTTCTTCTTCCCAGATTTTATCGCGCCATGCCTCAAAGCCCTCAAAGCCGGTCTCTTGGCGGCGCACTTCTCCACGGTCGATCCAGAGCGTTGCACGTGTCAAATTGCGAAGGAATGTGCGGTCGTGTGAAATGATGACATAGCCTGCACGGGTATTCTTAAGCTCGTCTTCGAGCCAAGCGATGGCCTCGATATCAAGGTGGTTGGTCGGTTCATCCAGAAGCATGAGTTCGGGTGCTTCGGCCATAAGTTTGGCGAGCGCGGCGCGGCGGCGTTCGCCGCCAGACGCCGTTTCAACCGAGCGCGTGGGATCGAATTTGAGCCCCTCGGCCACCATCTCGACACGGTAGCGCTCGCTTTCTTCAAGCCCGCTTGCCGCATAATCGCCCAATGTCGCAAAGCCCTCCATCGTGGGCTCTTGCTCCATGTAACCGACCGTCACCCCGGGCGAGACGACACGGTCGCCTGCGTCTGGCTCAACAAGCCCTGCCATGACTTTCATCAGCGTGGATTTGCCCGAGCCGTTTCGCCCGACCAATGCCACACGGTCCGAAGGCTGGACCATAAGCGAGAGGTCGGAAAACACGGGGTTTCCGCCAAAAGTGAGAGAAATATCGGTGATCTGAAGAAGAGGTGCGCGTGCCATGGCGCTCAGCTAGAACGGCGCGGACAATCCTGCAAGGGGTTTCATGCGGATGCCGCGCGGATTGAGCGCTCTCTTGCACGCGAAATTGCGGCAACGGGCACCGCTGTGAAAACGTGGAGCGTGTTCATCTCGCGGTCGATGACGCCGTGATCACTGACCCAGCCCCCCATCATCAAATAGCTCCGGAGAAGCGGTGGGATTTGTTTCATCGCGTTGCTTGGATCAGGCGCCCCATTGGGAAGCGGAAAAGGAGTTAGCGCACAGCGCTTGGGCAAAAGCGCCTGATCGCCAAGATGTTTGGCCCGAAGATGCGCAAAACCGTCGAAATATGCGCTCGGGTCAGTTCCTTTGAAACTTGAGCAACCAATCAACAATTGCGCCGAAGTTTGGTCAACAACTTCAGCCAGCGCCCCCCAAGCGATGCGCAAGATATCTGCGTCCCTCGTATTCGGCTTGATGCAAAACCGACCCAGCTCAAGCAAGCGGCCAAAACCGCCAAGCGGGGCAAGGTCATAGAATTGCGCGACATAGCTTTGACGGATGTCATGGGCGAGATTTAATGAGTTAAAACGGCAAGTTGCGACCAGTTCACCGCTTTGATTTTCGATCAAGAGATGCCGAAAATGCGCATCGAAGTGGTCAACATCACGACCAAGTCCGCCAAAGAAACAAAGGTGCCGCAGGCGCTGCGCAGCTAAGCGGTCGGCTTCGCTCGCATCAAGCCGAACAATGTATCGCCCACGACTGAGTGAGTGCTTCATTCCACTTTCCCCGCAACATGCCTCTCACATGGATTTGCTGCATTGAGAGTAAGCCGAGGACGCAAGCATACCTAATGAAATTTCAGTAACACAGCACCGATTTTAGGGTCAGTTGATGAACTGACCTGTGTCGATGTTACCGAGGTTACCCAAGAGCTGGCGCAAGAATGTCTTGTCGGCTGTGGCGCTCGTGGTGACGCGGCGCGAGAGCGTGACCACATTACCGTCTTCAAGACCATATCGCTCTACGTTCGCAACAACACCTTTGCTGTCAAAAACGACGACGACGACATCTCGTTGGACTTCTTGGGGCTTGAGCGGGCCATAGTGGCGGAAGTGGCTTGCGACATAGTAATAGTCGCCCCCTTCGAGCAAACCTGTCGCCACAGGCGCTCCGATGACATCCAAAACAGTTTCGCGCGTGTCTGTCCCAACTTGAACCAGTGCGAGATCTTCTTCCACGGGCACATATCCGTGCTTGCGCATGATTGGGCTACATGCCGTGAGGGCGACGACCAGCGACGCGCCGAGAGCAAAGCGGCGAAGACCTGCGATCTTGCGACGATTGGTGACTGACATGGCTGCTCCCTCGCGTTGGCTTGATGTGCCTTAACATCCCGCTTACATCATCGGGACCCTTTAGTTCAAGAATGGAAGCAGAATGTCCGCCCTGCCCACACATGTCATCCGCCTTGCAGACCTTGCTGGACGCAAAGACACTGCGTTTACTCTTGCTCCCGAAGCAGACGAACGCGCTGCCGTTGCCGACGATCTGGGAATCATTGGCGTCAAGAAGCTCCGATTTGAGGGCAGCCTAGAGCCTTTGGGCAAGCATGACTGGGTTTTAAGCGGAAAAATCGGCGCAACCGTCGTTCAGGAATGTGTCGTGACGCTCGAGCCTGTCACCACGCGGATCGACGAAGCCGTTACCCGCACCTATGTCCGCGATTTCATTCAGCCAGAAGGTGACGAAGTTGAAATGCCTGAGGACGACTCGGTCGAGGAACTGCCGAACACACTTGATATCGCAGAAGTGATGATCGAGTCGCTTGCGCTCGCCCTGCCCCAATTTCCGCGCAAAGATGGCGCAGAACTTGGCGAAGCGGTATATTCTCAGCCTGGAACTGCCCCAATGCGCGATGAAGATGCCCGTCCTTTTGCGGGTCTTTCTTCGCTAAAAGAAAGCCTTGAAAAGAAGGACAAAGACGGGCAATAGGTGCCTCGCTTAATAGGGGTTGCGAAATAGCTGAATCGCAGTATGTTCGCGGCCTCTTTCGGATCGAGTCTCGACAGGGATCGTCATTTAACATATGACGCCCGAGAATTTCATCCGAGACACGAAACAACGGGCCATGGTGCCCCCTAAATCCAAAGGTTGAGACATGGCCGTCCAGCAGAACAAAGTTTCTAAATCGCGCCGCAACATGCGCCGTGCACATGACGCGCTCGTTGCCGCTAACCCCAACGAATGCCCGTCCTGCGGCGAACTCAAGCGTCCGCACCACGTATGCCCGTCCTGCGGCCACTACGCTGATCGCGAAGTCGTTGCTCAGGCAAACGAAATCGATCTGGAAGACGACGCAGCTTAAGCTAGCGGGACTCGACAGATATGACGAATGCCCATCAGGATACGTCCGAGGCTAGCGCCAAAACTGTCGTTTTTTCGATTGACGCCATGGGTGGCGATAAAGGGCCTGCGGCTGTTGTCGCGGGCCTTGCGCTATTTCTGAAAACAGAACCCACGGCAAAGGCGCTCGTCTTCGGGCGCCGCGACGAGCTTACCCCGCTCGTTGTCAAAACAGGCTTGGCCACACGCATCGAAGTCCGCCACGCGGATGACGTTGTAAAGATGACCGATAAGCCGAGCCAGATTCTCCGCTCGGGCAAAAATACCTCGATGTGGCAGGCGATTGACGCTGTGCGCGCGGGTGAAGCCGATGTGATTGTCTCTTGCGGCAATACGGGCGCGCTCATGGCGATGTCCATGCTCCGCTTACGCAAAGCCGAAGGTGTGAATCGCCCAGCAATCGCGTGCCTCTGGCCTTCTTTCAATAAGTCCGGCTTCAACGTCGTGCTTGACGTAGGTGCAGATATTCGCGCTGACCAAGATGACCTGTTGACCTATGCTCTGATGGGCGCCTCCTATGCTCGCAACGGCATGGGCCTTGAGCGTCCGCGCGTCGGCCTGTTGAACGTCGGCGTAGAAGAGCACAAAGGCCGCGCTGAGCTTAAAGTCGCGCATGAGATGATTCACACCGTCGCCGGCAAAGGCGAGTTTGAATACATTGGTTTTGTCGAAGGCGGAGACATTCCATCGAACAAAGTCGATGTGATCGTCACCGACGGGTTCACCGGAAACGTGGCTCTCAAGACTGGTGAAGGCACCGCCAGTTTGATTTCTGGAGTGCTGCGAGAGTCGTTTAAAGCAACGATTTTCAGCAAGATTTCTGCCATTTTTGCGATGAGCACGTTGAACCGTATGCGCAAACGTGTTGACCCGCGCCGCGTCAACGGCGGCGTGTTCCTCGGCCTCAACAAGACCGTCGTCAAGAGCCATGGCTCTGCGGATGCGACAGGTGTGAGCGCGGCAATTGCTCTTGCTTACCGCTTGAGCAAAGCAGGCTTTTCAGATCGTTTGGCTGCACGGGTTGCATCTGCTGCCGCCCTTGCGCAAGATACCGCAACAGACGGCAACGCATCGCAAGCCAGCGATAGCTAAGGCAGATAGAAAATGACTTTGAGAGCAGTGATCAAAGGCGTCGGGCATTACCTTCCCGAGCGAGTGGTGCCCAACTCTTACTTTGAAGAGAAGCTCGATACCACGAACGAGTGGATTGTTGCGCGATCTGGGATTGAGCGCCGTCATTTCGCTGCCGAAGGTGAAACCACCTCTGATCTTGCGACGAAAGCTGCTGAAGCTGCGCTTGCCTCGGCTGGCATGACGGGCGCTGATCTTGATGCGATCATCATTGCAACATCGACCGCTGATCTGACTTTTCCCTCAGCGGCGACCATGGTTCAGGCTCGTATCGGCAACACCAAAGGCTTTGCCTTCGACGTTCAGGCCGTTTGCGCGGGTTTCGTCTTTGCTCTGACCAACGCCAACGCCTTGATCCTTTCGGGCCAAGCGCGCCGCGTGATGGTGATTGGAGCCGAAACATTCAGCCGCATCATGGATTGGACCGACCGTTCGACCTGCGTGCTCTTTGGTGATGGTGCTGGCGCTGTGATTCTCGAAGCCGAAGAAGGCACCGGAGCAAACACCGACCGCGGTATTCTTGCGACCGACCTCAACTCTGATGGCTCTTACCGCGATCTCCTTTATGTTGACGGTGGAGTTTCGACCCAGACCACGGGCGTTTTACGCATGGAGGGCAAAGAAGTCTTCCGTCACGCCGTCGAAAAGCTCGCTCAGACCGCCCATACCGCACTTGAAAAGGTTGGCCTCGGTTCTGACGATGTGAACTGGGTTGTTCCCCACCAAGCGAACATCCGCATCATTCAATCGACAGCCAAAAAGCTTGGCGTCGAGATGGACCGCGTGGTGGTGACCGTTCAGGATCACGGCAATACCTCTGCGGCATCGATTCCCCTCGCATTATCCGTTGGGGTCCAAAACGGTCAAATCAAAAAGGGTGATCTGGTCGTCACCGAAGCCATCGGCGGTGGTTTGGCTTGGGGTTCAGTCGTTCTGCGCTGGTAATTTGCCGCTTTTCTGAGCACTAACGCTTCTAGATCCCTCCGTTCTTATTGACTCAGCTTCCATGCCTCGCCTAGGCTCTCGCTGTTACCGAGGGATTTATGATGTCTAATAAAACACTTACGCGTATGGATTTGGCAGAAGCAGTTCACGCCGAGGTCGGCCTGTCCCGTAATGACAGTGCAAACCTAGTCGAAGCAGTGCTCGGCCATGTGTCTGATGCGCTCGTGAACGGTGAAACCGTAAAGATCAGCTCTTTTGGCACCTTCTCAATTCGCGACAAAGCTGCCCGCGTTGGTCGCAACCCCAAAACCGGCGAAGAGGTTCCGATCTCGCCCCGCCGTGTTCTGACATTCCGTCCTTCCCACCTCATGCGTGATCGCGTAGCGGCGGGCAACAAGGGCTAAGGCAAGCCGATGGGCAAATCACCTGATGCATTCCGGACCATTAGCGAAGTCTCGGAGTGGCTTGACACGCCAGCACATGTGTTGCGCTTCTGGGAAAGCAAATTCACCCAAATCAAACCTGTGAAACGTGCAGGTGGTCGACGCTATTACCGCCCCGAAGACATGGAGCTTTTGGGCGGCATTAAGTCGTTGCTTCACGATCAGGGAATGACGATCAAAGGCGTACAGCGACTTCTTCGTCAAGAAGGGGTCAAGCACGTCGCAAGTCTTGGAAAAGCCTTCGACGAAGAGAGTGACGTGCAAATTGAGGCCGTTGCTGATCCGATCGAACAAGTCACAGTGGAACAAGTGGCCGCGTCTGCGCCAGAAGAAGCGACCATCACAGAAGCTGTGCCTGAAAGCGCCCCTGCTCCCAAGCAACATCGCAAAGTCGAGCGCGTGATCGACGAGCGCCAAATCGACATGTTCGCCGAAGCTTCGAACGTGGTCCAGCTTGCTCCAAAGCAGGCGGAACCCGAAAAAGTCGTCGTGAAAGCCATCCCCCAAGATCCCGAAGACGACGACATAAATGCGCCTGCTAGGTTCTTTAGGGTGTATCGCGGCGCAACGCGTGAGGGGCTAAAGGCCAAAGCCGCAGAAATCGCACCGCACCTAGACCGCCTGCAAACGATCCTTGATCGCATAACCCAAGATACTCGATGATGCCTGAGAAAACTGCGGTCATTTTTGACCTCGACGGGACACTGATAGACAGCGCTCCCGATATTCGTCTTTGCCTGAATGAAGTTCTTAAAGTTTATGGGGTTGAGGCGTTAACCCTTGCGCAGGTGCATAGCTTTATCGGCAACGGTGCCCCGCACCTTGTGAAATTGGCGATAAAGGCTTCGGGCCTTGCCGCTGACCTTCATCCTGAGGTTTTGTCGGCTTTCCTTGCGCTTTATAACGATGCCCATGTTGAGACGGTGCTCTACCCTCATGTGCTAGAGGCTCTCAGGACGCTTAAGGATCAAGGACACTTGCTTGGGCTTTGCACAAACAAGCCCGGTAAGCCAACAGACTTTGTGCTTGAAACATTTGGCCTTGCTCCGCTTTTCGATGCTGTCGCAGCTGGCGATACCCTCCCGCAGCGCAAACCCGATCCAGCACCATTGCTGCATGTGATCGCAACGCTTGGAGCGTCCAAAGCGGTCTATGTCGGCGATAGCGAAGTCGATGCCGAGACCGCAAGTCGGGCGGACGTGCCTTTCGCGCTCTTTACCGAAGGCTATCGTAAGTCCCCGGTGGACACTCTCAGCTTCTCTCGCAAGTTCAACGACTTCCAAGAACTACCCCAGATCGTTTCGGACCTTCTTGCCTGATAATGCACCATTACATTCGGCCCCAAAGGTGAGATGCACACACGAGGTTTCGCCCCAAGCGTCCCGTCCACTTTATCGCATCCAAAAATGAAAATTCACCGATTCACGTCTTGCTCTTACCAGCAAATCGGTTAAGAACGCCCTCAGTCGGGCTATAGCGCAGCCTGGTAGCGCGTCCGTCTGGGGGACGGAAGGTCGCAGG
>CAYWUN010000105.1:0-9326 GCA_964461315.1 uncultured Aestuarium sp.
CGGGGTCAGGGCCGCCACCGAGTCGACCACGACAAGGTTAACCGCGCCCGAACGCACCAGCGTATCGACGATTTCCAGCGCCTGCTCGCCCGTATCGGGTTGCGAAATTAGCAATTCATCAAGGTTAACACCCAGCTTGCGCGCATAGCTTGGATCAAGCGCGTGTTCCGCGTCGACAAAGGCGCAAACGCCGCCCTTTTTCTGCTCTTCTGCAACAGCGTGGAGCGTCAGCGTAGTTTTACCCGACGATTCAGGGCCGTAGATTTCGATAATGCGGCCTTTGGGAAGACCGCCAATGCCAAGCGCAATATCAAGGCCGAGTGAACCTGTTGAAGTCGACTCGATTTCAGCGACGGGGTTATCCGCACCGAGTTTCATGATCGAGCCCTTACCGAACTGACGTTCGATCTGTGCGAGCGCGGATTCCAGTGCCTTTTGCTTATCGGCGGTTTTCTTATCGTTCATGCTGAGAAGTTCTGCCATTGCCATTGTTTGACATCCTTATTCCACACCCTGTCGAGGGCGGCAATTACTGCTTGTGTTCACCTCTTGTTCTCACGCAACATGAGACCAAAAGGAGAACATTTCAAGATAAATCTTTCTAAGCTACCTTTCTCCGCACATGGTTAAGGAGTAGTTTACAACCCAAGAGTTAGAAGGAGTTCGGCCCATATGCTTGTTTTCTGGAAAGAAAAGCTTGTTTTCCTTGCAGTTCCCAAGACGGGCACAACATCCCTTGAGGGTACATTGGCGCCCAAGGCCGCGATGGTGATGCGCGACCCACCGATTCTCAAACACTCGCCGATCTATCGCTATCGCCGTTTTATCGAGCCCTATTTCGGCGTGGCGGGTGACGACAAGCTCGAAACTTTGGCTGTGATCCGCAACCCTGTCGACTGGCTGTCGAGCTGGTATCGTTATCGTCACCGCGACGATCTGGTGGGCCATCCCAACAGCACGCGCGACATCAGCTTTGACGATTTCGTCGAGGAATACTGTAAAGGCAAACCTGCCCCCTATGCAGGCGTGGGCTCTCAGGCCAAATTCGTTTGTGGCAACGAAGACGAGATCGTTGTCGATCATCTGTTCCAGTATGAACAGCAGGACAAGCTGATCGAATTCCTTGAGAACCGTTTGAACACGAAAATCGATCTGCCGCGCCTGAATATCTCTCCTGTTCTGGAGACGCCTCTTTCGGAAAAAATCGAAGAAAAGCTGCGCCGCAAGCGTGAGATCGAGTTCAAGGTCTGGGAGGCTGCACGCCGCGACTGATGGAACTTTCGGCCTTTCCTCTTAAACGCAAACGCGTGCACGAGACCTATGGCGCTGGGGCGACTGGATTTGCTGCCGTGGTCTGCGCAGGTCTGCAAGGCCCGGTGATCTGGATCACCGAAGGCTGGAAGAGCGAGAGACTTTACCCCGTCGGCTTCGGTGCTTTTGCCGATCCTGCGCGTCTTTTGGTGGCCGAGGCACAGGGGCCTGACGATGTCCTTGCCGTTGCAGAAGAAGCCTTGCGCGATGGTGCGGCCCCGATGGTCGTGATGGAAATCACCCGTCCTTTGGGCCTCACGGCTGGGCGCAGGCTCCAACTCGCTGCCGAAACGGGACGGACGACGGGTCTTTGCCTGATCTCGGAAGACATGGGGAGCAACGCGGCTGAAACCCGCTGGCACTGCACCCCCAAAGCGGACCCTACCCCATTGATGGACTCGACTCTGATGCGGTGGGAGCTTAAAAAGAACAAAAAGGGAACACTAGGAGCCTGGGATGTTCGATGGCAGCACACGACGGGTCGTCTCGCTGTGGTTTCCGCGTCTCGCGAGTGACCGCATTCTGCGCGCGCGCCCTGTCTCTGGGCCTTTTGCTATCACGCTCCGCCAGAGTAACTCCGATCGTCTTCATTGCCTCAATCACGCCGCTGAACGCATGGGCCTGTCGCGGGGCATGTCTTTGGCCGACGCGCGGGTGTTCTGCCCAGACCTGATCACCCGCCCTGCCGAGCTTTCTCGTGACCTTCGTTTCCTAAGCACCCTGCGCCGCTGGGCCACGCGCTATTGCCCTTGGGTCGGGCATGAGGGCAAGGACGGCTTGGTGCTCGACGTGACAGGCGCGACGCACCTCATGGGCGGGGAAATGGCCATGCTCTCGGATATGCGGATGCGCCTTGTGCGTGCGGGTATCTCGGTGCGCATCGGGCTTGCAGACACCCGCGGCGCTGCCTTTGCGCTCGCCCATTTCGGCGAGGGCGTGGCCCATGCAGGCCAGATGCTCGACGGGATCGGTGAGCTGCCCGTCGCAGCGCTCCGCCTGCCCGACGCCACCGTTGTCGGCCTTGAGCGGCTTGGCCTGCGCAAGATCCGCGATCTGGCCGCATCGCCTCGTGCGCCCCTGACGCGGCGCTTTGGCCCCGAAGTGCTCTTGCGGCTCGATCAGGCGCTTGGGCACCATCCAGAGCAAATATCGCCCGAGGCCGAGCCGCCCCATTACGGCGTGCGTATGACCATGCCCGACCCCATCGGCCTCACCGATGATGTGATGGCCGCGACCGAGCGGCTCTTGCGCCAACTCTGCGACAAGCTCAAAGCCCAAGAGATGGGCGCGCGGGTGCTAGCGCTGACCCTGCGCCGCGTGGATCAGGGCAGCCAACAGGTGGAGTTGCGGTTGGCCAGCGCGATGCGGGACGCAGGCCGTATCCTGCCACTCTTTGCGCGGGGCGTGGCCGAGGTGGACGCAGGCTTCGGCATCGACCAGATGCGGCTCGAGGCGGTGCGGGTCGAACCGCTCCCTGTGCAACAGATCGGCCAGAGAAGCAGCGACCGCAAAGAGGCGCTTGATGATCTCATCACGCGGATCGGCAACCGCATCGGGCTCGAGAACATCCTGCGCTTCCTGCCCGCCGACAGCCATATCCCCGAACGCGGCTTCATCACCGCCCCCGCCGCCTATAGCCGCCCCGAGCCTTTCCCCGCACTCGCCCGTCCGCGCCCCTTGCGAATGTTCCCGCCCGAGCTGGTCCACGCCCCAGCCGAGCGCACTCCGCCCCGTCACTTTCGCTGGCGACGTATGCCGCTTCGGACGCTGCACGCCATTGGCCCCGAGAGGATCGCGCCTGAATGGTGGATGGCGGACGAAGCGTGGAGCACAGGCATCAGGGATTACTGGCGGATCGAGACATCCCAAGGGCGGCGGCTCTGGATGTTCCACACACCGCAAAATCCCGGCTGGTTCGTTCAAGGGGAATTCCCATGACCGCCTACGCCGAACTAGCCGTCACCAGCAATTTCACCTTTCTGCGCGGGGCCTCGCATCCAGAAGAGCTGGTCTCGCGCGCTGCGGAGCTGGGACTAGAGGCGATTGCCATCACCGACCGCAATTCACTTGCGGGGGTGGTGCGGGCCTTTGCCGCGCTCAAAGAACTCAGGCGCGAAGCCGAGAATGCGCTTCGGGTCCGCTCGCATACACGGATTGACCCTTCCTCGCGGCAGGTGGTCGGCACCGATGTGCCGCTCCCTGCACCGCGTGGCACCAAACTACCCAAGCTGATCGTTGGGGCGCGGCTTGTCTTGCGCGATAGCAGCGTGGAATGGATCGCTCTGCCTACGGACCGCGCCGCTTATGAACGGCTCTCGCAGCTTCTTACGCTTGGCAAGCGCCGCGCGGAAAAGGGTGACTGTCATCTTGACCTCAACGACCTTGCCCAAAGCGCCAAGGGCATGATCCTCATCGCCCTGCCCCAAGGCCCCCTTCGCAGCGCTCGCCCGCATATCCAAAAGCTCCAGCGCCGCTATCCTGCGCATGTCTTTCTCGGGGCCGCGCCGCGCTATGACGGCACCGATCAAGCCTATTTCAAAGACTGCGCCGAGATGGCGCTTCGGATGGCCGCGCCCATGGTTGCAGTTGGAGATGTGCTCATGCACCGCGCAGCGCGGCGGCAGCTTGCCGATGTGCTCACCTGTTTGCGCGAGGGCTGCACCATCGACACCATCGGCACCCGCGCCCTTCCCAATGGGGAGCGCAGGCTCAAAGGCGGGGCAGAGATGGCGCATCTCTTTCGCAATCACCCCGCCGCGCTCCGCCGCAGTTGCGAGATCGCCGCAAGATGCAGCTTTGACCTGAGCGAGCTGAGCTACGAATACCCTGACGAGGTCTCGGTCACGGAAAAACCGCAAGAACGGCTTGAGCGCCTCACGACCGAAGGGCTACGCCGCCGCTGTCCGAACGGCATCCCTGAGAGGTATCAAGCGCTTGCGGACAAGGAACTTCGCATGGTGTCGGAGCTTGGATTCGCGGCCTATTTCCTGACCGTGCACGACATCGTTCATTACGCCCGCTCTATCGGCATCCTATGTCAGGGGCGAGGATCGGCGGCGAACTCGATCCTCTGTTGGGCCTTGGGCGTCACCGATGTCTCCCCCGATCAGATCAGCATGGTGTTCGAGCGCTTTGTCTCGAAATACCGAGGCGAGCCGCCGGATATCGACGTGGATTTTGAGCATGAGCGCCGCGAAGAGGTGATCCAACACATCTATGAAACCTATGGCCGCGACCGCGCAGGGCTTTGCGCCACCGTGATCCATTTTCGCACCCGCGCTGCCATCCGTGAGGTGGGCAAGGTCATGGGTCTTTCCCAAGACGTGACTGCAAGCCTTTCAGGTCAAATCTGGGGCATGTCCAACGCTGGCGCAGACCCCGAACGCATCCGCGAGCTGGGACTTGATCCCTCCGACCGACGGCTATCCCAAACCATCGACCTTATCCGCGAGATCGTAGGCTTTCCTCGCCACCTCAGCCAGCATGTCGGCGGTTTTATCATCACCAAGGGGCGGCTTGATGCGCTTTGCCCGATCGAGAATGCCGCAATGGAGGACCGCACGGTCATCGAATGGGACAAGGACGACATCGACACGCTCGGTATTCTCAAGGTGGATATCCTGAGCCTCGGAATGCTCACCTGTATCCGCAAGGCCTTTGACCTTTTAGAGCACCACGACAAAACACGCCTCACCCTTGGCACTGTGCCGCAAGAGGACCCCGCCACCTATGACATGCTCTGCAAAGCCGACGCGGTGGGCGTGTTTCAGGTCGAGAGCCGCGCCCAGATGAATTTCCTGCCGCGGATGCGGCCCCGCACCTTTTACGATCTGGTGATCGAGGTGGCCATCGTCCGCCCCGGCCCGATCCAAGGCGGCATGGTCAAACCCTATGTCAAACGCCGTCAGGGGCTCGAGGCAGTGAGCTTCCCCTCCAAAGCGCTCGAAGGCGTCTTGGGCAAAACACTCGGCGTGCCCTTGTTCCAAGAACAAGCCATGCAGATCGCCGTAGTGGCCGCCAACTTTAGTCCCGAAGACGCAGACCGGCTCCGCCGCTCGCTCGCCACCTTTCGCAAAATGGGCACCATCGGCGGGTTTCGGGATCAGTTCGTCGCGGGCATGCTGTCAAACGGCTATACCCCCGAATTTGCCGCGCAATGTTTTTCCCAGATCGAAGGCTTTGCCGAATATGGCTTTCCCGAGAGCCACGCCGCCGCTTTTGCCATGCTGACCTATGTGTCCTCGTGGCTCAAATGCCATCACCCCGCGATCTTTGCCTGCGCCTTGCTCAACTCCCAGCCCATGGGGTTCTATGCCCCTGCCCAAATCGTGCGCGATGCCCGCGAACACGGGATCGAGGTGCGGCCTATCTGTGTGAACCAGAGCGAATGGGACTGCACGCTGGAACGCCGCACCGATGGCGGCCTTGCCCTTCGGCTTGGCTTTCGCCAGATCAAGGGCTTCCGCCAGCAGGACGCGGACTGGATCGTGGCGGCACGCGGCAACGGCTATTCCGACCCCGAGGCACTCTGGCTTCGGGCGGGGCTGTCGCCAGCAGCGCTTGAACGCCTGGCCGAAGCGGATGCGTTCCTTGGGCTTGGCATGACCCGCCGGGCCGCTTTGTGGGAGGTCCGCGCGATCCGTGCCCCTGCACCGCTTCCGCTCTTTAACGATCCTTTGGATGGTGAAGGCATACGCGAACCCGAGGTGCTCCTCCCCACTATGCATTTGGGCGAAGAGGTGGTCGAGGATTACGTCTCGATGCGCCTCACGCTGCGCGCCCACCCAATGGAGCTGTTACGCCCCAAGATCACGGGACTCACCGCGCATGACCAACTTCCCCATGTCCCGATGGGACGGATCAGCGTCTGCGGGCTGGTCATTACGCGCCAGCGTCCGGGCACCGCGTCGGGTGTGATTTTCCTCACGCTTGAGGACGAAACAGGCGTCTCCAACATCGTCGTCTGGCCCAAGGTCTATGAGCGCTTCCGTCGCGAGGTTATGGGCGGACGTTTGGTGCGCATCACGGGGCATCTTCAGCGCGAAGGGATCGTCGTCCACGTCATCGCCGAACATGTCGAGGATCTCTCACACCGTCTTTCAGAACTTGGCCACCCGATGGATGAAGCCGTAGGCATCACGCTCCCCCAAGCTGATGACGCGCCCCGTCCACGTCGCACATCCACAGGCGCAAGGCATCCCAGAGAACAGGCAAAAAAGCTGTTTCCTAGTCGCGACTTTCACTAGACAAAACCGAATATTGCGGATCAACTCGAAGCATCGACAGAGTGACAACTAGGGTTCCGAGCCTATGGCTGCTGGACCGAGCGTTGTAGAAACCGCGGGAGTTCTGCGGCTGCACCCAAGGGATAAAAGCCCAGGGGAGGAGACGTCGAGATCAACCACGCCTTTGGCGTAACAGGAGGTCTCAATGACTTATGCTTCACTCATTCTCGTCGTTCTCGCAGCTCTTATCCACGCAAGCTGGAATTTACTCGCCAAAAAATCTGCCTCTGCGGGGCCGGTCTTTGTGCTGGCCTATAGTGTGGTGGCGTCAGTGCTCTATCTGCCTTGGGTTATCTATCTGCTCCTGCGCGGCGAACTTGCGATCTCGCCCCTGATATTTGGCATTCTTGTGCTGAGCAGTGCCGTTCACCTCGCCTATAACCTCTTTCTTCAGCGCGGATATCAGGTCGCAGACCTTACGGTCGTTTATCCGGTTGCTCGCGGCACGGGTCCGATGCTCTCAACCCTTGGCGCCTTTGTTCTTTTGGGCGAAACACCAGTCGCATCGGGCATACTCGGCCTTTTTCTTGTCATCGGTGGCATTGTGATGATCGCGACCCAAGGCCGCATTCGTGCCTTTCTCCGCCCCGAGGGACAAGCAGGTGTGCGCTGGGGCATGGCAACAGGCTCCCTCATCGCGACCTACACGGTCATTGATGCATATGCGGTCAAAGTGCTGGGGGTAGCACCCGTGGTGCTCGACTGGTTCAACAACTTGCTCCGCTCCTTCATGCTCGCGCCGGTGGTCCTGCGCGACCCAAGCGCAGCAAAAGCACAAATGAAGGGACATTGGATCACCGCGCTCATCGTCGGGATTTTGTCCCCACTTTCCTATATCTTCGTGCTTATGGCGCTTTCGATGCAAGCACCGCTCAGCATCGTCGCCCCGATGCGGGAAATGTCGATGATGATCGGTGCTATTCTAGGCCTCGTCATCTTGCGCGAACCCGTGGGTCGATGGCGGCTCGCAGGATCGGCGGTCCTTTTGATTGGCGTTGTTCTGCTGTCCAAAAGCTAGGACGCCCGCCCTTCCGATTTCAACCGAAGCGCCATGCGACTCGCCACTTCATACAGTGTCCCCGCATCCGCGCTCCATTTCGCTACCTCCTCGCATTGTTGCGCGAGAACAGCGTGATCCCCCCGCGCGGCTGGCCCCGTCAATGCCTCGCGCGGACCAAGATTTGCGACATTTGCTGCCGCCCCGTCCAAAAGCGTCTTGCAAAGGGACTTGGCGACGTTTTCAGGCACGCCTGCCTCGGCATAAGCTTCCATTGCGACGGCTTGAAGCATTGTAGAAAAGTTATTCGAGAAGACCGCAGCCGCGTGATAAAGTGCCTTTCGGCTTGAAGCGACAGGGAACGGCGTCCCTCCCAAAGCTTCAACCAAAGGCCAAAGATCGGCCCCCGCGCTTCCCTCAATTGCGCAATGCGTCCCGTTGAATTGATCCGCCGCCAAAGCGACATCCGCAAAGCTTCGCACCGGATGGCAAGAGGCAGTCTTCCAACCCATTTCCTTCAAAGGCGAAAGAATATCAGAGGACGAAAACCCACTACAGTGAACCACAATTGCTGGGCAAACGGGTATTGCTGCAATAGTTTGAGCGACCGACGAAATGAGATCATCAGGAACGGTCAAAAACCAGATGTCTGCAGGCTCCATGTCTGAGAGTTCCCTCACCGCAATTCCCGCGCCTGCGCTTTGGACAGCCTTTGAGGCCGCTTCGAATTGCCGACTATAGACCGAACCGAGCAAGTAACCCTCTGCCCTCGAAATCAAACGCATCAGGGTCTGCCCGACTTTCCCCGCTCCGATCACATTGATCCGCATTTTTTGCTCCCGCTTTTTGGTCAACATATGCATGAAGGTCATTTTCCGACACCCCCAAAGCGATTGGCTATTTACAGTGCCTTCCAGTCCACTACCGTCCATTCGGAATACCAAATCGGAGAGGGGCCATGGGACTGATTAACTATGTGACGCGCATCCAGTTCGCGAGCGGAGCGATTGAAACGCTCAAAGATGAAGCTGCATTGGCTGGAATAACCAAACCCTTCATCGTCACTGACAAGGGCGTTCGTGCTCTCGGCTATCTCGATCGGATCGAGGCTGCTTTGGGCGCGGCCCCTGTTGGCATATATGACGAAACCCCAGGCAATCCGACCGAGACGGCTGTGCGTGCTGCAACCGATGCTTTCCTTGCAGCGGGTGCGAATGGGATCGTTGCGATCGGTGGCGGTTCGGCGCTTGACCTTGCCAAGGGCGTCGCAATCCTCGCAGCAAATGGCGGTGAATTGAAAACCTATGCGGCCATCGAAGGCGGCATCGAAAAGATCACGGGCAAGACCTTTCCTACCATCGCAATACCTACAACCGCTGGCACTGGCTCCGAAGTTGGTCGTGGCGCAGTGATTATCCTCAAGGACGGTCGCAAAGTTGGCCTTCTCTCTCCGTATATCGTTCCCAAAACGGCAATCGTTGATCCTGATCTGACGACCTCGCTTCCTCCGCATCTGACTGCGGCGACGGGGATGGATGCGATCAGCCACTGTATCGAAACCTTTCTCGCCGCGACCATAAACCCACCAGCAGATGGAATTGCGCTTGAAGGACTTCGCCTCGCGTGGGGCAGCATCGAGGCAGCGACACATGATGGTCAAAACGCAGAGGCCCGCGCCAATATGGCAATCGCGGCGACCATGGGCGCGATGGCATTCCAAAAAGGTCTAGGCT
>CAYWUN010000106.1:0-9288 GCA_964461315.1 uncultured Aestuarium sp.
GCCAAGCGCGTCGATCTCGCGCATCTCGACACTAAAGGGCGCATTGAAGGCATCCCGCGCCGCGCGGCAACGTGCGTGCTGCTCTGCGTCCTCGAGGATGTGCGAGGCGGCAAAGGGCAAGAAGTCGAGCGTCTTGCCGCCCGAATGAAAATCAAGAGCCACATCAGCCATCGGCAGAAGTGTGCGTTGGAAATAATCGGCGATCTTTTGGGTCGCCGTCCCATCGGGGACCCCCGGAAAGGCACGGTTCATATTCACCTGATCAATCGGCGAAACACGGGTGCCCGCTATGAACGCGGGATGGTTCATCGCGGGAATGATGATGACCCGACCATAAATCTCTTCTGCGCCGAGCCTTGCCGCCAGATCGAAAAGAGCAAGCGGACCTTCATATTCGTCGCCATGGTTCGCGCCCGTGAGCAAAGCCGTCGGACCAGATCCGTTCTTGACCACAGTCAAAGGGATCATCACTGACCCCCAAGCGCTGTCGTTACGACTATAGGGGAGGCGAAGGTGCCCATGTTGGACACCGTCTTTCTCGAAATCAACGGTCGGGCTAATCGGGTTGGCGCGCATCGATCAATCCTTGACGAACATCTGACGCGGCGTTGTGCAGAGGCACTCTACACCCGTTTCAGTGATGACAATCGGCTCGGTGATCTCGAGACCGCCATCATCGAGCCAAAGCGCGGGCATAAAGTGGAAGGTCATTCCTGGCTGAAGCACGGACATATCCCCGCGACGGAACGACATTGTGCGTTCGCCCCAATCTGGCGGATATGAAATCCCGATTGCATAGCCACAACGTCCGTCCTTTACAAAGCCATGCTTATTCAAAGTCGCATTGAATGCATTCGCGATATCTTCGCAATGGTTGCCCGGCTTGGCCTGTTCAAGGCCGGCTTCCACCGCCTCCAATACAGCCTTTTCAGCATCGAGATATTTCTGTGGCGGCTTACCGAGGAATAAAGTCCGAGACTGCGGACATTGATAGCGCCTGTAAGCGCCTGCGATCTCAAAGAAGGTGCTCTCGCCTGCCTTAAGCGGGGTATCATCCCACGTCAGGTGCGGGGCGGTCGCGTCCATTCCCGATGGCGCCATGGGAACGATTGCGGGATAGTCACCCCAGTGTCCATCTGCGCCCGACACCGAAGCGTGATAAATATCAGCGATCAGCTCGTTCTTTTTCATTCCGAGCTCGGCTTTTTCCACCACCACCTGATGCATGCGCTCAACGATACGAGCGGCACGGCGCATGTATGTTAACTCGGTTTCGGATTTTACCGCACGTTGCCAATTCACGAGACCCGTCGAGTCTTCGAACTGAGCGCTGGAGAGGTTTTGTTGGAGCGAAAGAAACGCAGAGGCGGTGAAATAGTAGTTATCCATCTCAAGGCCAATGCGAGACTTTGCCAAACCATGTTCGGCAAGGAGACGAGAAAGATCTTCCATTGGGTGCTTGGCAGGGTTTTGAACGTAGGTGTCGTCATAGCCGCGAATATTGTCTTGTGCGAGCCAAGTGGTCAGACCTGCGCCTATCGCATCCATAGCGCGGCCCCACCAAACGGGTTCTCCTTCAAGTCGCAGAAGAACACCCTGATGCACATAGAACGACCAACCATCATAACCTGTCAGCCAAGCCATGTTCGAAGGGTCGGTCACGAAAATCGCATCTAGACCCCGTTCGGTCATCGACGCACGCACCCTAGCGAGGCGCAGATCATATTCGGCAAGAGTAAATGGCAAATCAGGCATGAGACCTCCGAGGATTTTCACGATCCTAGCTTCTAATCGAGCGTTTTTTCTGCAATTGATCACAAAGTTATGCAGCTTTCCTGCATAGATTCAGCAAAATTCGCAGAAACTCCGCGCCATGGATAAGATCGACAAGAAAATCCTGCACCACGTCCAGCAGAACAATCAACTGACCCATTCGGAACTATCCGATTTAGTCGGGCTTTCAGCGACTTCCGTTCAGCGTAGGTTGGCGAAACTCCGCAGCGACAAGGTGATCACGGCGGATATTTCAGTCGTTGACCCTAGTGCGGTCGGTCGTCCGCTCATGATGCTTGTTTCGGTAGAACTCGCGCGTGAGCGAACGGACATCATTGATCGATTCAAACGATCCGTGAAAAGCTCTGCCGAAGTGATGAGTGCATATTATGTGACGGGAGAGACTGATTTCCTCCTCATCGTCAGCGCCAAAGACATGGCCGATTACGAAGCTTTCACGCGAGAGTTCTTCTACGACAATCCTGACATCAAAGGTTTCAAAACTTCTGTCGTGATGGACAGGATCAAAGCAACTTTCAATTTGCCGTTGGCCTGATTGATCCGAGTAGTGCGTCCAAGCGTAAAAGAAGAAAACGAGGCTCAAATGACTGACAAGCGCCTACTCATCGCCTTTTGGACTGCATGCGCTTTTGCCTTGATCGGCACAGCCTCAATCCTTCTACTCGAACCTCGCCTGAGTGCAGTGCCGCACCTGCCCGACACGGGCGCAGCATGGTATTACTGGAAACTCCCAGAGCAAACGACGATGGGCCAGCTTACAGCTTGGGGCTTTTACGCACTGCATCAAAGTTTCTTTTGGGGACTCATTTGGTGGGGCCAAAAACACCGCGATGAGATGCGAAACCGCGATGCATTGCATCCGATCAATATCATCGGCCTCATTGGCATGCTCGGCTTTGGTGCACTCCATTACCTTCAAACCGCTGTCTGGTATGACGGCCTCGCGCAAGACACCTCGGTCTTTTCCTCTCAGGTGTCGGTCATCTTTCTCCTTATCATGGTGCTTATCATCGAAGCGCCACGTCGCGGTCTTGTCTTTGGCTACGGTGGAGGCTGGCTCAATGGTGCTCGTTCCGCTCTGATCCGTACCCACGGATACTATTTCGCGTGGGCAGTAACCTACACCTATTGGTTTCACCCAATGGAGACGACTTGGGGCCATCTCTTAGGCTTTTTCTATACATTCCTGCTCATGATCCAAGGCGCCCTCGCGTTCACCAAAATGCACACAAACCGTTGGTGGACTGTGACTTTGGAAGTGTCCGTCCTGATCCACGGCGTGACGGTCGCACTAGTGGCAGGTCAGGAATTTTGGCCGATGTTCTTCTTTGGCTTTGCTGCAATTTTCATCGTCACGCAGATGCACGGCCTCGGGTGGTCACGCCTTACTAGAGGCATAATCCTCGCAGCCTTTATCGCTGCTGTATTTTTCGTCTATTCGGTTCGCGGCTGGACCTACCTTAACGAAGTGGCGCGAATTCCGGTTATCGACTATCTACTTGTCCTCGTCTTGGGCGGCGGGATCTTGGCCTGGAAACGTCTCCGTCCTAGAGCGCAGTAACCAGCTGGGCGCGAACTTAGACGATCAAAGCATTTGCTTGCTCATACAAGTTCCCGTGTAGGCCTTTGCCTTGCGCCCAAAATGGACTAGTAAGCGGGAAAAAGGATCCCGCAAATGTCCAGCTCGTCACTCCCTGAACTTACCGTTATTGTTCCTTGCTTTAACGAGAGGGATAATGTCAGACCGCTCGTCGATCTTCTGGACAAAGCACTTTCCGGTATCCGCTGGGAAGTGCTTTTCGTAGACGATGACAGCCCCGATGGTACAGCGAATGAGGTCCGCACCCTCGCCGCAGAGCGCGAAGGCGTGCGCGTTCTACATCGGGTTGGCCGCCGAGGTTTGGCTGGTGCTTGCATCGAAGGTATCTTGTCCTCGATCAGTCCGGTTGTCGCTGTCATTGATGGCGATCTTCAGCACGACGAAACTAAACTTGCTGACATGTTCGCAATTTTGCGCGCCGAACCGAACGTCGATCTGGTTATCGGGTCGCGCCATGTTGAAGGCGGCTCGGCCACTGACGGATTTTCCGGCGTTCGCGCATGGGGCAGTGACGTTGCGACAAAACTTGCTCGTCGCACACTGAAGATTGAAGCCAGTGACCCAATGTCCGGTTTCTTCATGGTTCGACGCGAGAAGTTCAACGAAGTTGTCTTAAATCTCCAATCGCAAGGCTTTAAAATCCTCGCCGACATGCTCGCCGCGTCACGAGGCCGTTGGACAGTTCGCGAAGTAGGCTACGAGTTCCGCTCTCGTCAGTTCGGCGAAAGCAAAATGGACAGCGCAGTCACACTCGAGTTCTTCGGACTGATCTTATCGCGCCTATCCGGTGGACTATTGTCGATCCGGTTTGTGCTCTTCTTGATGGTCGGCTTTTCTGGCGTCTTTGTTCAACTCGCTGCTGTTAAGGCGGGTCTCATCGCGGGATTGACCCCATTTTGGCTCGCCCAAAGTCTTGGGGTTTGGGTCGCGATGACCACGAACTTTTTGCTCAACAACGCTCTGACCTATTCAGATCGTGCGTTGAAAGGCTGGGCTGTAATCCCTGGTTTGCTTTCATTCTATGCCGTTTGCTTAGTCGGTTCGGTTGCGAATGTGGGGGTCGCTGAATTGTTCCTGCCACTGGTCCCATGGTGGGGAATTGCAAGCATCGCAGGTGCAGTCGTCGGAGCATTTTGGAACTTCGTTGCAAGTGCGCTCGTGACTTGGCGCGTACGTTGACGAATAGGATCGCACCGATTTGGTGGCTGCTCGGCGCATCGCTCATTTGGCGTGTTGCCCTTGCCGCTATCCTTCCCATAGGAACCGACGAAGCTTATGAAATTACTGTAGGACGCGATTTTGCGCTGAGCTTCTTTGATCACCCCCCACTTGGTTTCTGGGCCCCTGCCATCGCCGAAGTTTTAGGCGCGAACAATCCGCTCGGCTATCGTGTACCAACTTTGATATTTGGCACGCTTCTAACAGCGATGCTCTATTTTGTTGGCAAGGAACTGAACGGCACTCGCACGGGCCTCTGGGCCGCTGGACTGGGTGCGCTTGCCCCTTTCACGATGCTTTCTGGTGTGCTCATTCTGCCCGATGGGCCACTTTACCCAGCCATGCTTACTGCTGTCTATGCGCTCCTGAGGTTAGAGCGGGGCGGCTCGCAAACATGGTGGTGGCTGACGGGCTTTTCGCTCGGAATTGCAATGGCCTCGAAATACCAAGCCGCTTTGTTTTGTATCGGCGCGCTTGTTTGGGTCATATCAACGCCGCGCCTCTGGGCATGGTTCAAAGCACCTGGTTACTACGCTGCGCTTTTGCTTGCGATTGGCGGAGCCATCCCAATCCTTTGGTGGAATATTTCGAACGACTGGATTTCAATGTCGTTCCACACCGGCCGAGTGGGCGTGACCTTCAATGCGCCAAATTTAGCGTCGATGCTTCTTGGTCAGTCCCTCTATTTACTGCCGCCAGTTCTAGTCTGGTCTTTCATACGCCTGTTCAGCCCAACCACATGGGGAAACCCGCGCAATCGATTGCTTGTCCTGACAGGGCTGCCGACCGTGGTTATGTTCAACGCGATTTACGTTGTGTCAGAGGATTCTCTTCCCCATTGGACCATGCCTGGCTGGCTCTTGCTCTTGCCACTCGTTGCACAACGATTCTCGGAAAAACAGCATTCATGGAAATGGCTTGCGGGCTTCGCTGCCCCTACGCAAAGCATTGTCCTGATCGCAGCGCTGCATCTTAACATGGGGCTGCTCACACGATTACAAAGCGACGTTCCGGCGTGGGACAACACAGTTCCCAACGTACCCCTAAAAGCCTCGCGTGAAGTGCTGCTTGAAAGCGGTCTATTGCAAGGCCGACCGCTGGTTGCCGCTGAAAGCTGGATCGAAGGTGGACATCTGGGAGCAATCTTGGGGCCGAGCCAAGCCATACGTATCCTCGACGAAAACCCCCACCATTTCTTGTTCCTTGATGGTCAAACAATGACAGGCCCCACCGCTTTGATCGGGATAGCCCGTCTTGGAGCAGACGCTGACGAACTGGAACAGAGGCTCATCACTCGCGCTCTGGAAATTGACGCTAATGCAAGCACACTTGGGACGGTCGCAGTTAATCGCGGCAACAAGCCCTATTTTGCGCTCATCGTCGTAGGCCTCAATTTCTGACGGTCTTTCACTAGCGGGCTGATACACGCATTCAAGCCTGAAACTGGCTGGCAGCCACGTCGCTCACCTTAACGGGTGCATGAGAAAAAACGTGAACACGGTCTAACGGTCCCAAGCTCAATAAAGAAGCAAGACAAATCAACACACTGCTTTATGAAGTGGTGCCCGGGGGCGGAATCGAACCACCGACACGAGGATTTTCAATCCACTGCTCTACCCCTGAGCTACCCGGGCACTGGGAACAAGGCGCTTTGCCTCGCTGGGTGTCGGCCTTCTAGACTCGCTGAAAGGGACTGTCCAGAGGCATTCGACGAAATTCAGAACGCCTCGGACGTTTTTTTTCGCAAGTACTATCAGGCCTTACGGGCCATCGCGTGAGCGATACGAATTTGGCCCGAAAGATAGACTGTACTGCGGTATTCGCCACCCCAACGATTGACCGCATCAGCGTTGCGAAGTGCACCGATCATCTTGGCAAGGGCCCCGCGCGCAAACCCACGGGCACGCGGAAACGGCATCAGGCCACGTGCAAGATACGGGCCTACGCGCCAATAGGTCCAAATGAACGCACGGCCCATTGCGCTGTGCACCAGAACGTGGTCACGGACATTGCGCAGATACTCGACATCAGGATGGTTTCCGTCGGCATAAGCGGCCGTAGCAACAAAGCACTCAGCACCTGTGATGGACTGAGCTTCATCTGCATCAGCTTCTTCATCTTCGGCTTCTTCAAGTGCGCGGTGATACGCATCGTCAAGCGAATGGCCGTCGTTTACAAGCGCCTCGCCGATAAACCGAAGCTCATCAGCTTTCATAGATTGGGGCGTTGTTGCGAAATCGGTCTCTGCTAGACGATCGAGATAAACATCCAGAACGTCTGAATCAAAGGCATCGAGCATATCGTCAACGTCGTCACCAATCATCGCGAGTTGGAACAAAAGCGTATCGGGATTTACCGCATCCAGAAAATCACCGAGCGCATCCGAGTCGAGGGCATTCATCAAAGCAGCCATGTTGTCTGCGTCGATAATCGAGGCCAAAGCATCGACGTTCAGCGAGTTGATGAAATCTTGGGCAGCACCTGGCTCAAGACTCTCTATGTAATCAGTGATGTCCTGCGGCTCACCATCGAGAAGCAGGCGAGCAACTTCAGGGTCCGCATTGATCTCGACAGCCAGTGATGCCGCAGTATCGTTGTCTTCGGTTCCGAGAAGATCATCGAGGACCGGAGCGACAAAGGCGTCATCACTAAAGTCGCTGAACGAGGACGCGATTGCGTCGATACTTCCTGCGCCGCCAAGGATCACAGTGTGGCCGCCGTCTTCGTGGCTGAATACAAGATCATCGCCCTGAACCGAGGCAAATTCCATTGCATCTTCTGCACTAGCATAGGCACGCATGAAGCTCAGCGTATCACCACGAGCAATATCAAAGCCGTCGATGGTCGTGTCACCTTCGGTGGAAGCGATAATGTGTGAAATCCCTTCGACAGGCTTGATGAGGTTCGAGCCGCCTTCGGCGACAAAGATGTCTTCGCCGCGACCGCCATAGACCGTGTCATTACCTTCGCCAGTGAAAAGGATGTCGTTGCCGTCGCCACCATAGATGATGTCGTTGCCTTCACCGCCATTGATGATGTCGTCTCCGCCGCGACCGCGAAGAATGTCGTCCCCAAGGTTGCCCGAGATGGTGTCGTTCCAGCTCGTCCCCTCGAGGTCGTCATCATAGTCGCTGCTGGGGTCGATCATTTGATCCGCGCCCCACATCGTGGTGCCAACGCCAGAATAGGTGAACTCGATGCGAACGATGTCATAGGCACCAAGCGAAACGTGGTAATCTGTGCCTGAGGTCAGCTCGTTCTCGCTAAGCGTCTGAAGATGCGCAGCTGCGTCCTTGCTCGTTGCGTCGCCTTCGTCTTTCAGCGTGTCAGGGTTGTCGACAGCAGAGAGCTGCTGACCCCAAACATGGGCATAATCACCAACGAGATCATTGAGATCGAGCGTCAGGTCGATTTCGTGCTCCGAACGAGACGAGATGAAGAATACCATCTTGTCTTCGCTGCCAAACGCATGAAGCAGAACTTGATCCTGTGCGCCATCGACATCGGTCGAGTTGGTGTATTGACCAGGGAACTCGAGATCGAGCGCGCTGGTGCCTTCAAGGCCAAGCGACATCATACGAACGACTTCCCCCGATGGGGTGAAGCTGAGCGACCAGCCACCTGGTTCGTTTGCATCAGGGGTGAGCGCCGCAAGGCGGTCTTGGAGAGATTGGTAGGCGGTGCCCCAAAGGGATGCGCCATCAACACCGGCTTCAAGCATCGACTGCGCCATCTCGATAAGGGTAGAAGCTGCTTCCATACCCATATCAGCGTCGTCGCCCAGACGGACGTTCCACTCGGAGACATAGTAGTTCAGATCACCAAAGCCTTCTGCATTCTGGAAATCGTCCATGCGGTCGAAGTGCTTGGTCGAGGTGCTCGCAGTGTCATAGTCTTTGATGTAGTAGTGCTGCTCAACGGTATCGATTGCATCGCGGGCATCCATGTCGAGCTCGTCGATGATGTCCTGAGCGCCGGCAGCATCGTAAGAAAGCGAAGTCTGAATGGCGATATCAGGCTCGTTCCAGTCTGCATCTTCGCCTTGCTCGTCGCGATAGCTATCGAAAACGCGCTGAAGACCCTTGGAGAGCGTGTTGGCCAGTTTGCCATATTCGCTCGATGTCATCCGGTCGTGGTACCAGTATTCGTTACCAATCGAGAAGGTGTCGACGTTGATCTGGCCGTATTCGCCACGGATCAGCGCGTCGACGCGGTCAAGCAAGTTGTAAACTGCATAGTCGGAAACAATGCGGTCGCCGTCAGCATCGCGCTCATCCGAAAGAAGGCTTTCAGAGGGCAGAACCCAGTCGACCGAAGCGTTGATCGAGTTTGCGTATTCGATGAAACGTGGAACGTTCGTAAAAATGTCTGTGCCACGGTCCGCATCGGTCGACGGGGTGCGCGACCAGAACTGCTCGCTGACCTCATTGTCCGGCGAAAACAGCTGTTCGGTAATCGTACCACCAGGGAAACGGAGCGAAGTCGTTCCCATTTTTTCGATGAAGTTATCATAAGCCCCGCCCTCGACGAGATTGTCGCGGGTAAAAAGTGTGTTCATTCCAAAGAAATCATTGGAAACGGGGCCGGAAGTAACACTTGCCGAATTAAATTTGAAAGAAAGTGCGGACATAAAACCCGCCTCCAGTGCTGAAAAACACAGAGCTGAAAAAAAGCTC
>CAYWUN010000107.1:0-9027 GCA_964461315.1 uncultured Aestuarium sp.
ACGTCGATGACGTTCTGACCGTTAAAATCGCAGGTGAAGCGATTGATGATCGAACGCGGAATGACGTTGCCGTCTTTGTCTTTACGCTGACCAGATTCCATCTGGTGCGAAATGAGCGTCTTGATCGCGACCGACTCGCCAGCCTTGGCTGACTTGGGGACGCGTACGCGCGGAGTGACGTTATCTGCCATTTTATATTTCTCCTGACCTTAGCCGCCGCAGCCGCCGATGGTGACTTTGACTTCTTGCTGCGCCTGAACGAACGTGCCGTCAGCCATTTTGGCGATAGCGACTACGTTCTGGGTGCCAGCAAGGCGAATACGGGTCGAACCTGCCTGAGCACCTGCGAGCGGACCGAAGTTAAGGGTCGCGACTGCGGGGGTCGGGTTGCCTGCTGCGAGCAACATGATCGAAACTGCGCCCGGAGCGCTGACTTCAACCGGCACAGTGTTGCCGTTTTCAGCGATTTCGGGAGCGGTGAGGGTGATACCTGCATCGCCGACGGCTGCGCCGCCGGTAAACGCGGCAATCGCATCCTCAGCGGCGGCGTTGGCACGCATCGGCAGGAATGCCGCGGCCGAAGCGCCCATCGCCATCAGGATGGTATCTCTGCGCGTGAACTTCATTGTTTCTCCTTCTCTAAAATCGGGGTCGCTTAGTCAGTCAGAGTGACGAGATAAGCGACGACATCTTCAATTTCCTGAGCGGTTAGCAGAGGCGGAAGCGGCTCGGTGCCAGCTTTGCCAGTGAACGCGTCGCCAGGACGGGTAAAGCCAGTGGTCTTGTAGAACGCAGGCATTACAGTATCGGGGAACGTGTGCTTCGCGTTTGCAACGATGCCACGCAGAGCAGCTTCTTCCCAACGCGAGCCAGTACCGTCGAGCGACGGGCCCACTTCACCGTGGAAAGGATAGTCTTGGAGATCGGTGACCTGATGGCAAGCAATGCAATTGCCTTTGCTCTTCGTGGTCATAACCTTGATGCCGTTCTGTGCGTCGCCTGCGGTGCCGCTGAGCGAAACGGCGACTTCGCCGTATTCGCCGAATTCTACGGCTTCCGGTGCAACCTCAGCTGCACCAACGGTGGCAGCCAATGACAGACCGACCGCGATTTGAATGATGCGCTTCATGAGCCCTCCCTAGATCATCATATGCGGTTAATTGCATACCTTAGTCGACATTCCCCCGCCCTGACAATCATAAATTCAAAGATTTGAATAATTCTGCAATGCGGCGAAGAAAAAGGGCCCGCAGTTGCGGGCCTTTTCACTAGTCAAAGAGACCACCCTCTTCGATCTTACGTGCATGATATTTCTGGAAATTCTCCCCTGACAGATAGCCTTCTTCAATAACCCAATTGAACATGTTGAAGGTCGTCCATTTCCCAAAGGCACCCGGCATAACAGCAGCCGCAGCTTGAGGGCCAAAAGCCCCTTCTGGCACCTCTTTTGGATAGAACATCAAGGTCGGCGTGAACATCAGGCCCCACTTTTGAACCATGTCTTTTTCGGACAGAATCGTTCCATCAAAATCGGTAACTTCGACATCCCCAAACATGTTGATCTGAACGACAAAGAAGTCGTCATTCAGCATCGCTTCGATCTTCGGCTCTGGGTAAACCTCTTCATGCATCTTCGTGCAATAGATGCAGCCGCGCTGCTCTACGATGACCAAAAGACGCTTACCTTCTGCCGTCGCCTCGGCGAGGTCCTCGCGAAGATCCTTAAACGTGTCGTGCATCCACGGGGCCTTGTGAAGCCCATCATCCCCCATTGTCGCTGCCGATGCTGTGCCAGCGATCAACAAGGCCACCAGTAGACTAAAAATACGCTTCATTCTCTCCTCCAAGAGTTAACCAAGACTGCCAAACGACGGCATAACGTCGATCAGCCACTGGGCAATAATGTTGACGCTGCCAGTTGCGATCAGCAGCGCAAAAACGAGAAGCATCACACCCATGATCTTCTCGACGTAGCCGAGATATTTTCGGTTTCTTTGCGCCCACCCCAAGAAAGGACGGGCAAAGAACGCGGCAATGATGAAAGGCGAGGTCATTCCAAGCCCATACACAAAAAGCAGCAATCCGCCTTGGGTAATGTCCCCCATGCCGCTCGCGATCATCAAGATCGAAGCAAGTGCAGGACCAACACAGGGCGTCCAACCAAAACCAAAGGCGAGGCCCATGACATAAGCGCCGAGGATGGTGGTTGGCTCTGCTTTGCTCTCCATGCGCGCTTCGCGGTATAGAAGCGGAATACGCATGATGCCGAGGAAATGAAGACCGAACAGCGCGAGAATCACCGCGGCTACATAGCTCAGCGGTTCCTTCCACTGCGCAAATGCCTGACCAAGTGCTGTCGCACCCATCCCAAGCATAACGAAAATCGATGTCACACCCATCGCAAATGCGAATGCCGAGATGATCAAACGCCGTTGCGCCCCCGGTGCAATTCCACCCTCACCCCTCAGTTCTGACATGGAAATTCCCGCCATGTAAGAAAGATAAAAAGGCACCATCGGCAAAATACACGGCGTGAAAAACGATAGCAGTCCAGCCAGCGCTGCACCGACAAACGTTATTTCCATTTCAGTATTCCTTGATAAATTCACATATTCAAATTATGTTAGATGAACAAAGTTTCTGTCAATCTCCCTCGGATTGCACCCATGAAGTTTCTTAAAGTTCTTGCATCGAGCGCGCTGCTCACTGTTCCAGTATCGGCCTTCGCAGAAGTTCGCCTCCTAATGGGTGAACAAGCAGGCTGCGCTTGGTGTGCGCGATGGCACAAGGAAATCGGTCCCATTTATCCAAAGACCGAAGCAGGCCGCGTTGCACCACTATGGGTCACCGATATCCGTCAACCGATGCCCGAGGGGGTTGCACTAAAGCGGCCGATTACCTTTACCCCAACATTTGTCATCCTAAACGACGGCAAGGAAGTAACGAGAGTGGAAGGCTACCCAGGCGAAGATTTTTTTTGGGGCCTGATCGAAAACGCACTGACAAGCCAAGGCTTCATGGAGGCAATGCCAAAGAGCTAGTCTGAAGTTGAAGTGTCACACCGCACCTTAAACTTTTGACTGAAACCTTCTGAGGACTTCAACATTCGGCGAGATTCTGGCAATACGCGCCAAGGTTGGATTGGATGAGATAAGATGGGTATACCGATTGTCGACGACCGCATCTGCGAGGGTGACCTCGACAAGATGATGGACAGCGCCACGGAAGCGTCAAATTTCTTGAAGGCGATCAGCCATGAAGGACGCTTGATGATACTTTGTCATCTCGCGTCTGGCGAAAAGTCGGTCACAGAACTCGAAGAACTTCTTGCCGCACGCCAAGCCGCGGTATCCCAACAGCTTGCCCGACTGCGCCTTGAAGGGCTTGTGACGCCACGACGGGATGGCAAAGCGATTTACTATCGCTTGACCGATGAGCGTCCTCGTCAAATAATCGATCTCGTGTACGACATGTTCTGCGCAACACGCTGATCGCATTTGCCTACCTACAGGCGGACGGTCGGTAGGGAGGAAACGAATGCTTGACGCTCTCGGTGATAGCAACCTAGCTGCTATCTTCGGCCTTGTTGGTGGAATAATGCTTGGCCTTGCCGCCCGTCTAGGACGGTTTTGCACGCTCGGCGCAATAGAGGACATGATCTACGGCGAGAACGACACACGCATTCGGATGTGGGGCGTCGCGATCGGTGTTGCTGTTATTGGAACATTTTGCCTGATGGGGCTCGGCCTTCTCGATGCACCGCGGACCATCTATCTGGGCTTCGAACTCTCTATCCTCGGTGCAATCTTTGGTGGACTTGTGTTCGGCTATGGCATGGCGCTCGCGGGGAACTGCGGATACGGCGCGCTCGCACGGCTTGGAGGCGGAGATCTAAGGAACTTTGTGATCGTTTTGGTCATGGGCATAAGTTCCTACGCCACTATCTCTGGACCGCTCGCCTATGCGCGGATTTATCTTTTCCCCCAAGACAGATCTAATGATGAAATTCCGGGTATCGCCCATGATATTGCCGGACTATTAGGCCTCTCGCCCATCCTCGTAGGCATACTCGTCGGTGTTGCGATCCTTCTGTTCACGATCGCGCCTAAGCGTATTCATACCTCCAAAGAAACCCTCTTTTGGGGAACAGTTGTCGGCCTTGCGGTCGTTACAGGTTGGGGCGGGACACAATGGGTCGCATCGAACGGCTTTGAAGGCGTCCGCGTCGAATCCCACACCTTTTCCGCTCCTCTCGGAGAGAGCATCCTTTGGTTTATGACCGCGAGCGGCCAGTCACTTTCGTTCGGGATAGGATCGGCGGCAGGCGTTTGGCTCGGAGCCTTTATCGGCTCGCTGATCAAGGGCCATTTCCGGTGGGAAGCCTGCGAAGATCCGCGTGAGCTCCGCCGTCAGATATTTGGCGCTGCGATGATGGGAGTAGGCGCGGTAGTCGCAATGGGTTGCTCTATCGGCCAAGGTCTATCGGCGATGTCGGTCCTAGCATGGTCGGCCCCGATTGCACTCGGCTCAATGTTGATCGGAGCTTATGTCGGCCTTCGCCATCTGATCGCAGGCTTTGAAAAGTTCGACTAAGCGATAGCAGACGCGATTCGACGGGCAAGGCGTTCCGCAACTTCGGTCTTGCCCATGCGCTCCCACGTTTCAGCACCGGTTTCGGTAATCAAGGTCACAGCATTCTCGGTGCCACCCATGATCCCAGTGGACGGTGAAACATCGTTCGCAACGATCCAGTCGCACCCTTTGCGCGCCCGTTTCGCTGTCGCATGTGCAATCACATCATCGGTTTCAGCAGCGAAACCAACGACGAGCCGTGGACGCCCTGCCTCCAATTGACTGATCGTCCTAAGAATGTCGGGGTTCTCTACAAATTCGAGCGTCGGAAGTTTGCCTGCTTCTTTCTTGATTTTGCTCCCGCTCGCGCTGGCGACGCGCCAGTCCGCAACGGCCGCAGCGAACACAGCCGCGTCCGCTGGTAGAGCGGCTTCAACGGCATCCTTCATCTGGGCCGCTGTTTCGACTTTGATAAGTTTCGCGCCCTGTGGAGGGGCTGCATCGGCAGGGCCGGTCACAAAAGTGACATTGGCTCCGAGAGCCAAAAGAGCCGAAGCGATAGCTGTCCCCTGCTGGCCCGACGATCTATTCGCGATAAAGCGCACAGGATCAATCGGTTCATGGGTTGGCCCAGAGGTAACAAGAATATGCTTCCCTTTAAGTGGACCATCCGTCAGAGCGGCAGTGATAGACGCAATGATCGCATCTGGTTCGGACATGCGCCCAAATCCAAATTCACCGCAGGCCATGCTACCCTCGACGGGACCACAGAAAAGCACACCATCGACCTTTAGCTGCTTTACATTACGCAGGGTGGCAGGATGCTCCCACATCCGCACGTTCATCGCAGGCGCGACCAAGACGCGCTTGTCCGTCGCCAACAAAAGCGTCGATGCAAGGTCATTCGCAAGGCCGTTGGCCATCTTGCCCAACAGGTCCGCCGTGGCGGGTGCAACCACGACAAGATCAGCCGAACGAGAAAGCTCGATATGACCCATCTCAATCTCTTCGGTCAGATCAAAAAGCTCTTGATAGACCTTGCTCTCTGAAAGCACCGAAAGAGTGAGCGGTGTTACAAACTCCGCGCCTGCATTGGTGAGCACAGGCGTAACCGATGCCCCCTGAGCCCGCAGAAATCGGATGATATCAACGGCTTTAAACGCCGCTATGCCGCCACCCACAATCAATAGAACCCGTTTGCCAGCAAGCATTTGCGCCCCCTTCGGAATTTAGGGCACAGTAAAGCCTTGAGGCGCGGCAAGCAATCCACCGCGCCTCAAAGTCGCTATCAGATAAAGTGGCGAATTTCGCGCGACTGATTTTCGAGGTTCTTACGCATCTTTGCGAATGCCGCAGCTTCAAGTTGGCGTACCCGTTCTTTAGACAGACCAAGTTCTTCGCCAAGCGACTCCAAGGTGCGTGGATCGTCGCGCAGCTTACGCTCTCGCACGATGAAACGCTCTCGCTCGTTCAGTGCATTAAGCGCCGAATAGAGCCACTGGCGTAGCGTATGCGTATCATGGTTATGCTCCACACGCTCGGCAGCCTGCTCGCTGTCATCCGCAAGTGCTTCGACCCACGAGCGCCCTTCTTCATCGGAAGATTGGGTCGCATCGAGTGAAAAATCCGACCCCGAAAGACGCCCTTCCATCATCTCAACATCTGCGATCGGCACACCAATCTCGGCGGCTACAGCTTCTCGAAGAGCGACTGGATCAAGGTACTCGCCGCGCGATGCCGCTTCTCTCTCGATCCGCGCTTGAACGCGGCGCATGTTGAAAAACAACGATTTTTGCGAAGAGGTTGATCCCGTGCGCACCATCGACCAGTTGCGCATCACATAATCCTGTATCGACGCTTTGATCCACCACACGGCATAAGTCGAGAAACGCACACCACGGTCTGGGTCAAATTTTTCGGCCGCTTTCATGAGCCCAAGGCTCGCCTCTTGGATAAGATCATTCATTGGGGCACCGTATCGGCGAAACTTTGACGCCATCGAGATGGCGAGACGCATGTATGCCGTAATCAACCGATGAAGCGCCTGCTCGTCACGATGGTCGCGCCATGCATAGGCAAGCATTGCTTCGGTTTCGGCATCAAGCAACTCGGCCTTCATCGCCTTGCGAGACAGAGCGCGGTCTAAAGTTCCATCAAGTGCCATATACTCACCCCCCGGTGAATTGCTCGGCCCGCTATTGTTGCGGTGCTCTTTCGTGGTAGTCGTGAAATCATACGTAAGGACAACTCGACTGGATCACTCATGGTTTCGAAACGCGCATTGAAAAATTGCACGCTCGTGCTCGGAGGTGCAGCTTCAGGGAAATCTTTCTTTGCAGAGCAATTGGTTACGCGTACCGGAAAGAACCGATTTTATATCGCGACCAGCCAAGTCTTTGACGACGAAATGCGTAAGAAGGTCGAAGACCACAAAGCCCAGCGCGGCGATGATTGGCACACGATTGAAGAGCCCTTGGATATGGGCAAGGCTTTGTCGCTGGTTTCGCCCGATGACGTCGTTCTCATCGACTGCGCAACTCTCTGGCTGACCAACCATTTACTTGCCGAACATGATCTTGAAGCCGAGCAAGAGCGTCTGTTGGCGGCACTCGCCGCCTGCCCCGCGCAAATTGTGATTGTTTCGAACGAAACAGGCCTCGGAATAGTGCCCGACAATGCACTGTCCCGCCATTTTCGAAACGCGCAAGGCCGCTTAAATCAGGCTATCGCCTCCGAGGCGGAAACGGTGATCTTTATCGCGGCAGGACTTCCGATGATGCTCAAAGGCACCCTACCCGCATGACGCGCCTTTGGTTTGTGAGACACGGCCCAACCCACGCCAAATCCATGGTAGGCTGGAGCGATATTCCTGCCGATCTATCGGACCATCACGCGCTCTCGCGTCTCTCCGACTTTCTGCCCGCTGCGCCCATCGTGTCTTCAGATTTGATCCGCGCTGTGGCGACTGCCGATGCGATACAGAGCAACCGACCCAGACTGAAACACGATCCTGCGCTCCGTGAAATTAATTTTGGGGATTGGGAGATGCGAACTTTCGACCAAGATGATCCCCATCTTCGGGCGTATTGGGAGACACCAGGCGATATTGCACCGCCAAACGGCGAAAGTTGGAATGACACCTCCTCAAGAGTTTCGGCGGCGGTTGATCGTTATCTGGCGCGAGGTTTACCCGAACTCATTCTCGTGGGCCATTTTGGGATGATCCTCACTCAGGTTCAGCGTGCCTTGGGCCTCACTGCCTATGAGACTTTTTCCCATCGCATATCAAACCTCTCTGTTACTCAGATCAATGCAAGCTCCCAATATTGGTCGCTCGAAATGATTGATCACAAACCGTGATGGATTGCTTCACAATTACTGACTGGCAAAGCAAAGGCTCTTGGGCCCTATTGAGATAATAGCAACTCAAAAGTGATATCCATATGCCTTACAATCTTATTATCGGCGATCGTCTTTTCTCGAGCTGGTCACTACGCGGCTGGCTGATGCTCGAAAAATTCGGCATCCCTTATGAAACAACTATGGTCGGCCTTTACTCTGGCACGATGGCCGAGGACCTCAAGGGGATGGAGCCAGCGCGAACTGTTCCGGCAATGCGCTCGGTCAAGGGGCATATCCTGTCTGACTCTATTTCGATGGCCGAAACGCTGGCCGAAGAGAACCCCAACGCAGGGCTTTGGCCCAAAGAAGCAGGCGCCCGCGCACTTGCCCGCAATCTCGTCGCTGAAATGCACTCGAGCTTTTCCTCTCTTCGGAACGAATGCCCCAATAACCTCGCCTTTGTTTGGAGCGATTTTAAGGTTTCAGACGCCGTAAAGAAGGATCTTGCGCGCATCGAAGAACTTTGGGCGCTTGCCCATTCGCGCTATGGCCGTGCTGATAGCCCGTGGCTTTTTGGAGATTACTCGCTTGCGGATGTGTTCTATGCCCCGGTCTGTTGCCGCATGACGACGTACAGCCTCCCCAAAAGCGAATATGCAAAGACCTATATCAAGGCAACACTAACTGATCCGGCCTTCCTTGAATGGCGCAAAAAGGCTCTCAAAGAAGTGCACGAACCCTTCCCCTATGACCTTCCCTTTAGCAAAGCAGATTGGCCTTATTAACCAATCCTAAACCATGATCTCGCCAAGTGTATTTGCAGGCAAATGGCGGGATCAAAATGGTCGCTTTCACCCATACAGTCGCCTTTGAAGGCGTCGAAGCACGACTTGTCGAAGTACAATGTGCCCTAAGCCCCGGAATTCCGGGGTTCTCGATCGTGGGACTACCGGACAAGGCGGTTTCTGAAGCAAAGGAACGCGTGCGCGCAGCGCTGGCGACGCTTTGCATTGCGCTTCCCTCGCAAAAGATCACAGTGAACCTCTCTCCGGCTGATTTACCGAAAGAAGGATCACACTTTGATCTTCCAATTGCCATTGCCCTGCTCGCTTC
>CAYWUN010000108.1:0-3499 GCA_964461315.1 uncultured Aestuarium sp.
TCTATGCGGCGACCAAGAAATCCACCGAGAATATGGCGCATTCCTATGCCCATCTCTTTGATCTTCCGATCACGATGTTCCGCTTCTTCACGGTCTATGGCCCATGGGGACGCCCCGATATGGCGCCTTATAAGTTCACCAAAGCGATCCTCGCAGGCGAGACCATTGATGTATACAACTACGGGGATATGAAGCGCGATTTCACCTATGTTGAGGACCTCTTTGAAGCGATCCGTCTCTTGATCGACGCGGTGCCTGTGCGGCCTGCGGATGGCGTTGTACCGCAAGGCGACAGCCTCTCTCCCGTCGCCGCTTGGCGCGTGGTGAACATCGGCAATTCGGATGCGGTCCAGCTCACCGATTTCATCGAAGCGATAGAAGAGGCGACCGGCCTCAAGGCCACCCGCAACCTCATGCCGATGCAGGCCGGCGACGTGCCCGCCACATGGGCCGACGCCTCGCTCCTCAAATCGCTCACGGGTTATCAGCCCAAGACCAACGTCCGAGACGGAATGAAGGCTTTCGTCAAATGGTATCGAGAGTTTTATGGAAACTTAGGGCCGAAATCCTAGCGGTAGTAACGACCTACATTCCGACGCGCCCAGCGGACACCACTTACATAGGCAGCAAAAAACAGCACGCTAAAGACACCAAGTGCTAAAAATGCCAGACCGTTGCTGCTGCTTAACATCACGCCAGCGATCTGCGGCGCTGCAATCATCGGCATAATAATAGCCGTCGCCATCGGATTTGCAATTTCGCGACGGTGCTTGCCAATGAACCCTATTTCAAGTGCGCGCATTGCCAGCTGATGAAAATGCAAACGATCGGGCTGATCGGACGGTCGCCCACTCCGCCGCCTGCGATAAATCGCGAGAACTGTATCAGCAACCGGCCAGAAGAAAACGAGAAGCACAGACGCGGGGCTCACTTCTGGCGCGAAGAACATTATCGCAATCCCGATCCAAACGAGAATTTGACCGATTGAATAGGCGCCGGCATCGCCCAGAAACACTTTCCCAAACGGATAATTAAAGAACAGAAATCCGCCGAGTGCAGTGATCAGCAGCAGACACATCTGAGCAATTTCAGTCAGATTATGCGTCTCCGCAATATAAGCGAGCGCGGCTGTCGTCATGATGGCAGTCGACACCGAAAGACCATTCAAGCCATCGATCAAATTGAATGCATTCGAGACGCCAACGCTACAGAAGACGGTAAAAACGACGGCAATCGGCGCAATAGCGAGCACGGCGTCTACGCCCGGAACGCCAACACGCGTGACCCAAACCTTAAAGACCAACATCACAAGAACACTTGAAATGGCAGCTGCAAGCAGACGCTGACGTGGGCTAACCCCGTAACCCAAGTCCTCAAGAAGCCCCCCAAGGAACAAAGGCGTCAATGTCAAAAGGAAAAGGAGCGGCTTTAGACCAAGTCCTGCCCAAACCACAATCAACGATCCAACAAAAAGCGATAGCACCACAGCAACACCGCCAAGTCGAGGCGTAGGCACTGTATGTGAGGCTTGAACGGCAGAGGTGTCAGAACGCCGCGCGATGGAACGCATCTGCCAACGTTTCGTCGCCCAGATTATTCCGCTTGAAACAAACGAAATGGAGAAAACGAGGAACATCGTAAAGGCGAGGTCTTGGTTTGCCATTAACTGCTCTGCATCAAATTCGTGCCAAGGGCACTTCTCTTCCAAGACCGATAACATCACTGAAACTCAGCGGAAAGTCTCATTCCGATATGAATGCCTCAAAAATCATCAGTGGCGCTTCAAAGGTCACATAGCTTACATCAAAGCGGGAGTTAGCGTTGACCGACCATTTTCGGATCATAGCGTTCGCTCAGCCATTCAGGGAAAGCGACGCCATCGGACAAGAAATCACGTTCGTAAGCGTCAATAACCTCGTCCAAAACTGCTTTGCGGCCACGCCGAAAGTGAAGGTGTTTGGCGCTGAGTTGCGCACGTGCATCTTCGATCGAACCGCCTTTGTAGAGGACGTAAAGCGCGGCAACGATACCGGTTCGATCGGCACCTGATTTGCAATGGAAAAGCAGTGGTTTTTCCGCAGTTTCAATCGCTTCTATAACAGCTTGAACTTCAGCGCGGGTCGGGGCGCGGTGAGAGTCAATCGGGACATCAAGGAGCGTGAGACCGAGTTCCTTGCACAGCTCCACCTCAAAGAAGTGCTGCGGCTGACGCACCTCTGCACGTAGATTGATCACTGTCTGAAGGCCATCAGCTGCATATTTGCGAAACCTCGGTTCGGTGGGATGGTTGGTCCGTATGATGCCTGGGAAAATCTCGGCCTCATTGGTCCATATGTCTCGAAGAACTCCGTGGTCGATCCATTTCACAAAGAACTTAGCACGATCGATCTCTTCAGGCGCAAAGGTCACTGCCTCAAAGCTCTGGTGCCATTTCGCCTCGCAAGCTTGGCCGTGTTTATAAAGCCCGCTCACCGTCGCCTTGATCTGAGCCCATAGCCCAAGGCGCGCTGCGCGAAGGCGATATGCCGCAACAGCGCGGTCTGGGTCATAGCTCTCACGCACCCATGTTAGGAAATCCACTCCGTCACCCGCTTCGGCAAATTGGTCGAGCACCTCATCCAAAACGCCAGTGTGACCATCGCGGATGTGAAGATATGAAGCCGAAAGCTGCTCGCGCGCCTCGTGCAAAGGTTTATTCTCTTGGGTGAGTTGCCAAATCGCAGCGATCAAACCGGTGCGGTCCGCACCTGATTTGCAGTGGATCAGCAGGGGCCTTTCCCATGTCGGCATTTCTTCAATTAGGCTGATAAGTTGGTCCCTACTGGGCGCTTCACGCTGGGAAAAGGGGCGATTAAGATAGGTGATCCCACGCTCACCACATTCCCAAGCCACTAACTGCGAGGGTGACCGATTGGAGTCGTTACGCAGGTCAACGATCGTCTTAAGTCCAAGTGGCTCGAGTTCTTTAAAACGCGCGGGGTTTGGATTGTTAGACCGATAAACGCCAGGTGCGATTTCCCATTGATTGCGCCATTTGATCCTCAGAAACCCAGCATCGATCCACTTTAGATATTTCTCAGCAGAAGCCCGCTCCTCGGGCGTATCGACGCGGTGGGTAAAGCTGTTCTTCAAGGCGCGGATTGGATTGTAGGTCACGTGGTGCATTCCGTTCAAAGAAGATTGGGCGCAAATTCATTAACGCTTGCTAGCGGGTTCTGGGCTTTGACGCAATCAAGAGGTCAATTGACGCGGCCATTGAGCATGGACTTTCAAAGCACCGGACGAAGGGCTATTCCTAAACTAATCTGTGGCTGATGCCTTTGAAGGTGAGTAAAAAGGGTCCGATGGCGGTTACACTTCAGGATGTTGCCCAGCGCGCTGGCGTCTCGAAATCTGCGGCCTCGCGGACCTTTACGATTGGCGCATCAGTTTCCAAGGCTACTCGGGCCAAGGTCGAGAAAGCAGCGGCAGAGCTTGGCTATACGCCGAACGTGCTCGC
>CAYWUN010000108.1:3599-8880 GCA_964461315.1 uncultured Aestuarium sp.
TTTGGATGGTCGCACCCTTCGCCAAGCACCTATCTCGTAAGCATCGACAACGTTTCGGCCGGACGCTTTGCTGGCGAGACGCTTCTTGCGAGAGGATACAATTCGATCGGCTATATCGGCGGCCCTGCGGGTGCGACAACGACCCAAGACCGTCTTGCGGGCCTAAAGGCTGCGGCGGTGGATTGCTTCATCGACGCACGCTTTGCAGAAGAGTATTCCTTTGAAGCGGGCCGCACCGAAATGCAGGCTGCCATTTCATCTGGTAAAGTCGCTGAAGCCTATTTCTGTGGCGATGACGTAATCGCGATTGGGGTGCTCAGCGCCTTGATCGACGCAGGATATAAGGTGCCTCAGGACGTGGGCGTTCTCGGGCTAGATGACATGGAAATGGCGGGCTGGGCGAATATCGCGCTGTCGACCATCCGCCAGCCGACAAACGAGATTGTTGAGACCGCCGTCGCCCTCATGCAGCAGGCTGTAAACAAAGAAGACGCGCCCGAGCGAACGCGTCTTCTCCCGTTTTCATTGATCGAGCGCGGAACGCTGCGCCCGCTGCCCTAGCGAAACATTGGCGGACGCGCGTCTTTCCAAACGCCGTCTTCTTTTCCGCTTTGCGCCACTGCAAAAACCGCCGCCATCGAACGCAAGCCATCCTCGGCCTTGGGGAAAAGGTTCGCGGCGGGGTCCATGGCACGGCCTTCTTTGCGGGCGCGGATCGCTTCTGAGAGGTCCGAATAGATGTTCGCGAAGGCAAGCGGCATACCTTCGGCATGCCCGATGGTGACGCGGGTGCTGCGGTCTGCCTCGGGCGAAAGGTTCGCCTCGCCCCGCTCGATGACTTCGAGACGGCCGCCAAGCGGCATGTAGTAAAGCTGGTTCGGTTGTTCTTGCGCCCAGCGCAGGCCACCCTTTTCACCAAAAACCTGAAGCGTGAGACCATGTTGACGCCCAAGCGCGATGGACGAGGTCCAAAGCCGCCCAACAGTGCCACCGTCAAAGCGAAGATTGACCATTGCGTCATCCTCAAGCTCGCGCCCAGCAACACAAGCCACGGTATCGGCCGAGAGCTTCTCGACCTCTTGGCCGAGTACAAAGCTTGCCATATGGAGCGCGTGGATCCCGCAGTCCGCGAACTGCGCACTTACGCCTGCCTGTTTCGGGTCATAGCGCCAACGCACACGCGGGTTGTCCATATCCGCCGCGTCCGAGTGATGGCCGTGCGCGAACTCGGCCTTGACCAAACGAATGGCACCAAGGTCTCCGCGCTGCACCATCGCCCGCATATGACGAACGAGCGAATAGCCGGTGTAGCCATAATTAACGGCGCAAATGCTGCCGGTCGTTTGGGCAAGACGGACGATCTCTTCGCCCTCTTCGACAGTCATCGTCATCGGCTTTTCGCAAAGGACGTGAAATCCCGCCTCAAGAAAGGCCTTGGTGATTTCAAAGTGCGTGGCATTCGGCGTCGCGACGGTCACAAGATCAATGCGATCCTCGCGATTCCTCTCGCCTTCGAGCATCTCGCGCCAGTCGCCATAGGACCGATCAGCAGCCAAACCGAGACGCTGACCATACGCGCGTCCTTCTTCGGGGCGATGATCTAAAGCGCCTGCGGTAAATTCAAAATACCCGTCCAGACCAGCACCAAGACGGTGTGCGGGACCAATTTGGCTTCCTTCGCCGCCGCCAATCATACCCCAACGTAGTTTACCCATTTTGGGTCTCTCCTTAATTAAATCCTATGGATTGCAGATAATTTCGATTGGCGAGCGCATCGTCCATAGGACGCACGTCGAGCGTCGGATCGCAGTCTTGCTCCACCGTGCACCAGCCATCAAAGTTGTTTTGAACGAGCACCTCGCGAACGGCTTCAAAGTCGACATCGCCGCGTCCGAGATTGCAGAAAATCCCCTGCCCGCAAGCATCGTAGAAATCTGTGCGGTTCTCGATCACGGCTGCTTTGACCAACGGATCGATATCCTTGAAGTGCATGCAGCTGATACGATCGATATGACGCTTCATAAAAGCAACGGGATCGAACCCTGCATAGGAATGATGCCCCGTATCAAAGCAGATCTTCAGAATATCGCTGTCGATCTCGTCAAGAAGCCGCTCTAGCTCGGGCTCGAAATCGATGAACCCGCCAGCGTGTGCGTGGATACTCACTGTAAGGCCATATTCCGCGTGGCCCATCCGAGCGACGTAATCGATGCGGTCGCGAAAGGCTGCCCATTCTGCTGCATCCATTTGCTCGGCTTCGCTCGCGCGGCCCGCTGTCGGCGCGCGGCGGGGCGAAATACTATCGATAAGGACAAGGTGTTTTGCGCCATGACTTGCAAGAGACTTACAGGTGCGGCTCGCAGCATCGACCACATCCGTCCACTGCGCTTTGTCATGAAAAGGTCTAAAAACGACCCCACCAATCAAAGTAAGATCGAACTCGTCAAGCGCGTCGCCAAGCTCTGCTGGGTCCTCTGGCATATAGCCAACAGGTCCGAGCTCAATACCGCGATACCCCGCGGATGAGCATTCCTCTAGAACCTTGCGCCAATGGGGGGTGCGTGGATCATTTGCAAACTCGACACCCCACGAACAGGGCGCGTTACCAATACGGAATGTCATTTATTGACCTCGACCCATTGACCGCTTTGCGACGAAGCAAAGACAGCCTCCACGACCTCTGAAACCGCCAGCCCATCTCGGAAGGTCGGCCAGACGGGTTTGCCTGTTTCGATCGCCTCGAGAAAATCCTTGGCCTCGATAATGATTTGATCCTGATACCCAGTGCCATGCCCCGCCCCGAGGCAGAACGGCTGGTAATCAGGATGCTCTGGGCCCATTAGTATCTTGCGAAAGCCTCGCTGTGCCTCTGGCCCTTCTGCTTGATAAAGCCAGAGCGCGTTCTGATCTTCTTGATCAAAGCGGATCGCACCTTTGGTGCCAAAAATCTCGTAGACATAGCCCATTTTGCGGCCTGTCGCGACGCGGCTCGAATAGATGTGGCCCATCACACCGCTTTCAAAGCGGCACATAATCTGGGCATGGTCGTCGTTTGTCACATTACCGCCCGCGCGGGTTGTTATGGTGGTCTCGCAGACCGCATTCACCTTCGCAATCGGCCCCATAAGCGCCATCGCGGCATTGATGGGATGGGGTGCCAGATCGCCCATATTGCCCGTCGCCCGACCATTGCAGCGCCAATTTAGTGGCGTAGTGGGATCGGCAAGAAAGTCTTCTGTGTGCTCGCAGCGAAACCAGTTGATGTCGCCCAAAACCCCGTCCTGAATGAGCTTGCGGGCATATTGGGTTGCGGGCGTGCGCGCGTAATTAAAGCCAACCATATTGGCCGCCCCACTCGCCTCTGCCGCGATCACCATTTCGCGGGCATTCTCGATGTCATCGGCAAGCGGCTTCTCACAAAGCACTGGCTTGCCCAGCGCAAATGCAGCTTCTGCAATGGGGCGGTGCGTGTCTTGAGTAGAGGCGATCACCACCGCTTCGACCTTGGGATCTTTTACCAATTCCTGCCAGTCTTTTGCGGCCCGCGCGAAACCATAGGCATCACGATAGCGCTCCGCGCTTTCAAGCGATGTCGCCGCCACCATTTCAAGCTTTGGACGGAGCGTAGTGTTGAAGATTGCCCCAACAGAGGTCATCGCGACAGCATGGGCCTTGCCCATATAACCACCGCCCACGATCCCTATCCCAATTGACCTCATCGCTCCCCCTCGACTCATATTGCAACCGGTTGCAAAATTTGTAACTTTGTTAAAACGAGACCGCAACATCAATTTAGGGGTGGAGGGATGGCGGATCTGAAACGGCTTCAAGCTGGCCGATTTTTGGTGATCGGGCGCGCGGGTATGGATTTCTATGCCGATCCGCCTGGAACTCGGCTTGAGGAGGCAACACAGTTCACTGCCGCGCTCGGAGGCTCTTCCGCAAATATCGCCGCAGGTCTAACGCGACTTGGCTGCGAGGCGGCACTCGTAACGCGCGTCTCAGACGATGCCGTTGGACGTTATTGTTTCAATCAACTTGATCACTACGGAGTGGATAGGCGCTTTGTCCGCACGGAAGGCGGTGAGGCGCGGAACTCCTTAGCCGTTGTGGAAACGCGTCTAGAGAACACGCAATCCGTCATCTATCGCAACAATGCCGCCGATTTCGCGATGCGGACGGAGGATGTCCGCGAACTTCCCTATAGCGATTTTTCCGCACTCGTAACGACTGGTACAGTTCTCGCCGCTGAACCGTCCCGCAGCGCGACTTTTGAAGCCTTTGAGCGCGCAAGAGCGGCAAACCTCCCGCTGATCTTTGATGTAGATTATCGCCCCTATAGCTGGGCCTCTACTAAGGAGGCGTCCGAGGTTTACTCCAAAGCGGCAGCCCTATGCGATGTTATCATCGGGAATGACGTCGAGTTCGGCTTTATGGCTGGCGCAGGCAATGACGGGCTGGAAAAAGCCCGCGACCTCGTCCGCCAAGGCGCTCAGATCGCGATCTATAAGATGGGCGAGCTTGGGTCGATCACAATCACAAAGGCTGGCGAGACCCGTCTTGGGATCTTTGAGACGCAAGCGCTCAAGCCAACAGGTGCTGGTGACAGCTTTATGGCGGGCTTTCTCGCCTCCCTCGCCCAAGACCGCCCTTTGGACGAGGCTGTAATACGCGGCTCAGCCGCCGCCGCAATGGTTGTCGCTCGCGTTGGCTGCGCCCCCGCCATGCCGACCCAATACGAGCTCGACAAGTTTATCACAAATGCCCAAATGCAGACCCCAACCTAGGAGGCCGAGATGTACATTCCGCCCTTTGACAACCAGAACAAACCCATCGTCGATGTAGACCATGCCCTTGTCCCGCTTAACTATTTCAACATCGTCAAGCTCAAGGCAGGCGAGGTTTATGACTATCGTCTCGAAGGATACGAGACCTGCATCGTGCCTGCGACTGGCACCGTGACGGTTGAAACTGGCGGCGAGACTTATGCCAATATCGGCAATCGCGGCGTCGATGTCTGGGACGGCGAACCCGAAGGTGTCTACGTGCCCTCTAACATGGGCGCACGGATCACCGCTCGCACAGATACTGAGTTTTTTGTTGCGGGCGCGAAGTTTGCCGAAACGCTCAAACCTTTTGCCGTGCGCGCTGCCGATCTCGACGTCGTGCAATACGGCTCGGACGACACCAAAACCCACCGCAAGATCAAGCACATCCTTGGGGCAGCCTATCATGACCGCGTCGGGCGTCTCTTGGTGTCCGAGCTCTTCACCGTCGGTGC
>CAYWUN010000109.1:0-8649 GCA_964461315.1 uncultured Aestuarium sp.
GTGGCCGTTCGGGCCTATTTGAACCCGATTTACCCCATTTACGCGAACAAAGCCAATAGAACTGCGATCACACCTCTGTTTTTCGCTGAAATCAATGCAACGGTCGGCGGAGAATTGCCGGAAGCCGCGCAGGCGCCCCATTCGCACCGATGGCGACAAGCGTCACATGCGCAGAAAAGAGCTTCTCGCCTGCGCGCAGCACATCCTGAGATAGAACGATGCGAGCGCCGGTAAGCGACTCCACCCGTGTTTCAATTGTCAATTCGTCGTCGAACTTGGCAGGATGCAGGTAATCTGCTTCGACGCGGCGCACAGCAAAAACGATTCCTTGCTCGCCCTTGAGCTTGGCCTGATCCACACCTTGCGCTCGAACCCATTCGGTCCGCGCCCGCTCTATGAACTTGAGATAATTGGCATAGTAGACAATGCCGGCAAGATCAGTGTCTTCGTAATAAACGCGGCACGAAAAGGTATGGATCACGAAAGGGTCTCCTTTGACATTCGAGCAAAGAGGCGAAGTGCGTGGACTTTATCCTTTGCTACCGCAGGAAGGATTGGATCGTAGACCGCCTTGAGAAGTGCGCCAATCTCTGGGCGGAGCACGGCGACCCCTTTCACGAGCGCGAGCGGCGAAGTCGCGGCAAAAGCGCTCTCCGACCAAAGGGCAAGCATCTGAACTGCCTGCCCCAGAGCTATCGTCTCGGCAGGCAGTTGAGACATCTCGGCGTCCATACGGAGAAACACGAAACAAGCGCAAATAGCACCTTCTCGATCAAACCGGAAAATGCGGTATTGGTTCGCATCTGCACCGCTGAGGCGCTCCACCACTTGGCGCAATTCGGGAACAAGTTGGTCAAGGTTCGGCACATCGACCAAATCCGACCAGTCACGACAAAAGAAAAGCATCAAATTCGCGCCGAATTCCGGATCGGTTTCAGCCATCTTATGACCTGAGAACCCGACAACCAGTTCAATTGCGCCTTTGATCGTCGACAGCGTTACATCCTCGACCCCAAAGACCACAGGAACGATCGGCCGCCCCCAACGCGCGCACAAGAAATCGCCATTCGAATGCGTGAAATGGGCCTCGATCTGGTCGGGGGTCATCATAGGAATAGTCTCGCGTCTTCGGTTACCTGAGGCCTCTCTTTACATATCTGACCACAAGAACCAAGTCGCGCTTATTTGCCAAAAAGGTCTTGCTGCCCTTTGGGCGCGTCAAGTCCAAGGTGCCGCCAAGCCGCCTGTGCCAGCATTCGTCCGCGTGGAGTCCGCTGTATCAAACCCTGCTGAAGCAAATAGGGCTCAATGACTTCTTCCAAGGCATCGCGACTTTCAGAAAGAGCCGCCGAAAGCGTTTCTATCCCTACGGGCCCGCCGCCATAGCTTTCGGCAATAAGCTTCAGATAGCGACGGTCGGCCCCATCAAGCCCAAGGTTATCCACGCCAAGCCGCGTCAGCGCTCTATCCGCCAATGCACGAGTTACGCGCCCGTCACCTTCAACGATTGCAAAGTCCACAACGCGCCGCAGCAAACGTCCCGCTATGCGCGGTGTTCCGCGTGCACGGCGAGCAATCTCCATCGCGCCATCTTCATCCGCAGGCGCACCAAGGAGCCGCGCCCCGCGTTTGACGATCTCGTTCAGCTCTGGGACCGTGTAGAATTCAAGCCGCGTCGGGATCCCGAAACGATCCCGCAACGGGGTTGTCAAAAGGCCCAAACGCGTCGTGGCACCCACGAGCGTAAATGGCTGCAATTCGATCCGCACCGTCCGCGCGGCAGGCCCCTCGCCGATCACAAGATCAAGCTCGTAATCTTCCATCGCGGGATAAAGCACTTCTTCGACTGCAGGGTTCAGGCGATGGATTTCATCAATGAAAAGAACATCCCGCGCCTCAAGGTTTGTCAGGATCGCCGCCAAATCCCCCGCCTTGGCCAGAACAGGCCCCGAGGTCATGCGGAAATTCACACCAAGTTCGCGTGACATGATCTGCGCAAGCGTCGTCTTACCAAGCCCCGGTGGACCATGAAACAATGTGTGATCCATCGCTTCGCCGCGCTGTTTCGCACTCTCGATAAATACCCGAAGGTTAGCACGGGCCTCCGCCTGTCCTATGAACTCTTCAAGCCCTTGAGGACGCAAAGCGCGGTCACGGTCTTCTGGCTGCCGCTCAGGTCGAAGAGTGGGATCTGGTTCAGTCATCAGACAGCCTTACTTTGGAGCAAGCAACTTGAGCGCCGCACGAATAAGCCCGTTCGTATCAAGATCAGGCGTCTCCCCCAATGCTTGAGCAACGGCGCTCGCCGCCTCGGACGGACCATAGCCAAGGTTCCCGAGTGCCGAAAGAGCCTCTGGTTGCGCCATGTTCAGAGCAGGAGGCGCTTTACGGGTTTTCGGAACGGGCACGTCCTCGATCACCTCTTCAACATCAACGGCCTCGGCTGTGCCGCCTGCCATGGCCATAACACTTGGCGCTTTGTCCTTAAGTTCGATCACGACGCGTTGCGCAGTCTTGGGACCAACGCCCTTGGCCTTGGCAACGGCACTCCAATCGCCAAGAGCAATTGCACGGCTTACGCCATCTGCACCAAGTGCTCCCAAGATTGCCATCGACGCCTTGGCCCCAATCCCCTGAACAGACATGAGGAGACGGTGCCATTCCTTTTCAACCAAGGTGGTAAACCCGAAAAGCTGAAGCAAATCCTCGCGAACAAGCAAATCAGTATAAAGCGCAACCGCCTCACCCTTTGGCGGAAGCGACGTCATCACACGGTCAGACACATAGACGATATAACCGACCCCGCGCACATCAATCAGAATGTGATCGCTTCCCTTATAGTCGATACGGCCAGAGAGTTTTCCGATCATGCGCCCGCTTTCAAAATAGCCCGCTGGAGATGTCCTGCGGATTGGCAATGGTGGGAATGGCAAATCGCAATCGCCAAAGCGTCCGCAGCATCTGCCCCCGCTATCTTAACTCCCGGCAATTGGAGTTTCACCATATGATCAATTTGACGCTTATCCGCATGACCAACGCCAACCACCGCCTTTTTCACCGCGTTCGGGAGATATTCACCAACCTCGAGTCCCGCTTGCGCAGGCACAAGCAGAGCGACGCCGCGTGCCTGTCCGAGCTTGAGCGTCGCAACAGCGTCCTTGTTCACAAAGGTCTGCTCCACCGCAGCAGCAGTCGGCGCATAGGTCCGGAAAACCTCGGATAATTGCTGATGAAGGGACAAGAGCCGTTCTGACAAAGCCGCGGCACCATCCGATTTACAGATACCGTTCGCCACATGCGTAAGACGAGAGCCATCAACGTCGATGATTCCCCACCCCATATTGCGAAGACCTGGATCGATTCCGATCACCCGCATGTTCTGCCCTTTGTTTTTGTTCTGAAAATAGAACTAGCACAAAACAAGAACACGCGCCAAGCCCTTTCGCCGCGAACCATTTGCGACCTTTCGAAATTCCCATGCGACTATGCCCCGAGTGACTGCACAAAAAGTCAGCAATACAAAGGGGATTTGACCGAATTGAGGCATGCTTTGAATGCATAAGAACTATGCAAAAACAACTTCTAGCGCTGCGATGCAGCAAACTCTAAATGGCGCTCAAATGTTATTTGGCCCGATAGTTGGCCCTTAGGAGTGTTTCCAATGATCGCAGTCAACCAGTCCCGCGCCCTTAGCCCACGCGCCTTTTACCTCGTGTATGTTGCTGTCTTGAGCGTAGTAGACGCCATCAAAGACGCCTACGCGCGCCACCAAACTCAGCGCGCACTCGAAGCCCTCAGCGATCACGAGCTTGCCGATATCGGCCTGACCCGCGCGATGATTCACAAGATCTAATTAATTCGCTGATACGAATTCAGTGATTTTAGAAGTTATGGGGTCGATCTGTAGCAGAGCGGCCCCTATTTTTTCGGGTAACGTTCCATGGGAAAGCTCAACGCGCTGAGCCTCAAATACTTCAGCCCCGATGGACACAACTGCGATCAACTTTAAGATCCAGAACAGCCCCACAAGCGCAAGCAACGGCCCAAACGGAAAACGCACGACCATATCCCTCGGGCGCAGCACTCGGTGCTGCCCGACGAGAAAGTCGCTTCCATACATCTTTTGCACACGATCTTCGAATTTTCGATCGCGCCACTGCACGGGATCAAGATGAGAATGGGACATGGCAACACTCAATGACAGACACTACAGTCGTATAGGTCGCACTTGTGGCCGTCCACTGGCGTAAGTATGGCGAATTGGTGTCACTGTTCTCGCTAGGGGATCAATCCTTGCGCATCGTCAGCGTTGTCCAATCCCCAATACTAGTGCGCTTGTAAGAACTGAATTGGTTGGCCCGATAGGTCACTTCTACCGAATCGGCCTGTTCGTTCAGAATGCCCGAAAGAATGATGTAACCGCCGCTTTTCAGATGCGCAGACATCTCGGGGGCAAGCGCAATCAGCGGGCCTTTGAGGATATTAGCAAAGATTAGGTCAAACGGAGCGACCTCGGCCAATGCAGGAGTGTCAAACCCTGCCGCCTCGACACAGCTCACTTTGCCAGCAAGACCGTTCGCAACAACGTTTGCTTCGGCCACATCGACCGCCACACGGTCAATATCCGAGGCGAGGATCGGTACGCCTTCCCAAACGCGGGCTGCTGCCATAGCAAGAACTGCCGTGCCGCATCCGATGTCCGCAACTTTGCCCGCAGGCACGCCTTCTTCCAGAAGTATATCGAATGCCTTCAGGCACCCAAGCGTTGTGCCGTGGTGGCCAGTGCCAAAGGCCATCGCCGCATCGATCAACAATGGCACTCGGCCTTCGGGAACTTTGTCCGCGTCATGGCTGCCGTATACAAAGAAGCGGCCAGCATCCACCGGGGCAAGCTCTCGGCGAACTTTGGCAACCCAGTCTTGATCAGGGATTTCCGAGACGACAAAGCCGTTTGCTTCGTGCATCGCCGCGAGCAGCGCGAGTCCGGCCTGATCCGGTTCTTCAGTGAAATAGACAGCGACTTCCCATAGGCCCGAGTCATCTTCGACCTCAAAGGTGCCAACGCCCGTCGGTTCGGGGATCAGGTTCTCGCATTTCTCGGCCAGAGCCTCGGCAGCAAGTTGACCGTTGATTGTGGTGATCGCGCTATAGGTCGTCATAGAAGTCTCATTCAGCAGGCGCCGCCAACGGGCGGGCAAAGATTGTTTCATTCCCAGGCATCGGATGACGCGGGATCAAAAGGGCAAGCAGGAAGGACACCGAAGCCATCGCTGCTGCAAGAACAAACACCATAAGCGGTGAATAGAGCCAAAGCACACCCAAAACGACAGGCAGAAATACCGCCGCAATATGGTTGATGGTAAAGGCCACTGCCGCAGTCGGTGCGATATCACCCGGATCGGCGATCTTTTGGAAGTAAGTCTTAAGCGCCAGAGCCATTGCAAAGAAGATGTGGTCAACAACGTAAAGCACAGAAGCAATAACCACGCCCCACCCGAACCAGTAGACCCCGCCATAGGCTAGGAACACGGTCACGAGACCAGCATATTCCACGAGCAGGGCACGGCGTTCTCCAAACTGAGACACAACACGTCCAATCACTGGAGCAAGGATCATGTTCGCGACCAGATTGACAAGGAACAAGGCCGTAACCTCATGGACTTCAAAGCCAAACCTCTCGACCATCATGAAACCCGCGAAAACCGTAAAAATCTGACGCCGTGCGCCTGCCATGAATTGCAGCGCATAGTAGAGCCAATACCTTTTCCGCAGGATCATTTTCTTGACCTGAGGATCGGGGGACTCGAACTGCGGGTAAGCAAAGAAGCAGACGAGCGCGACAAGAGCAGTCACTCCGCCACCAATAAGATAGACAAGGTTGTAGCTTAGATCAAAGGCCTTCCAAGTGACCACAATTGACCCATAGGCAATAAAGGTCGAAGCAGAACCAGCAGCAAGCAGCCAGCCCAATGTCTGCGGTGCCTTTTGTTTATCGATCCATTGAAGCTGGAGCGACTGGTTGACCGTTTCATAGTAATGAAAGCCGATCGACGACAGAAGCGTGATCGTCAGAATGCCGCCCAAAGTCGGAAAATAGGCAGTGACGGCGGTCGCGACCCCCAAAAGGAAGAGCGAAAGCACTCCTAGCACCTGTTCACGCATAAGTATGATAACAAGGATCACCCCAATCGCGAGGAACCCCGGAATTTCGCGGACTGTATGCAATAGCCCGACATCACCACCATCAAAGTTCGCTACTTCAACAACAAAGTTATTCAGGAGCGCCGACCACACATTGAAGGCCACCGGCATTCCCATTGCCATAAGAAAAAGAAGCGCGATTGGTCTCCGCCAAAAGGGGAGAGACTGCGCATCGGACAATTTTACAATTTTAGCCATGGCGTGCTCGATACGCCTAAAGCCGTGCAATAGCGAGAGGGAAACGCGCAAACAGATATGCCAGTTATCTGTGCCAAGACAGAGGTCAGTAAAAGCTCTGCGGATCGATATCGATTGAGAGACGCACCGAATTAGGCACGCGTATCTGCGCAACCCAAGCCGCAAGCGCAGCTTGAATCGGAGCGCCCTTCGCGGCTTTGACGAGCAGCCTTACGCGGTGACGCCCTCTGATCCGTGCAATCGGGGCAGGAGCAGGTCCATAAACCTGCGCTCCGATCTGACGGAGTGGTCCGTCGCATTTGGCAAGCTCGGCGCCCAGATCAAACACCTCCTGCACCGAAGGCGAAGACAAGACGATGCCTGCCATTCGACCATAGGGCGGTACGCCCGCCATTCTGCGCTGTTCCGCTTCGGCAGCCCAGAAATCCTCTTCGTCGCCAGAAAGGATTGCGCGAATGACTGGGTGCTCTGGCTGGTAGGTTTGAAGCACCGCCTCACCTTGTGCAGCGGCGCGCCCCGCTCGACCAGCAACCTGACGCATAAGCTGGAACGTGCGTTCCGCAGCACGAAGATCCGACCCTTGAAGCCCGAGATCGGCGTCGATGACCCCAACAAGGGTGAGGAGCGGAAAGTTATGCCCCTTGGCCACAATCTGTGTGCCGATGATTATATCAGCCTCACCCGCCGCGATCTGCTCGATCCGTTCCTTGAGCGCCCTCGCCGACCCGAATAGATCAGATGACAAGATGACCGTCCTTGCATCGGGGAAAAGCGCCTCGACCTCTTCGGAAATCCGCTCGACCCCTGGCCCGACTGGGGCAAGTTTGCCCTCAACCTGACACGATGGACAGGCCTCTGGCATCGGTTTCGTCTCGCCGCACTGGTGGCACATAAGCCGCTTTAAGAAACGGTGCTCGACCATGCGCGCATCACAGTGATCACAGGCGATCTGATGGCCACAAGCACGGCAGATCGTGACAGGCGCATAGCCCCGACGATTGAGGAAAACGAGCGACTGTTCGCCTTTCTCAATGCGCTGCGTGATCCCAGCTTGTAATGCGGGGGATATCCAGCGGCCCGAGGGAACATCCTCGCTCCGCATATCAATCGCGCTCATCTTGGGCATTACCGCCTCACCGAACCGCGAGGTCAAATCAAGCCGCTGATACTTGCCCGCATCCGCATTTGCCCAGCTTTCAAGGCTTGGCGTGGCAGAAGCCAGAACCACTTGCGCATTGTTCAAAGACGCTCTTAGCACCGCCATATCTCGAGCGTTATAAAGCGCACCATCTTCTTGTTTGTAAGAGGTGTCATGCTCTTCATCGACAACGATTAAGCCAAGATCACGGAACGGCAAAAAGAGTGCAGACCTCGCCCCCACAACCATCTGGGCATCGCCCTGCCCCACCATTTTCCAGCAGCGACGCCGCTCGGTCATTGTCACGCCAGAATGCCACTCGGCAGGCTTTGCGCCAAACCGCGCCTCGACGCGCGTTATGAACTCGGATGTCAAAGCAATCTCGGGCAGCAATACCAAGGCTTGCCGCCCCAATCTCAAACATTCGGCAACGGCCTCGAGGTAAACTTCGGTCTTGCCCGACCCCGTAACGCCCTTGAGCAAAGTCGTCGCGTATTTTCCGGCCCGCATACCTGTTGCGATTACTTCGGCACAGGCGGCCTGATCTTCGGTCAGTTCCTTGCCGCCATATGTCGGATCAAGCTGCATATACGGCGTGTCGCGTGGCGTATCCTCTTCTCGGACGGCTCCCAGTTTGACCAAACCTTTGACAACCGTTGTTCCGACCCCCGCCATTTCAGCAAGCTCGCCCAATGTGAACGATAAGCCGCCATAGTCCCGAAGCACTTCTATGACCCGAGTTCGGGCGTCCGTGAGACGGTCCGGTACGCTCTCACCCAGCCGATAGACTTTACGCATCGACGGCGCATCGCCAAGCCCCGGAGCGCGAGTCGCAAGGCGCAACATCGCACTCATCGGAGTAAGAGTGTATTCCCCCGCTTTAATAAGAAAACTGCGCATTTCTTCCCGCATAGGCGCGACGTCGAGAACGCGGATAACCGAACGAATCTTGGCGTAATCAAAGTCGCCCTTGCCTTCGCCCCAAACGACTCCAAGCACCTTGCGCGGGCCCAACGGCACCTCGACAAATGCACCACGCCAACAGCCGCCCTCAGGCGCTTTGTAATCCAGAATCCGATCAAGGGGCTGTGCGGTCAGCACGCCGACGAGCT
>CAYWUN010000110.1:0-7934 GCA_964461315.1 uncultured Aestuarium sp.
ACATGGCCATCGTCGGCAACATCGGCCACTTCGACAACGAGATCCAGGTTGCGGCGCTGCGGAACCACAAGTGGACCAACATCAAGGAGCAGGTGGACATGATCGAGATGCCTTCGGGCAACCGTCTGATCCTTCTGTCCGAAGGCCGTTTATTGAACCTCGGCAACGCGACCGGCCACCCGTCGTTCGTAATGTCGGCTTCCTTCACCAACCAAGTACTTGCGCAGATTGAACTTTGGACCAAGGGCGAAGACTACGCCCCCGGCGTCTACATCCTGCCCAAGCACCTCGACGAAAAGGTCGCGCGTCTGCACCTCGACCGCATCGGCGTTAAGCTTACACAGCTCCGCAAGGATCAGGCCGACTATATCGGCGTCACCGTTGAAGGCCCCTTCAAGCCAGAGCACTATCGTTACTAAGTGCACCCTGCACGCTAAAAGCCGCGCTTACCTCAAGGTAGGCGCGGCTTTTCTCTTTGCACGTAAAGTGCGAGTTGCTAGGCTCTCGGTAGCGGCGCTTGCCGTTTGGGACTGAATGCGGAGAGAACAATGGGAAAAAGAGACGATCTAATTGCCAAATACGCGGATGATCTAAAGAACAAGTGCGGAATGTCACCTGACATGGAGCTTCTGACCAAAGTGACCATCGGTTGTGGGCCGTCAATTTATGACGCGGACGCTTCGACAGTTGCTGGCACGCAAGATTCCGAACTTGAAACTGTCAAGAAGAACTTCCTCATCAAGAAGCTTGGTCTGGCAGACGGACCGCAGCTTATGGAAGCGATTAATTCGGTTCTTGAAACGTATGGTCGTTCGGAGCGAAACAAATACCGCGCGGTTGTTTACTACATGCTGACAAAGCATTTCGGTAAAGAAGCGGTTTTCATCAAATAAGTGGAGTGAATTTCACTCAAATTAAGCGGGCTATTCTTTTGCTGAGTGGCCCGTTTTCTTTTATGAAGGTTATGCGGCCAGGATGGCCCGACCAGAGATTTTCGAACACGTGTGGTGCTAGGGAGCACGTGGGGTGAGAAGAAGGGTTCGGGCATTTCGGCCTGAACCCTTCTTTGCGTTAGAACAGGTTCAGGATGATACCGATGATCGTGCAACCGACAATCGAATATCCCCCATCAATCGCAGATAGCATAAAGGGACGTCCCGGATAGGCATTGTTAATAATAGTCCAAGGGGCGATGAAGAACGCACCGATCCCAAAACCTGCAACTGTGCCTCCGCCGATGCTCACGATCCCAGACATTGCGAATATACGGCGCATCATTCCAGCAACCACGATCATAGCGATCGCGGACAGGATAAAAGGAAGCGCACCATTGTTTGTCTTGGGCCTGCCGTTCTCATCGCATTCGATGTTATTCGCAGCGAGCCACTGTTTCGATAGTACCATGTAGTGAACCGCGCCGTAGATCCATGCCGCCGCGCCTGCGACTAGAATGTTGAGTAGTTCCAATGTTCCCTCCGTTCGCTAAATGAAGGAACATCAGCACAAATTTAGGCGTTCGTCTCGCCTAATTTGCAGATTATTTCCCACTCTTGTTCGGTGACTGGCTGTACTGATAGGCGCGAGTTTTTGACGAGAACCATTTCAGCAAGCCTTGGGTCTGCTTTAATGGCCGTCATGCTAACGTGTTTGGTTATGGGCTTGACCGCTTTGATATCAACGCATTCCCATCGAAGATCCTCGGTCGAGCTATCTGGATGGGCCTCGGCGCAGACTTCTACAATCCCGACGATCTCTAGCCCCGTGCGAGAATGGTAAAAGAAGCCACGGTCCCCTAATTTCATGGCCCGCATGTTGTTGCGGGCCTGATAGTTTCGCACGCCTGTCCATTCCTCACCCTGAGCGCCCTTGGCCACCTGTTGGTCCCAGCTCCAGGCGTCGGGCTCAGATTTGAACAGCCAATACGCCATCAGCCAATGACCTTTTTCCAAGCCTGAACGCGAGACTCGGCAAAGAGGCCAGCTTTTGCATACGGATCGTTGTCCGCCCAAGCTTGAGCTGCCGCAAGATTTTCGACCTCGATAATCACGAGCGAACCGCACATCTCTTCAGAATCATTTAGAAACGGTCCCGCCATCTCTACAACGCCAGTTTCTTTGAGATAGGCGACATGCGCGTCGCGTGTGTCGAGGCGCAACTGAAGTGCACCGGGCTTGTCTTTGGTGATTACAGCAAATCGCATAGGTCATTCCTCTTTGAGTGGTCTAGCCAATAAGGACTTTAGAACATCGTTCACATTCATTTCGCCCACAACAAGTGCGGCAACGGCTTGGCTTATCGGAAGGTCTAGCCCATCGCGCTTTGCCAATTTTGCGACAGCGATTGCAGTCGAAGCTCCTTCTACTGTCGTATCTGCATCAAAGCTATCACCATTCCCGAGCGCGAATCCAAAGCGATAATTTCGCGACTGGTCAGAAGTGCACGTCAACGCAAGATCGCCAAGGCCTGAAAGCCCGGCGAGCGTTTCGGCTCTGGCCCCTAGGTGTTCTGCAAGACGCTGCATTTCCGCGAACCCGCGGGTCATCAAAGCTGCGCGTGCGCTGTCGCCAAAACCTTTGCCAATGCAGGCGCCACAGGCGATTGCCATTACATTCTTGAGCGCACCGCCAAGTTCGGCCCCAAGAAGATCAGTAGTACGATAAAGGCGAATATTTGGCGTTGTTAGAGCCTGTTGAAGCTGGATGCCCACCTGATTTGAGTGGCACGCTAATGTAAGAGCCGTTGGTAGGCCGCGTGCGATATCTGCCGCGAAACTTGGCCCTGTTAGGCATGCAACTGTTGCCGTTTTAACGAGCTTTCCGGCGCCCATCGCAGGCCCAGTTAAGGTATCGAGGTCAATCCCTTTCGAGCATGAGACGATCGTTTTGCCATGCAGTTTCGAGGTGTTTTCATTCACAAAATCTCGAATTTTCTGGGCAGGGATGGCCAACAAAATAGTATCCGCCGCTAACGCATTATTGAGGTCACTTGTGAGCCTGATTGCATTGGGAAGCTTAACCCCAGAAAGGCGGGGAACGCATCGATCGATTTCAGCGTTCTTTATCATTGCCTGATCTCGAGCCCAGAGCGTGACAGGAGCATTGGATGAAAGCGAAACTGCTAAGGCGCTGCCAAATGCGCCTGCACCTAAAATCGAAATCTTCATGCTTTGGCTCCTTTTTTGCCCGAGCCTAGCAGTGCTGGAGCAGAAGCGTCGAGGGGCCATCTTGGACGTGCAGAAAAAGTTAAATCGTCAGTGTGGCCTGAAGCAAATTTTGCGAGACCAACATATGCGATCATCGCTGCATTATCGGTGCAGAGTTTAAGTGGAGGAGCCGTGAACTGGACTCCCATTCGAACGCACAACGCAGTTAGCGTACCGCGAATTTCCATATTCGCAGCGACGCCGCCCGCAACGGCCAAAGTCGGGGCGGAGGGCGCAAGCTCAAGGTATCGCTGCAAAGCGCGTCGGGTCTTTTCGACCAAAATGTCACGAACAGAAGCTTGGAAGCTGGAAGCGAGATCTGACTGATCCTGTTTCGATAGCCCCTGTTTTTCAGTAATCACTGAATCCCGATTGCGTAGGAGAGCTGTCTTGAGACCAGAAAAAGACATGTCACACCCTTCGCGGTCCAAAAGTGGACGTGGCAACGGGTATTTTGTCGGATCGCCGAGTTTTGCTGCCTGCTCGACATGAGGACCACCTGGTTGTGATAAGCCAAGCAGTCGGGCAGTTTTGTCGAATGCCTCGCCGGGTGCGTCGTCGATTGTGCCTCCAATCCGTTCAAATCGTTCTTCACTGTGTGCGATCAGAAATTGACAATGGCCGCCTGAGACCAAGAGCATCAAGTATGGAAAGGCGATGCCATCTGTAAGGCGCGGCGTGAGCGCGTGACCTGCAAGATGGTTGATGCTGAGCAAGGGCTTATTCGATGCGACTGCGAGACCTTTTGCACACATGACACCGCTAAGCACCCCGCCAATCAGACCGGGGCCTGATGTGACTGCAATCGCGTCAATGTCGGTCAATGTAAGGCCCGCACCTGCAAGGGCTTCTTCTACGCAGATGTCGACTTTCTCCGCGTGTGCTCTAGCGGCGATCTCTGGGACGACCCCGCCAAAATCAGAATGCAACTCGAATTGACCATATACGACAGAGCTTAGGACTTCGGCTTTATCTGCCATTCCAGCGACAACGGCGGCCGCCGTGTCGTCGCAGCTGCTTTCAATTCCTAAGATGGTGAATGATTTTTTCATCTGTTCGCCGGTTGCACCTCTTGCAAAGGCAGGTAACACTCTGAGGCCGCCCGAACAATGGGGGTGATCTATGAGTTGGTTCGACCTATGGCAATCTTGGTTCTGACACGTCCCATGGAGGCATCCCTGCGCTTCTTATCTCAAATCGAAGCGCAGATGGGCTTTAAGATCAATTCAATCATTTCTCCGTTGCTGGAAATCGTAGAAGTCCCAGCTTCAATCAAAACCGAACACAAAGCTTTGATTTTAACATCGGCGAATGGTGTAGCCGGCGCGAAGAGACTTGGCTTCGAAATTGGCACAAAGGCCTTTTGCGTCGGTTCAAAGACGGCTGAAGCTGCGAGCAAAGCTGGATTTGAGAGCATTTCTGCCGATGGAGACGCAGATGATCTTGTAGAGATGATCGCATCGATGAAACCACATTATCCCTTAGTCCATGTTCGCGGCGAGTATACAAGAGGCCAAATTGTTGAGAGGCTGATTGGCTTGGGTTTCAACTGCGAAGGTGTCGTCACTTACCGGCAAATGATTTGCGCTCCCAATGAGCAATTGCTTTGTGCGCTTGCAGGCAATGAGTCACTTCTGGTTCCTCTTTTTTCACCTCGTTCATCCCTTGTTTTCGGTCTTATTCCGGAACTCAGAGCGCCTTTGCATGTTATTGCAATGAGCCAAGCGGTTGCTGCGGAAGTTTCCGATCTTGGAGTTGATACGGTTCGTGTCGTGGATAAACCTGACGCTCAAAGCATGGTTGCGGCGACCTGTCACCGCCTATTCCAACTTTTGGACCCGTCGGTTGCTTGAGCAACTTAGACAAGAAGACTAGGTTGGAGCCGTAATGTCTGTGACTTTGTATCAAGGAATCGATTGTGGCAAAGCCGACCTCAAGTAATTCAAAACCCAGACCCGCAGCGCGAAAAAAGGCCAAGAGCGACGAGGGAGCGACCGATCAATCCCAAAGTCCTACGCCGGAAATTGTTGAAGTCGAGGCTGTTGAGGTAATGCCTGCAGATGATACCCCCTTTATTTCGGGTGCCGAGATTGTCGCTGAAACTGAGCCTCAAGGGGAGGTCGAGGTCGAACCAATTGATTCACCTACGGAGGTAGATGTTGAGTCTCGGGCTTCTCAAGGCCAGAAAAGTACAGAAACCAAGTCCTCCTTTGTTCCATTGGTCTTGGGCGGGGCTATCGCAGGGGCAATTGGTTTCGGCGCGGCTGTTCTTTTTCCAAACCTTTACTCTACCAAAGCCGAAGCAGTTCCAATGGTCGCTGTCGGAGATTTTGAGGAACTCCTAGCGCGAGTTGACGCGCTGCCCAGAGTCCTATCTCAAGAGGAAGTTGCGGCGATCGTCGATCAAGAACTTGCAGTGATCGCTGATCAAATTTCAGGAATTGAGCGCCGAATTGAAGAAGTTTCGTCGCGACTTGATTTGGCATTGGAAACTCCTGCGGACGCTGGCGCGCTTTCGCCCGCCGCACTTGCCGAATATCAGCAAGAAATTGTGTCGCTGCGTGCGGAGCTTGATGCGCAGCAGACTTCTCTCTCAGAAATGGTGAGCCAAGCGTCGTCTCAACTAGAGGCGGCCCAAGTTCAATCTCAGCAATTTGAAGCAAGCGCGGCCGAAGTTGCCCGTTCTGCAACGCTAAGCCTAGCTCTGGCTAAGGTTCAAACCGCTATCGAAACTGGTGCTCCTTTTCAGGCCGTGATGTCTGAGTTCGCTGCGGCACTTGGAAATGACGTGCCTGAAGCAATTGCTCAAAACGCGGGGGAGGGTGTCGCGACACAGGCCTCGCTTGTTGCGGATTTCGATATCGCTGCTGATAGCGCACTTGCTGTTGCCCGTGCCGAGGGAGTGGATGGCGAAGAACGCACCGTATTTGGTGCGTTTCTGCGAAGTCAGTTCGATGTGCGTTCGGTGACGCCGCAAGAAGGCACGTCGGTTGATGCAATCCTTTCGCGAGCGCAGGCCGCGTTAAATGACGCGCGCTTGGTTGACGCACTGGCCGAAGTTCGGAGCTTACCAGAAGTTGCGCGAGCAGAAATGGTAGACTGGATTTCCCGTGCCGAGGCTCGGGCCGCTGTAGTTGCGGCTGTGGACGAGCTTTCTTTTTCTCTGAACGACAAGTGAGGCCGATTTAAATGCTGTGGTCCCTAATCAAAATTCTGGCCTTTGTTGCAGCTATCACGGGGCTGACATATGGCGCGGTAATGATCTCAGACATGGAAGGAAGCCTTGTCCTTACCTTCGCTGGCATTAAAGCAACGCTTTCACCGCTTCAGGTCGTTTTTGCCTTGCTCGCAATGGTCGTCGGCCTCTGGATCTTGTTTAAACTGGTTGCCTTCCTCGCGGCGCTTTTCCGTTTCCTAAACGGTGATGAGACGGCGATTTCGCGCTATTTTACCCGAAATCGAGAGCGCAAGGGCTTCGAAGCGCTTTCGGATGGTCTGATGGCTTTGGCTTCTGGGGAAGGACATCTTGCGCTTACCAAAGCAGCAAAGGCAGAGCGGTTTTTGCAAAGACCTGAGCTTACAAATCTATTGATCGCGCAAGCAGCGGAGCAAGTCGGGGATCGTGCAAAAGCTGAGGCTACCTATAAAAAGCTACTGGAAGACGACAAAACTCGTTTTGTCGGTATCCGCGGAATCATGAAGCAGAAATTGTCCGAAGGGGACAAAGACAAAGCGTTGAAACTTGCCGAAAAGGCATTCGAGCTGAAGCCCAAGCATTCAGAAACCCAAGATATCTTGCTTAAACTTCAAGCTGAGAAGGGTGACTGGTCTGGTGCGCGCTTGACGCTAGGTGCGAAGCTCAAGTCTGGAACGCTTCCTCGTGAGGTTCACAAGCGCCGCGACGCGGTCCTTGCGCTTTCCGAGGCCAAAGATGTGATCGGAGACGAAAGTACTTCGATCAATTCGCGCGAAGCGGCGATTGAAGCAAACAAGTTGTCGCCCGATCTTATCCCCGCTGCGGTTATGGCGGCGCGCGCCTACATTGAAGCTGCGAACCCAAAGAATGCGACCCGCGTCATCACCAAAGCGTGGAAAGCTCAACCGCATCCTGATTTGGCGCGAGCCTTTGCTGAGATTGCACCAAATGAAACTCCGCAAGAGCGTCTGAAGCGTTTCAAATCTCTGGCTAAGCTTGCCCCTGATAACGCTGAAACCAAACTGGTACTCGCTGAGTTGAACGTCGCGGCTGAAGACTTTCCTGAAGCACGGCGTGAACTCGGCACTCTTGCGCAAGATGATCCAACCACAAGAAGCTTGTCCCTGATGGCAGCAATTGAGCGTGGAAGCGGTGCGAACGATCAGGTGGTGAGAGGTTGGCTGGCAAAAGCTGTAACCGCCCCCCGTGGTCCTCAGTGGATTTGTGACAAATGTCATCATATCCATCCAGAATGGCAGCCTGTCTGTGACAATTGCACTGCCTTTGATACTCTTTCGTGGAAACGTCCTCCGCAGGGTGAAACTGCAATTCCGTCGAGTGCAGAAATGCTCCCTCTTATTGTTGGTGCTCCTGAACCAGACGACGTTGATGATGAGATCGTAGTCGCTGGGGACACACTTCTTTCTGATCAGGAAAAATAGGTCTTTTACACAATTCGGAGCGGTGCTAAGAGCCGCTTTGGAAGCCGCAGTAGCTCAGCTGGTAGAGCACGTCATTCGTAATGATGGGGTCGGG
>CAYWUN010000111.1:0-7908 GCA_964461315.1 uncultured Aestuarium sp.
GCGTCGGGGCCGTGACCTGGGAGGATCACATGAACCTGAAGCATGTATTTGCCGGTGCTTTTCTGGCCGCATCCACAGCCTTCGCCGCGCAGGCGGAAGAGCTAAAATTCGCGAACTTCACGCCGCCGTTCCACACCATCAACGCAAGCGTTATCGAGGTTCTGAACAAATCGCTGAGTGATGCAACCGGTGGCGCACTTACCGTGCGCGGCTATCACGGTGGCGAGCTGGGTGCTGGCCCTGCCGAGCAATATGTCCGCGCGGTGCAGGGCGTCGCTGACATCGCTTGGGGTCTGCCCGGATATACGTCTTCTCAGTTCGGAAAGACGATGATCGTCGAACTGCCGAACGCAATCCCGCTCGATATGCCCGGTTATGATGCCATTTGGCGAGCATTCGACGAATTCTCGGCTGAATTCCCGGCGACCAAGCCTTTGGCACTTTGGACCTCTGAGCCGAACATTTTCATCATGAAGGACAAGGTCATCAAAGCACCTGGTGATCTGGCAGGGCTCAAGATCCGCGTCGCTGGTGCGACGATGGCCGATGTGGCAACTGCGCTTGGCGCAACGCCCGTGCAGATGCCGATCAACCAGGTCTATAACGCGCTGCAAACCGGATTGATCGATGGCGTGATCACGGGCGCCTCGACGCTTTCGGACTTCAAACTCGATGAAGTCGCAAACAGCTATACGCTTGGCGCGAATATCGGTCGTGGCTCGTTCTTTGCGGTCATGACCGCCGCCAAGTACGATGGCCTTCCGGCTGATCAGAAGGCAGCCATTGATGCGATCGCAGGTGTGCCGCTGTCCAAATCGGCAGAAGATGCGTGGAACGCAACCGCGAATGCAGCGCTTGAAGCCGCACGAGCAAGCGGGGACAACATGATCGTTGATCTCTCTGCGGATGAGGCAAAAGCCTTCTCCGATGCCGTTGCAGATGTTGTGAACAAGTATGTTGCAACTGTTGGCGGCGAAGCGACACTCGCCAAGATGCGGGGCAACTAAGTGCGCGCACTGAGAACTTGGGTAGACAGGCTAATTGGCCTGTCTACCGCCCTCGGAATTATCGGGATCTTCGCGGAAGTCGGAATCATTCTGGTTGATGTTGTAGGGCGTGCGGCTGGTGCGCCCCTCTTCGGTTCCCAGGACATGATTACGATGATCATGGTCATTGTCGTCTTTGGTGGAATGGCCCTGTGTGATCGGCTTGGCGGCCACATCGGGGTCGATCTGATCGAGCACAAGCTCTCGCCCGGCATCAACCGGGCAATCGACACCTTCTCGGCTCTTCTCGGCGCGGTGATCTTTGTGATGATGGCTTATGCCATCTGGGAAAGCGCCAAACTGAGCCAGATGTTAAATTTGTCGACGAACCTGCTGCGCTGGCCGAAGGCTTGGTTCCAATGGGCATTGTGCGGGTTTGCGCTTTTGACCGCGGCAGGAATGCTGCTGAGAGCCATAGAGATGGCGTTTTTCCGGCTCGACGTCCGTCGTGACCAGCGGAGGTAAATATGTCGGAAGGAACGCTTGGTGTCGTTGGCGTCATCGTATTGCTGATTCTTTTGGCGGTCCGTATTCCCGTGGCCTTTGCCATGTTCTTGGTCGGCTTTGTCGGGATCTGGATCCTCAACGGCTGGAACGCAGCAATGGGGCTCCTTGCCTCTGAGACGTTCACTCTGGCTTCCAACCCGGAGTTGATTGTGGTGCCGCTGTTCATCCTGATGGGCAACGTCGCGAGTTCGACCGGAATGAGCAGCAAGCTCTACGACGCCGCGTATGCGATTGTAGGGCGCATCAAAGGGGGTTTGGCCAGCGCGACGGTCATTGGATGTGGTGGCTTTGCAGCTCTGTCCGGATCATCCGTTGCCTCTGCTCTGACTATGGGAAAGGTCAGTCTCGCTCAGATGGACCGGTTCAATTATGACACCAGGCTTTCGACGGGTGTTGTCGCTGCCGGCGGTACACTCGGCATTCTGATACCGCCCTCGACTGGTTTCGTGATCTTCGCCATCCTGACCGAGCAGAGTATTGGCCGCCTGTTCCTTGCGGGTGTGCTTCCCGGCATCCTGTTGCTCTGTTCTTTCCTTATGGTCATCGCCCTTCTGTGCTGGGTTAAACCAGAACTCGGGCCGCCCGGACCTGTCACTACGCTTTCAGAAAAGGCCAAGGCTTTGCTTGGCGCTGTCCCGATACTCACCGTCGTCGTGGCGACGATTGGCGGCATTTATGGAGGTTTCTTCAGCCCCGTAGAGGCTGCGGGCGTCGGCGCGGGAATGGTCATCGCCTATGGATTGATCACCCGAAATCTCACATGGGCAGCCTTGAAGGCGGCTGGTCAAGACAGTGCCGTAACGACCGCGACGGTCATGCTCATCTTGATCGCAGCTCATCTCATCAACCCGTTTCTGGCGCTAAGCCATATCCCCACCGTGGTTGGTGAAGCTTTGACGAGCCTAAACTTGGGGCAATACGGCACGCTCTTCTTGATATTGGCGGTCTATCTGGTTCTGGGATGTTTCCTCGAGGGCTTCGCCATGCTGGTGCTGACGATGCCGATCTTTTTCCCGGTTATCCTGAACTTGGGCCTCGATCCGATCTGGTTCGGCGTTCTTGTGGTCCTGACGCTGGAAATGGGACTGATCTCCCCACCCGTCGGCTTGAACGTTTTCATCGTGAAATCTGTCGCCCCGAATGTAAGCCTGGGCAGGATTTTTCAGGGTGTCTTCCCGTTCTGGCTCGCGATGCTCGGCACATTGCTGGTCTTGGTTTTGTTCCCGCAGATCGCGCTTGTTCTGCCGAATACGATGTTCCGCTAGCATGCTGCCATCCTAACGGAACATCGCGGCAATTGTTAAAGCTCAGACAGCTTCGGAGTGGCGCTTTGCAAACTCAATTGGCCCGTCGTCGGGTCGCTCGAGATGACTTGTAGTTTGATCGCGCCTGACGTTGAACCGGTTGCGATTTTCGATACTTGGATTGTCGGATCAGGGAACATCGAAACGCCTGCAAACCACACGCTGTGATTTGACCCAGTATCGGGATACCCTGTCCAGCCCCCAGCACGGTTCGAATAATTCGCGAGCCACATGATTTTCGCGAAGGCTGTGCCCGGAGCAAAGTTCTGGGTCTGGTTGGTACCGGATTTGTCAATTCCCCCGATAAAGCCCTCCGCGCGAAACCATTTATTGGTCTCCGGAATAACGCCTGCCATTGTCGTGTACTTGTAGGACCCTCCGGATGAGGAGTTCGCGAGCGCAGTTCCCGCCGGCCAAATCCCGCCTGGGTCATTCGGGTTCTTGAGACTATCCGGCCAAGGGGCCTTCAAGGTCACAGTTTTGGTTGTGCTGCTTATTGCACCCAGCTCAAAGAGATCGTGGCCTACAATTCTGCTGTAATCAGAATATTGATATCCTTTGCTGTTCTTGTATCCGAAGAGGATCATGCCACGATTATAGGCGTGAGCTGAACTCGTGTTCCAACCGTCCGTGCTCGTTAGGTGAACAACCGTGTCACCTGGGCTGAGGGGTTGCGAGAGCGTTGTCCGGCTGTCCACATCGCCCTGACGAAAGCGCATATGATTTGTTGCGCTGATGGGATTGCGGTCTACATCGAGGCAGAGCACGCCAATATATTGCAGATGTCTGCACCCGTTCGTAAATGCGCTCCAGCTGCCCGCCACAGCTTCTTGCTTCACATAACATGACGTTCGATAGGCCCGATTAGGATCGATCGCGATGTCCTCATCAATGGTAACGACAGACGAGGCATATCCTCGATACCGGAAGCTTCCCGGCAAGTTGGGCGTGTTGGTTTCGTCCAGCGCAAACTCCACTGGGAAATTATAAGAATTCCCCAAAAGACCTGTCCCATTTGTGACCAAGTCGATCCCGCGGGCACTGACATAGCCAGAGGTGACGAGGGGGCCGTCGCCGAACTCGGAAGGGGCGGCGCCTGTCAGACCATTCGGAAAATTCGCTGCGCCGGTTCCAGCATCAAAAGTCAGTGCAGTTGTAAATGTCGAGCCATCGGCACTGACCTTGAGAGAAAACTCGTCATTCCCGATCAAGCCGAGTTCTGCACGACCAGACCAATTGCTTTGAAATAGAATGCTCCCGGTTTCCGTCGTGGACGCTTTGTTGATCTTCAACTGATGCCCGCGCCCATTGTGCGAAAGCAACGTCGCATCCGAAGCGGTGGAGAGCCGGTTGGTTGCATCAGCCGTTGCGCCGATGCCGAGCGACGGGAGATTCTGAAACTCGGGTAGCGGATTTGTCAGAATCCATTCCCCATCGAACGCGACGATACTCTGCTCGTCCTGAACCCACGCCAACCATCCAGCCATGGGTTGTTCGAATACCCATGCACCGTTTTGCAGCATAGCGAGATAACCTGCCGGCTTGCCCGCCCAAAGGCCCGAAGGGTTTGCGGGTAGCAGGTATCGATCACCTTCTTCGCCCTGATCCGGAGCCGCTGCTTGGGTCCGGCTTTTGACGCTAAGTTGGACGAGGGAATCCAACCGCGAAATGGCTTCATTGTGCGTGAGGTGCTTCTGAGCCTGCGACGGCATGATCAGAGGTAAAGACAGGAGGGGAGTTGTATCGGGCATTGGAAATCCACGGGCTGTTTCTGCCCCAAAAATTCCGCGTTTGGTTAATTAATCCCTAAACGATGAGCGCGGTGCTCATTCACAAAATGTCAAAAGTAATGCCGGCCACCCTTAGAAAGATGTCTGTTTGGGTTTCACCGTCGACGAGTGCCCAGAGAATTTGGCCGCTGGGCTTGTAGATCACAAACGCCTCTGACACGCCTTGATTGCCCGCATTTGGCGTATCGGCGAAATTGACCTGAAAATCTGCCGTTTGAGCGGTGCTGCTTCCGCCGAACACCAGCACATCCCCTTCGGCGCTCGAATAGTCCTGGATCCAATCCGACCCGTGATCGCTGATTCCGATGTGAAAAAAACGGTCGGCGCCCGCCCCGCCATTCAGACGATCAAACCCAAAGCCCCCATTCAGGAAATCGTCGCCCTCGCCACCGAATATCAGGTCCGAATAGGCCGATCCTGTAATGACATCATTACCCTCTTGGCCAAACAATTCATCCACGCCGAAGCCGCCAGCGATCGTATCGTTGCCTGTGCCGCCGTAGACGAGATCATTGCCATACCCGGCATCGATGCTGTCGTTTCCATCGGCACCGTAGATGATATCGCGAAGGTCGAGATCTGAGGTGCCGCCGAAAATGAAGTCGTCTCCGGACCCGCCATTCAGCACATCCGCTCCGTTCGATCCGAAGAGCCAGTCGTTCCCGTCTTCGCCGCGCAGCGTGTCGTTTCCTTGTCCGCCGCGCAGAAGGTCGTCCAACAGACTGCCGGTAACGATGGCATTGGCTGTCAGCGCTTGCGCAGTGAGGCCGGTTACTGGGTTCACTCCCGCCGGAGCCCCGTTGCGAAATTGCCAAGTCCACTCGCCGATCAGCCCCGTATTTCCCAAGCTAGAGGTCAGCACTTCGCTTGATGGCAAGGTAATCGCGACAGGAAGTTTCGCCCCGGAGATGAAGGAGACTGCCTGCCCACTGTCCAACGCTGAAGAACTCGTCCAATTCACCTGCTCAAAGCGGAAAGTCAGATCAAAATCGCTTGAATCTATGCGTTTCATTTCCAATTGGAAGGAATTGGTAAGGTCCGCTTGGAAACGATAACTGCCGACGGCATCCCAGGTAACGGTGAACGTTTCAGTCAATTCGTCGACATCATACCAGATCTGCCCGCTCTCAAAGCCTTCCCCGTCAACGCGGGTATCGACATCAGACCAGAGCACTCCGATCACATCAGTGAAGGGTAGTGCGCTCTGATCGGTTGGATAGCTTTCGAACGCGCCACCAAAACTCACCGTGCCGTTTGTATTGATCCAAACGCTGGCAGCCGCAAAGGCAGTACCCAGAAAGGATATTCCATTCGGAAAAACCTTCGCCAAATCGACTTGGAGTGATTCATCGTCGCTTCTCGGAAGCGTGACTGTTCCAAGGCCGAGAGTGCCACCTAACGAACGATTTAATTCCACCACAGTACTCACCTGATGCCATTCACCGGGGAGTACTCTAGCCCTAAACGCTTATCGTTCGATTAACGGCTCAGTTGTCGTAATAGCCGTTATAGGCCGCATAGGCACCATAGGAGTCGCCGTAGCCGTAACGCTTCATGCCTTTGGGGCTAACTTGGCCAAGCACAAGGCCAGCGACCTTAACATTGACAGACTCGAAAGCCTTAAGGCCATCAAGCACCTGCCGATGACGCGTCGAGTCCCATTTGACAGTATAGATCACTGCGTCGACATGCTGCGCGATGATGCGCGCATCCGGAACGACCAGAACAGGAGGCGTATCGACGACGATGTAGTCGTACTTGCTCTTCAAGCCTTCCATGAATTTTGCGAACTTCTCCGAAGAGAACACGTCAGCGGCATTGATCTCCGGGCGGTCGCCTACAAGAATATCGGCACCAAGGCGCTCGTCGCGCATCACGACTTCTTCAAGCGTCGCTTCCCCTGCGAGAACGGAGATAATGCCTTTCTTGCCTTTTGTGTCGAAATACTCGGTGAAAACCCTGCGCCGGATATCGCCTTCGACCAACAGCACCTTCTTACCAAGGCCGGACAGGTTCTGCGCAAGAGCGATTGATTGCGTTGTCTTGCCTTCGCCAGGTAGCGAAGACGTTGACATGATGATCTGGGGCGGATTGTCGATGTCTGAAAGCAGAACCGAAACACGCAGGTTCCGCACGGCTTCCGCAGCTGCGGAGGTCGGTTTGTCGATCAGATACTGGAGAATGGAGTGGCGGCGGCGAGCCGGGATTGACGGAATCTGACCCAAAACATGATAGCCAGTCTTGGCTTCCAGTTCCTCGGCCGCACGGAAGGTTCTTTGGGTGAACTCTTTGCCCAGCACGAATGCCATACCCGCAAATCCACCCAGAATAGCTGCCAAAATGGCAATCAACGACTTACGTGGTGCAGAGGGGGAGGAGGGAATGACCGCTGACGAAAGCAGTCGGCTGTCGGGTTGTTGAATCCCTTGTTGAACGGATGTTTCCTTGAGACGCGCCAAGAAATATTCGTAGATCAAGCGAGACGCCTCCGCCTCGCGTTGGAACTGCTGAAGTTTCACCAGTTCTACGGACTGTCGATCGATCCGTGCTTCAAGATCGCTAATGGACGCAGACAGAGAGTCGCGCTGACCGGCTAGGCGTTCAGCGTTCAACTTCGCGCGTTCGATCATTTGAGGAGTTGATTGGGCATTGTAGCTGCCACTCTGCATGTCTGCGGCAAGTTTTGCGGCGTCTTCGGCATCTCTCGTTAACACGTCACGACGGTCACGCAATTCTTTGAGCTGCCTGTTCAAGGAAACGAGACCTTCGGGGCTGATAAGGTCAGTGTTGGTCGAAAACTCTTTGAGACGCGCCTCTGCGGCTTCGAGTTCAGTTTGGAGTTCGAGAACGCGCTCGCTGAGCCAAGCGGTAGCCCGTTCGGTCGCTTCAAACTTCACATTGACCTGATCTTGAATGTAGATGTCGGCCAATGTGTTTGCAAAGAGCGCCGACTTTACTGGAGACTCCGTAACTGCAGTGATGCTAAAAACATAGCTTTGCCGCACATTGGAAACTTGAATAGCATCCAGAACGCTATTGATTGTGCGCTCCCGCTGCTCATCAGGCGTTGGCGGGATCGGAGTGCTGTCCGAACCAGTAACGACATCGATAATCTTCCGAATAATAGCGCCCGGGGCCAGTTTGTTAGGCGCCTTCAGTGCGCCATTGAACTCCGGGTCTTTGGTGAGTTCCAATTGATCGACGAGTTGGCCTGCCAACGTGCGGGACCGGATGACTTCCACTTCAGTGTTGATCGTCGCT
>CAYWUN010000112.1:0-7791 GCA_964461315.1 uncultured Aestuarium sp.
GGGTATTCGCCTGTCTTGCCAATAACCCCAGTTCAGACGCCTCCCATCGTTGGTTATAGCCCTGTTGTTGTGGTCCACCCCCTCGCTCAACCTTCGTTCACAGGTTATTCGCCTGTTGTGACTATTGTGCCTGTGACGTCGCCCTCGTTCACTGGGTATAGCCCAGTGATAACTGTGCACCCGGTTGCGTCGCCGTCATTCACTGGCTTTAGCCCTGTTGTTCCGGTCACGCCTATCGCCGCTCCCACATTTACAGGGTATGGGCCTACAAACTTGGTGCCGCCTGATCCGAATGCGGTCCATAGCGTGAATGTTTCGCTTGCGCCGGTCTCCGTGCAGCGCCCGCGTCCTAAGCCGATCAAAACAAAGACTGTTAGTGCATCAGCAAACATCACCCATTCGGCGACGTCTCAAGGCTCTTCCAATACGACACATGTCACCCCAACGGGTGGTCGCCATGACGGAAATATCACTCATACTCAGTTGGACAGCAGCGGCGCAAGCTGGGCGTGTCTTACATCGGGCCATGGACCGCGAACCAATGTGACGGATAGCGGTGCAAATGTTGCTGTGATGAGAAGCGCGACGCGTGTCGATAGTCTGGCGCGGGACATTCCAGCGCGACATCCCCGTCAATCTCATTGTTTGGTATCGATACAGCGGGATCGTAACTGATCTTGACCAAATGCCCGAGTGCCAGTTTGGTGCGGTGTTGAAATAACTCGCACCGACTGGAGAACTTCATGGCCGAGATAGCACGTCACCATACTTCAAAGCGCATGTCGCAGATCGTGATCCATGGCGATACGATCTATCTGGCAGGGCAGGTTGGCACTCCGGGTGCAAGCGTCGCGCAGCAGACGCGCGATTGTCTTGAGGCTATCGAGGCCTTGCTCGCAGAAGCGGGGTCCGACAAGACACGCATTCTTCAAACGATCATCTGGCTTGATGATATGAAACATTTTGAAGAGATGAACTCTATCTGGGATACTTGGGTGCCTGAAGGTGAGGCTCCTGCACGTGCTTGTGGTGAAGCGAAACTTGCGACGTCTGACTACCAGGTCGAGATGATCGTGACGGCAGCCAGAAATCCAAAAATCTAACGCTTCGAGCGCGGGCTTTGCATCATTCTAAGCAAGGCCCGTAGCGCTTCGGGGAGTTGCCTTCGGCTCGGATAGTAAAGGTGGAATGCCGGCCCCATTGAGTGCCACTGAGGTAGCACGTTGACCAAGCGCCCTTCGTCTAGCATCGGCTTTATTCGCTCCTCCAATACATAGCATATCCCTGCGCCGCGTTCGGCCAAATCCAAGACGAGATGGGTTTGGCACACGATCACCGCCCATTTGGTTGAAACAACAACCTCTTCGGACCCTCGCTCAAACTCCCAATTATAGATGCGGAAGGTGCCCATGCGCATACCGATGCACTTGTGTTTTCGCAGATCGTTCGGGTGATCGAGAGGCTCTGCTTTCTCTAGGTAGCTAGGTGACGCAGCTGCAATCCACTTGAGCTTTGGGCCGAGCGGAAGTGCAATCATGTCTTCGGGAACTGTGCCTCCATATCTGATGCCCGCATCATATCCCTCTTGAACGATATCCACGAAGTGATCATTGATTTCGGCTTCGATAAGAACATCAGGATAAGCAATGACATAGTCAGCAAGAATAGGCGACAGCACGAGATTGGCGGCGTCTGACGGAAGGTTGATCCGCAAATGCCCCGCAGGGCGATTACGGTATTTGTTAAGGTCTTCGATACCCGCTTCGATTATCTCAAAGCCGCGGTCCAATTTTTCGAGAAGCTCTGAACCTGCTTGTGTGAGGGTTGCGCTTCTGTTCGATCTGTTGATGAGACGCACGCCGTGACGTTGTTCAAGGCCTCTCATTGCGTGGCTGAGTGCCGAAGGGGAGAGATCAAGTTCGGCTGCTGCTTTGCGAAAGCCTCCAGCTTTTGCCACGATCCGAAAGAAATTCAGATCTCCAAGCTCGGTCCGATTGAGGCCCATCATTGCTCCACGGTTTGCTGAAAAAGCTCCATTAAGTGTTTAGCTTGATTCAACATAGCGTGCAATTCTGCTAATCTTCTCATGTGGTGCAACCCCCTCTATCTTGATGCAACAAATTTGCGTTTTTTCAGGGGTAAGGGTTTACATGGCACAGCCTGCGGCGATCTTAAAACCTGGTGCTGTTGCTGTTGTTACGGGGGCTGCAAAGGGCATCGGCGCCGCGATGTCAGTTGCATTAGCACGGCACGGGATGAAGTTGGCGCTCTTTGATCAAGACCAACAGGGTCTGGAGCAGATTGCAGCCCAATTGAAAACCGATGTTATCACCTTTGTTGGCGACGTTTCGGATAGAAAAGCCTGCGAAAGATTTCATGCCGCAGTCAAAAATCGTTTTGGGACGCCAAATCTATTGGTCAACAATGTTGGCATGATGCGTCGGGCAGGGCCGTGGTCCTCGCCCCAGGAATGGGCCGAGGTGATGGATGTGAACTTCACCTCGGCGTTGCAGTTCCAGCATCTGTTTGTCCCTGACATGATTGCGGGTTCAGAGCCCGCAGCGATTGTCAATTTGGGGTCGAAAGAGGGTATCACGACCCCGCCTGGGCATGCGGCCTATTCCGTTGCGAAAGCGGGGATCAAAGTCCTTACCGAGCAGTTGGAGCACGAACTCCGAGGCGCGACAAGGGGGCGGGTGTCAGCGCATCTTCTTGTCCCAGGCTATACATACACCCCAATGAACTTTCCTGACGCGAAACCTGACGATCCAAAACCAGATGAACCTTGGTCAGCCGAAAAATTGGTGGACTATTTTATGGATCGTTTCATGAAGGGTGACTTCTACATCATCTGCCCAGACAACGAAGTAACGTCTGCAATTGATGCGAAACGCATTCTTTGGGCGGCAAATGATATGATCGAAAATCGGCCCGCACTGTCGCGTTGGCACGACGAATATCAATTGGAGTTCTCCAATTACATGAAATCCTAGCGTTATTCCAATCTAACGCGAAGACTGAAGTATTGCGCCTTTGCATTTAACCCAGGTTAACGGAGCAAAAATGAGCGGAACGTTTGTTGAAATAGCAGTCAATGGTCCTTGGGGAAAACGGCTTCAGCCGGCACTGCCCATTGCTCCCAACGCCATCATTGAAGAAGCTTTGGCGTGCGTGGAGTTAGGTGCATCCATCGTTCACTTTCATGCCTACGACGATGAGGGCCAGCAAAGCACCGATCTCGATCTTATTGCCCGAATTTGCGAGGGTATTCGTAAAGAGGCCGACGTTATAATTTATCCCGCAATTCGCTACATGCCGAACGAGCGGTCAATCCAATCGGATTCAGGGCAGCATCGATATGAACATTACATCGAGCTGACAAAACAGGGTCATGCTGACTGGCTTATCGTGGACCCAGGTTCCACGAACCTAATTATGTCCAAAGATCCAGAGCTTTCAGAGGCTGTTGTAGATATAAACACTCCAAAGGCCATACGCTATGGAATGGAGCTTGCTGCGAGCCTGAACTTGAACGCCACGATGGCAATCTATGATCCAGGGTATCTGCGCTATGCGGCCTTGCTCGATGCGGCGCTCATGAATGCGCCAAAACCGATCTATAGGTTCATGTTTTCCGAGCAACTTACCTTTGGCTTTCCCCCACGGATATACGCGCTCGAAGCGTATATGGAGCTCTACAACGAGCTCGGGCTCAAGGCACCTTGGATGATTGCTGGGCTTGGCGTGGATCTGACGGATTTGATTGGTCCAGTTGTACAGGCCGGTGGTCACATCCGTGTTGGTCTCGAAGACTATCTCTTGGGGACCGTTTATTCGAACCAAGAACTTATGTGCGAGGCAAAAGTGCTGATCGAAGATGCGGGTGGGCGTTTGGGCACTGTTGATGAACTTCGCACGTTTATGGGTATGCATAGGAGATAAGCGATGGTGGAACGTAAACAAATTGGTCGTTCGGGTCTTTGGGTGTCCGAGCTTTGCGTGGGCTGTATGTCCTTTGGCGAGCCGAACCGTGGAGGTCATGCATGGACACTTTCAGAAGCAGATTCTGCCACACTTATCCGTCAGGCCTATGAACTTGGCTTGACCTTCTTTGATACAGCAAACGTCTATTCGGATGGGTCGTCGGAAGAGATACTAGGGAACGTTCTTTGGGATATCGCACCGCGAGAAGAGATCGTCCTTGCAACAAAAGTTTTTGGCGATGCTCGGCCTGAACGTCAGGGGCTATCCCGAAGGCTGATCTTCCAGCAAATTGATGCGTCGCTCCAGCGCCTTAAGACTGATCATGTTGATCTTTTCCAAATTCACCGTTGGGATGACACCACGCCGATTGAGGAGACTATGGAAGCGCTGCATGACGTCGTAAAGGCGGGTAAGGCACGCTATATTGGGGCCTCGACAATGTTCGCGTGGCAGTTTGCCAAGGCGCAAGAGGTCGCAAAAGCGAATGGTTGGACGCGCTTCATCTCGATGCAGAACCAAATCAACCTTATCTACCGAGAAGAAGAACGCGAAATGATCCCACTTTGTCTGGATCAAGGTGTCGGTCTAATTCCGTGGTCGCCGCTTGCACGTGGACGATTGGCGCGCCCTGTTGGCACTGAAACGGCGCGTGCAGGCACAGATGGGTTGCAGAAAGCCATGTATGAGCGCACCGAAGCGCAGGACAATCTCATCATCAATGAAGTCGCTGCCATTGCTGCTGAACTTGGCCGTCCCATGGCGCATGTCGCGCAGGCTTGGGTTCGTCAAAAAACGGGCGTAACGGCTCCAATTGTTGGATTTACGAAGTCTGAACAATTGGTTGATGCCGTTGCCGCTCTCGACCTTACCTTGGAGGGCGAGCACATCGCGAGACTTGAGGCGCATTACATTCCTCATGCATTGGCAGGGTTTTGATCTTATGGACCACTCGCGCGTTAAAGTCGTCGTTTTTGACACTTTCGGAACGGTCGTCGACTGGCGTGGAAGCATTGTGCGAGATCTGACAAGTTGGGGCGAGGCTCATGGCGTTTCAGCAGATTGGCACCTTTTTGCGGATGCCTGGCGTGCGCGTTATGAGCCCGAGATGGATCGAGTGCGCCGCGGGGAAATTCCCTTTACGCGACTTGATGATCTTCATGCACATGCGCTTACCGAAGTCCTTAAAGAGATTGAATTTCCGGCTCTATCACAAGAACAATTCGAGCATGTGAATAAGGTCTGGCATCGACTGGATGCTTGGCCCGATACTGTCGAAGGGCTTTCGCGACTGAAGTCAAAATTTGTCATCGGGCCTCTGTCGAACGGCAACGTCGCCTTGCTGGTAAATATGGCGAAATTTGCCGGCTTGCCTTGGGATCATGTCTTTTCGTGCGAGTTATTCCAGCACTATAAGCCGCATCCCAAAGCGTATTTGGGAGTTGTGGATATGATGGGTTTGGAGCCCAATGAGGTCATGATGTGCGCAGCGCACAACTATGATCTCGCCGCAGCGAGAGAGCAGGGCTTGATGACGGCCTTCATTCCAAGGCCCACCGAATTCGGCCCCAGTCAACAGTCCGATCTCGAGCCTTCAGAAAATTGGGATGTCATCGCAACCGACCTTTGCGACCTTGCTCAGAAGCTTGGTGCTTAAGGGGTAACAATACAAGAATATCGCGCCTTATAGGCGGAACATGGAGGAAACCAATATGCGCATTCTCGTAACCGGAGGCAGCGGCAAGCTCGGCTCAGAAGTGCTTCGACAGCTTATAGAAGCAGGTCATGAGGTCTATAACGTCGATAAAGTTCTGCCGCGTGAAAACCTGTGCAAGACCATGCGGATGGACTTCATGGACTATGGTCAGGTGCTCGAGGCGCTGACTTATATCGAAGGAGGCTGGGATAAGCCTGACTGCGTGATCCACCTAGCAGCAATTCCAGGCCCGTCTCATGCCGCGAACGCAGCACTCTTCCACAACAATCTAATCTCGTCGTTTAACGTGTTTTGGGCGGCTAAAGCGGCTGGGATCAAGAATGTAGTCTGGGCAAGCTCCGAGACGCTCACTGGACTGCCATTTGACGTGCCGCCCCCGTATTTGCCGATTGACGAGAATGTGCCACGTCGCCCGAATTGGGCCTATTCTCTCGCTAAACTCCTAGATGAGGTCATGGCCGAGGAATTCTGCCGCTGGGATCCCGATCTCAAAATGACGGGGCTACGAATTTCTTATGTTAAGAACCTTGAAGACTATAAGGAATTCCCCTCGCTACAAGACGACCCATACAAGCAGCACTGGAACTTTTGGGCTTATGTAGATGTAAGGGACGCCGCCCGCGCTCTGGTTCTTGCCGCAGAGCGCGAAGCCAAAGGGTTTGAGACCTTTAATATCTTCGCCTCTGATACCGTAATGGAACGACCGACGGCTGATCTGATGGCTGAAGTATATCCATCCATCGAGCTTCCGGCTGATTTGGGGCGCAACCAATCGCTCTTTTCGATCCAGAAAGCCTTTGACGTTCTCGGTTGGAAGCCAGAGCACTCGTGGAGAGACGAGATTTGAAGTCGTAACGCTTACGGTGCCGTCGATGGTTTGGGGCGGCTTCGTTCCATTGCGTGAAAGGGAAAGGTGGATATTTGAATTCGCAGCTCTAAGTCGGGGCATGTAATCAATGCCGAACTCGAGGCTTAAAATGCTGCGACTTTTTCAAGTGTTCCTTCTTTCGCTTTCACTTGCAGGCTGTTCAATTAAGCCGTCGATCGATGATCCAAAGCTATCTGGCCGCGCCTTTGATCTGGTTGAGTTCTTCGAAGGACGGACGACCGCGCACGGCCAATTTCAAGATGTCCTTGGAAATGCGAGCCGCAGGTTCGAGGTTGATATTCACGGGACTTGGGATGGTGAGGTTCTCACGCTTGTAGAAGACTTCACCTATTCGGATCAAACAACTGAACAGCGGATATGGTCGCTCACGCCCACAGAAGATGGAGTTTGGACAGGTTCGGCTGCCGGCGTCATCGGTGAGGCGCGCGGACAAATCGAAGGCGATATGTTCTTCTGGGAATATACGATTGATCTTCCGCTGCCTGACGGTGCGATGCGCGTAAGCTTCGACGATTACATGTGGCTGATTGCTGAGGATCGAGTTCTCAACATCGCATATATGTCGAAATCAGGCGTTCCGCTTGGCCAAGTTACGATCTTCTTCGAGAAGTGAAGAAGCCCTCAGACCTCCGTTCTCATGAGATGTCGCCTTTCCCTACCTGACTTTGACACCGCCCAAGCTTTGATTAAGACTGGGCTCCGAATGGTCGCGATATTGCGGCAATCCGATGAATGAAGGTGCTAACTTGAGCCGCAGACAATTGCCCAACTTAGGAGCTTTGGTCACATTCGAAGTGGCGGCAAAACATCTGAGTTTTACGTCTGCTGCGCGCGAGCTGAATATTACCCAAGGTGCCGTGTCTCAGCAAATTCGTCAGTTGGAGGATGCACTCGGCGAGAAGCTTTTCATTCGAAAACACAATGCGTTGGAGGTCACTTCTAAAGGATTGGATCTACTATCCTCTGTATCCGGCGGGCTCGATCAAATCAGTGCAGGCGTAAAGGGTTTCAATCCTCAAAAAGCCCCAAGGTCCGTCACGATCTCGGCTACTGATGCGCTTGCTGCGCTTTGGCTGAAGCCACTAATTGATGGCTTCACGCTCGATCATCCCGAAGCACGTTTTACCGTTCTAGCCTCTGATGAGGATGACGCTTTGAGTAGGCAGGCCGAGGTGGATATTGCGCTGCTTTGTGGCAATGAGCG
>CAYWUN010000113.1:0-7791 GCA_964461315.1 uncultured Aestuarium sp.
AATATGGCAATCGCGGCGACCATGGGCGCGATGGCATTCCAAAAAGGTCTAGGCTGCGTCCATAGCCTTAGCCACTCGCTCGGTGGTGCAAATCCCAAGCTACATCACGGGATGCTCAACGCTGTCTTTATGCCGGCGGTATTCGAGTTCAACGCAGATGAAGCCTCGGTCGTCGCTTTGGACAAGTTCAACCGCGTTGCACAGGCGATGGGCCTTGCCTCTGGCACCGAGGTCGTCCCTGCACTTCGCGCAATGACAAAGCGGCTTGGGCTTCCTGAAACGCTTTCTGCAATGGGCGTCGATCAAGCGCTTTTTGATCGCGTAATCGAAGGCGCTCTTAAGGACCATTGTCATAAGACGAACCCGAAAGTGGCGAGCGCAGAGGACTACCGCGCGATGCTTAACGCATCATTCTAAGGTCTTCACGGTGGGCACTAGCGGCCCATCGTATAAAACTCGGGGTTGGCGCGCATATTACTCACATTGGCCATACGGTTCGACATCCCAAAGAACGCCGCGATCGAAGCGATGTCCCACGCGTCTTCTTGGCTAAAGCCATGAGCATCTAAAGTCTCGAAATCCGTTTCGCTCACCGTATAGGCGACCTGAGACACTTTGACTGCGAAATCGAGCATGGCCTTTTGACGCGGTGTGATGTCTGCCTTGCGATAGTTTGTGGCCAGCTGATCAGCTATCAGCGGGTCTTTGGCCCTTATCCTTAGGATCGCGCCATGCGCAATGACACAATACTGGCATTGATTGAGAGCAGAGGTCGCAACAACAATCATCTCGCGTTCGGCTTTACTCAATCCGCTCGGCTTGTCCATCAGAGCGTCATGAAATCCCATAAACGCACGAAACTCGTCGGGTCGCCGTGCCATCACCAGAAAAACGTTGGGAATAAAGCCTGACTTTTCCTGCACAGCCGCAATTCGCTCACGAATATCATCCGGCATTTCCTCGAGAGCAGGAACATCGAAACGACTTATGGGGTGTGACATTGGGGTCTCCTCGATTTCGCAAGGAGCAGCGTGACCTATTCCAAGCGCGCTGTCACGCGTCTGATTTACATCAAAGACGAAACACATTCACACATGTGATTGCCAGAAGGCAAGGAGACATGGGGCGCAGTATGACTTTGATTGACTTAACCGAATGGATCGGGGACGCCCCTATCGCAACGCTATTTGGCCTCGTAACAGGATTAACCTTTGGTGTTGCGGCTCAGCGATCACGGTTTTGTCTAAGGGCGGCGACCATCTCCTTTGCGCATGGCCGTATAGACGACAAAGTAGCGGTTTGGCTTCTGACCTTTTCAACGGCCCTTGTGTGGGTGCAAGGTGCATCGCTGTTGGGGCTAATCAACATTCCCGAAGCAAGAATGATGTCCGTCACAGGGAGCTGGTCAGGCGCAATCATTGGCGGTCTCCTTTTTGGGATCGGGATGGTCCTTGCACGTGGATGCTCGGGAAGGCTCTTGGTCCTAGCGGCCACCGGAAACCTGCGTTCGGTGGTCTCGGGCCTTGTCTTTGCAGTCGTCGCGCAAATGACTCTTGGCGGAGCTCTCAAACCAGTACGAGATAGACTGGCATCTCTTTGGATCACAGAAGGTGGCCGAAACCTTGATCTTCTCTCGGCGCTTCATTTGCACAATTGGTCAGGCTTAGCGATCGGCATCGCATTCGCTCTACTCGCTTTGGAAATCTCCCGCCGCAATCGGATCGGTGCAGCACGCCTCATTTTCGGTGCAGGCGTTGGTTTTGCCGTGGCGCTGGGCTGGGTCCTGACGACGAGCCTCGCGCGAGTGGCCTTTGAGCCTATGCCAATTGAAAGCGCAACTTTCACTGGGCCTTCGGCCAATATGCTGATGTTCTTCTTAGAACCGAACCCACTGTTAGAGTTTGATATTGGTCTTATCCCTGGGGTTTTCATTGGTGCGTTTATCGCCTCTATCATCTCGCGGGAGTTTCAGTTCCAAGGCTTTGAGAACGAAGCAAACATGCGCCGTGCTCTTACAGGTGCAGCCCTCATGGGGTTCGGCGGTATGCTTGCGGGAGGATGTGCAATCGGTGCCGGTGTCACTGGAGGCTCGATCTTTGCGGGCACCGCATGGGTCGCGCTCTTTTCATTCTGGATCGGTGGAATGGCGACAGAGCGAATGGTCGGATAATTCGTCACGCAAATAGAAAGGGCCGGTTGGACCGGCCCTTTTCACTATTATTTCTTCGAACCAGACATTCCGCCCGATATTTCCTCTGTCGCCTCATCGGCGAGCTCTTGTGGAAGGATAAGGTTAAGAATGATCGCGATAATCGCTGCCGGAAGGATGCCCGAGCCACCCAAGATTTGAAGGCTCGATGGGAGGTGCTGGAGCGCATGCGCTGAACCAGGCGCAAGGTTCATCACCTCAAGCTGGAGCCCAAGACCGACCGACAAAGCCACCGCAAAGATCACCATGTTCCGACGGTTCCATACGACGTCCGAAAGCATCGAGACACCCGAAGCAACAACCATACCGAACATGACGACGACACCGCCACCAAGCACTTCGATTGGCACGGTACGGATCACGCCGCCAACTTTTGGAATGAGGCCACAGATGATTAGGAAGATGGCACCAATGGTAACTACATGGCGGCTCATGACGCCGGTCATCGCAATGAGACCAACGTTCTGGCTAAAGGACGTGTTGGGAAGAGCGCCAAAGACGCCTGCAATTGCGGTCCCGAAACCGTCAGCATAGGTCGCGCCAGCGATTTCCTTGTCGGTCGCTTCGCGGCCTGCGCCACCTTTGCAGATACCCGACACATCGCCCACAGTCTCAACCGCTGAAACAAAGGCCATGAGACAAAAGCCAATGACCGCGGCAAGCGAGAACTCGAACCCATATTTGAACGGAATTGGGAGCGAGAAGACGGCCGAGCGGGTCCAGCTATTGGCAACAGCTTCAAACGACAAAAGGCCAATCGCCATCGAGTAGAAATACCCTACGACGATACCGATCAGAACCGCTGACACGGCAAGCATACCGCGCGCATAGAATTTGAGCCCCAAAGTCACGAAGATCACGACAAGTGCGGCCGACCAGCTTTTGAAGCTACCATAGGACTCTGCGCCTGCCGACTTGGCTGGAACACCGCCCGCTGCGTATTCGATACCAACCTTCACCAGCGCAAGACCGATCAAGGTCACAACGAGTCCGGTAACCAATGGCGGAAGCGCAAAACGGATTTTGCCGATCACAGAACCAAGAGCCGCGTGGAAAAGTCCGCCGATCACGATACCACCATAAAGTGCAGCAAGCCCGTCTACGCCTTTGCCGACGACAAGCGGGATCATAATCGGGATAAAGGCGAACGACGTGCCCTGCACGATGGGAAGTGCTGCACCGACAGGCCCTAGTGTGATTGTCTGAAACAGAGTTGCAATACCTGCAAAGAGCATGGACATCTGGATCATATAAAGAAGCTCTGGAAAGTCAGGCGAGTTCGACCCAAATCCAAAGCCGGCAGCACCCGCTAGAATGATCGCAGGCGTCACGTTCGACACGAACATGGCAAGCACGTGTTGAATACCTAAGGGTATCGCCTTGCCAAGTGGTGGAGTGTAATTGGGATCGCGGAGCTGCTCCGGCGTCCCGAGTGTTTCATCAGCCATTATGTCTATCCCTGTTTTTTCACTGGACTTACGCCAGCTGTTCTTGCCCGAAGGATTTCGAACCTTTCGCGCGCAAGGAATGTTAGGCCGAAAAATCCGCCACCATTATCAAAAAAATCAGAACACTGTCTCCGAGATTAGAAAGAGGCATTTTCCGAAGGTTTAGGCATTCGTCCTAAGCAATAGGCATCAAAAAGACGGCAACGTGCTCCGAAGATAGTCGAAATGCCTCTGCGCCATTCCGCGATATGGCACCCATCCATCGGCTGTATTCTGTGCAACTGCGTCGGACAAAACAGCCAAAGGCTGACCTGATGAGCGCGCAAGGATGATCGTTTGCGCTGCCTTTTCAAAGAAGTAGAGATCTTCGAAGGCATCAGCAACCGTTTCACCGACCACCGTTACCCCATGGTTGCCCATCACGAGAACGGACTTATCCCCGATTGAGTCGGCAATACGTTCGCCCTCTTCTGTCGCATCAGCGATCCCGCCAAAAGACAAGTCATAGGCTGTGCGCCCGAAAAACCTCGCCGTGTTGTTGTCAATCGGAACAACAGTCGGGTCCTTAAGACAGGCAAGTGCCGTCGCATAGGGTGAATGCACGTGAAGTATCACTCGCGCGTTCGGCAATCGCCGATGCAAAGTCCCATGTACGCACCACGCAGAAGCGTCTGGCGCATTTGGCCGCCCCATCACCCCGTTGTCGCGACTATCGAGAAGCAAAAGATCATCAGGCTTGATCGTCGCAAAGTGCTGCCATTTCGCATTGAGCAGAAATTCTTGCCCATCGTCCGAAACGGCCGCGCTGAAATGGTTTCCGACGCTCTCGCTCCAGCCCAAGGCATGGCAAATCCGAAAGGCGTCTGAAAGGTCTTGGCGAAGGTTTTGGATCGTCATGCCTTGAACCGCCCTTCGCTCACGAGTGCGCGATAGGTCGAACGCATTTCGCCGCGATCAACATAACATCCGCGCAGATATCGGTCACCGCTCGTCGCAGAATATGCTGCTCGACCATGAACGATCCGGTGGTTATCAAAGACCATACACTCGCCGCCCTTCATCAAAAACCGCATTAGGTATTTGTCTTCTTGGAGCATTTTTCCAAAGCGGCAAAACGCTGGATAGTAGTCATCGAGCAGGGTCTGATCGAGATCGAAGATGTCAGCCATATGCTGGCTGATCGTCAGGCCCGAGACCTCGCCGTGCGCATCAAGCTCAATCACAGTCTGTCGCGAGCGAGAGTCATAGGTGTCATGTTCACAAAAGAATGGGATGGCTATTTCTGAAAGGAGCTTGAACCCCTCGGGATCGCGCGTGCGAAAATCATTCGCAACCGCCACTCCGTCAGAATAGAGGCTTTGACCTCCCTCAACTGTATTCACACGACAATGGAGGAACTGAATACCCGGTGCGAACTCTTCGGCGGGCGTGTCTGTATGGAGTTCAAGCGCTGCCGAGGTATAAGCAGTATTCGTCGGATTTATGTGCGTGCGGACGTCGAAGTATTCGCCAAAAAACGTCGGGCGAACAAATCCCATCAATTCCGCGGTTTGAGTCAGCCCCTCATTACTGTCCGGCATGTCCGTCACAATCGTAAAGCCCTGAACGAGCATTGCTTTGATCCAATCCGCACGCTTTGCGGGATCGGCGACAAGCTCGGGCTGCGAGAACCTTGGGACAGATTGGTAATGATCACTATACCAAGCCACGCGGGGAAGATCGGCTGGATCATTGCGCGGCGCTGGCTTGCGATAGGTTTCGAGCCAAGCAAGCGGCATATGTGTGACATGGTTTTCACTTGCCCAATAAATGACAAGGTTTTTGCCCTCAATCGATGCAGCTGTTGCCCGAGGTGCTTGATCAAGATGAAAGATGTCAAAGCTCCGCTCGCGCGTCACGGAACTAAAGGAACTCGGGCAGTTATCCCTAAGCCAATAAAAATTGAAATAGTAAGACATCCCATCTGAGAGCCTTACCCGAAGCCCCTTTTCACCAAGCTCAACCGTTTCGGAGGGTTGGATTTCCGCGCTGATTTCATTCATGTGCAAAGCCCTGCAATGGATTCCTCTTTGCTTGATTTATCCATGAAAAAGCTTTTCAGAATAGCTTTCTTCAGTTAAACATAACTTAACCATATGATTAAGTTGTGAACGGATGAACCACTTCCCTCCACTTCGACTCCTCGTCACCTTCGAAGCGCTTTCTCGCTATGGCTCCATGCGTGATGCGGCTGCACGGCTAAATGTTTCCCAGCCCGCAGTGAGCCAAGCGATCCGCGCTTTGGAAGATCACATAGGGGTTACGTTAATTGATCGCAAAATGCGGCCCGCGGGGCTTACGCAAGAAGGCGAACTCTTGGCCCGCGCGATCAGAGAGGGCCTTGGCCGTATCTCGTCAACACTGGAAGACATCCGTGCTCTGCAAACGGGCGGCGAACGCCAAGTGACAATCGCTTGCACTCTCGGTGTCGCCACTTATTGGCTCATGCCCCGCTTATCGAGGTTTTACGAACAGCACCCAGAAATCACTGTGAACGTCCAAGCTCCTGCAACAGACTTGCCTGTCCTTGTCCCTGGCGTTGATATTGCTCTTCGATATGGCAACGGAGGCTGGCGCGAAGGGCGGACGGAAAAGCTCTTTGATGAAGAAGTCTGTGCGGTCGGGTCTCCGGAGTTGATCACAGGCCTCACTCAGAAAGGTATCGATCTAGCGAACGCTCCCTTGATCCATGTGCGCAGTCCGAACAACCAACATTGGGCCGCTTGGGAAGATTATCTGGCCCATTTCGGCATCCAGCGGGCGCGCTTGGCAGGTCAGAGCTTCAACAACTATGTTCAAGCTGTCCAAGCCGCGATTGATGGCCGAGGACTTATGCTTGGATGGAAATCCATCACTGAACGTGCCGTCAAAGACGGGACCTTGATGGAATGGCCCTCCGGCAAAGTGAAGCTTGGCACAGCTTATTATTTAACCACGAATACAGCTACGTCTGGCGATACGCAGATCGTGGCAGACTGGCTCAAGAGCGAGGCGGATTAGAGATACCGAACGCCCTGCCTACGGAGTTCCGCCTGAACTTGCGCAATCGAGACGTTCTTCAAATCGCATTTGGTCTTTACAGCCAATGCAGCCGCGATCCCTGCCCCTTGGCCCGTGACAGCGCAACACGCCATGTTCCGCGTCGCGGCATGGGCGATCCTATCGCCTCCGATGGCACGGCCCACAACAAGAAGTCCCTTTACCCGAGAGGGTAGCATCGACCGATAAGGAATATGCATGTAACGACCAGTGGTCGGGATAATAAGCACGCCGTAACCGTCTATAAACTCGGGATAAATCCCAATACTATCCTCAAATCTCGCCTGATTACGGACATCGCTTTCAGTTAGGTTATAGGCAGCTTCGATCTTGCGCGTGTCTCGAATGCCAATCGACATTCCAAAGTTCCGCAGTCGCACTCCCTTACATCCGGGCATGTAATTGCGGAGCGCCTCAACGGCGAGCATAGCTTGGCGTCTTCCTTCGATCTCGCCTTTGGTCATGCTGTCGGGATCGGTTCCATCCACCTCGGCCAAATGCACGAGGTTCATGTAGGTTAGCTCGCCACTGTCATGGAGCGCCCCCCATGTGCCCGCAATCGTATTGAGCGCGGGCGGGATGAGCCCGTCCTCAATCGCTTTTTGAAATGGCTTGCGCAGGAATGGCGAGAACATCGCATCTTCTTTGCCGTCGGTCTAAACACTCCATTCCCCACTTGACCAATCGGCATAGGTTGGAGGATCGTTTTTGACCTCTTGCATAAAGGCAAGCTTATCGACACCGGCGAGATGGAACATCACAGAGGCCGCTTGCATATGCTCAATAGGGGTCTTGTGCGTTGGAGCCCCCGCACGCTGGGCAATATCCGCGTCCCCTGTCGCGTCAATAAAGCCTAACCATTAAGGTAGTTATTGTTGTCGTTGTTACTGAAGCAATCAGTTGGCCGAGTTGTCGAAGTCGCACGGATTCGTGTGGGCAGAACGTGTGGGGAAGAGGATCTTAAAGGAACCCAATTTCCCTTATTTATTGATACATGGGATAATGGCGGACAGTGAGGGATTCGAACCCTCGAGACGGTTCCCCGCCTACACACTT
>CAYWUN010000114.1:0-7125 GCA_964461315.1 uncultured Aestuarium sp.
ATGGTCGGGGACCACATAGCGCGGCTCAATGGCCTCGATATGGAAGAAGAGGTCAAAAAAGGACGCTGAGTGCTTGAGGCGCGGGGAGAGGAACCCGCGCCTTTTTCATGTGCGCGACGGGAGGGCGCGAGATGCTGACGAGTGAGCAAAAGGAATTCTACGAAACCAACGGCTATCTGATGGTCGAAAACGTGGTGACGCCCGAAGAGCTGGCCAAGCTCCGCGAGATTACAGCGGCGTTGATTGAGGCGTCACGGAGCGTGACCGAGAGCAACGAGGTTTACGATCTTGATCGAGGGCATAGCGCCGAGAGCCCGCGCCTCACCCGTATTAAAATCCCGCATAAGCGCGACCCCTATTTCTGGGAACTGCTGCGCAATTCGGGGATCACCGAGGTTCTGAACGACCTGCTCGGACCCGACACGACCATTCTGACATCAAAGCTCAACACCAAGGCACCAGGTGGCGGGGCGGCGGTAGAGTGGCATCAGGACTGGATGTTCTATCCGCACACGAACGACGATCTTCTGGCGTTCGGGCTCATGCTTGAAGATGTGGACGAGGACAACGGGCCGCTCATGGTGGTGCCCGGAACGCATAAGGGGCCGCTTCTCGATCACCGCGCGAACGGCGTTTTTGCAGGGGCGATTGATCCCGATGATCCGCTCTTTGAAAAGGACAAGATCGTTACTCTTACGGGCAAAGCCGGAAGCATGACGGTTCACCATTCACGGCTTTTGCATGGGTCCGCACCGAATGTGAGCGACCGCCCAAGGTTCATCCTTTTTTATGAATGTGCCAAAGCGGATGCTTGGCCGATCCTTGGGGCATCTAGCTATTTCCATGCGCTTGGGCAACGGAAATTCTGGGAGGATGTGCAGGATCGCACGATCACAGGCGAGCCATGCCTGACGCCTCGGTTAGAGCAAGTGCCTGTTCAGATGCCTTTGCCGCCCGCGCCTGACAACTCTTCGATCTTTAAGACCCAAGAGTCGGCAGGCGCGAAAAGTGCGTTTAACAGGATGATGTAAGGCTTATTCGTCCACCAACACCGCGCGGCCATCGGCGATCATTTCTTCGATGGCGGCCATGTTGCAAAAGCCCGATTTCACCTTGGCTTCGAGCGCGTCTTCAAGCGCTTTGACTTCTGCGAGTTTGGCAATCACCTTGTCGATCTTGGCAAAGGGCACGACGACGACACCGTTCACATCGGCGACGATCAGGTCGCCGCTTTCGATGCGCACGCCGCCGACAACCGCGCCAAAGCCGACCCATGCGGGGCCCATCGCGTAGGGTGAATTGGGGCTGAGACCCGTGCACCATGCGGGCAAGCCGACCTCGACAATACCGTCATAGTCGCGCATCTCACCATCGGTGACAAAGCCCGCTGCGCCTTTGTTCTTGAGCATGCCCATGAACTGATCACCAGAAGCAGAACAGTTTTTATGGCCGTGCACCGCAGCGATCACGATGTCGCCTGCTTCGAGCATGTGAAGCGCGCCCATGGTGCCGAGGATACCTGCAGGACCGTTGTCAGCGACGAGTGCGGGGCCGACCGCGTGACACTTGATGTCGCGGCCATTGCCGATCGCCTTGATGTCACTTGTCAGAGCGCCCTGCCCGTCCATAGCATCGCAAACAAAACCGGTTGGGACATCGCGAAAAGCGTCAATCTGCGCCTTGGTCGGACGGGGAAAGCTTTTACGAAGTGTAAGCTGGCGTGGTTCTTCGATCATGGTGGTCTCCCTTAAATTGGCACTCTTAATTGAAAGCTTTGATACGGGTGAGGATCGCGACATAGACATTGCCAACCGTCATGGACTGGCACTGTGCTTTGTAGAAAGCGATCACATCACTCGGCAGGTCTGAAGCAGCAATCGCAAGTTCTTCGTTACGATCGCAGGCCTGTAGCGCTCCGAGCAAATCATATTTGGCATTGATCTGAAGTTTGACGAAATCGCCTTCTTGGATCGAGGTTGCCGCGCCCGTCATTGCTTGGCCAATTGCGCCGGACCAAGTGTCTTTGGCCTCTGTATAGCAAAGGAGCGCGGCATTCATCGCTTCGGCAGGATAGGACGCGCATTCAGCATGTGCGGTTTCAACGCAAGACAGTTGCTCGCCAGTGGCGACCTTGGCATCAAAACAGGTCTGCACGGCCTCGATGTCGATCTCGGCAAAGACCGGAGCGGCCGCGACAATCCATAACGCAGCGCCGAGCGCCGCGATCTTGCATTTCAACATTCATCTTCCTCCCTTGGGCGATGATTGCCCTTGCATTTGGTATACCAAATTGGAATTGTGTCACAAGTCTCCTGTGCGCGGCGGAGTGCATTCGGAGAAATCTCAGGGAGGATTCTGATGTCTGATACCCGCGCGAACAAGCGGTTCCGCTCGCAGGAATGGTTCGACAACCCGAACAATCCGGGCATGACCGCACTTTATGTGGAGCGCTATCTGAACCAAGCGTTCACGCGCGAAGAGTTACAGGCAGGCAAGCCGATTATTGGCATCGCCAACTCCGGATCCGACCTTTCGCCTTGCAACAAGATCCACGTTTTCTTGATGGATCGCATCAAGGCAGGCATCCGCGATGCGGGCGGTATTCCGATGGAATTCCCTGTGCATCCGATCTTTGAGAATGCAAAGCGCCCCACGGCGGCGCTCGACCGCAACTTGGCCTATTTGGGTCTGGTCGAATTGCTTTACGGATATCCTATCGACGCCGTTGTCATGACTACAGGCTGTGACAAGACCACGCCTTCACAGCTCATGGCGGCTTGCACCATGGACATCCCTGCCATCGGTCTGAACGGCGGTCCGATGCTTGACGGCCATTGGAAAGGCAAACTCGTCGGTTCGGGCACGGTCATCTGGGAAAGCCGCCGCCTTCTGTCCGAAGGCAAGATTGACTATGATGAATTCATGGACCGCGCCTGCGCATCTGCGCCTTCGCTTGGTCACTGTAACTCTATGGGCACCGCTTCGACGATGAACGCCATGGCCGAGGCGCTTGGGATGACGCTGACCGGCTCATCGGCCATTCCCGCTCCGTTCCAAGAGCGAATGGCAATGGCCTACAAGACCGGCCAACGCATTGTGCAAATGGCCTATGAGGACCTCAAGCCCTCGGACATCCTAAGCCGCGAGAGTTTTGAAAACGCGATCCGAGTTTGCACGGCCATCGGTGGTTCAACCAACGCTCCGCCGCACCTTCAGGCGATTGCCCGTCATGCAGGGATCGAACTTGATGTGAAGGATTGGGAAACCGTTGGCTATGACGTCCCGTTGATCGTCAACATGCAGCCCGCCGGTGAGTATCTGAGCGAGGCCTTTTATCGTGCGGGCGGCGTGCCTGCGGTGATGGCCGAGCTTGAAGCCAACGGCAAAATCCATAGCGGCGTGATGACCGCGACGGGTAAGAGCATGGGCGAGAACCTTAAGGGGGTCGAGGTAACCGATCGCCGCGTGATTTGGCCCTATGATGCACCGCTCAAGAACAAAGCGGGTTTCCTCGTTTTGTCTGGCAACCTCTTTGATAGCGCATTGCTTAAGTCCTCAGTCATCTCTGAGGACTTCCGCAAACGCTATCTCAAGGACGGCACCTATGAGGCGCGTGCCATCGTCTTCGAGGGTCCAGAAGATTATCACGAGCGTATCAACGACAAAGCGCTCGAGATTGATGAGAGCTGCATTCTCTTTATCCGTAACGTGGGTTGCGTTGGTTACCCCGGATCAGCCGAAGTGGTGAACATGCAGCCACCAGATGATCTTATCCGCCAAGGTGCAAAGCATATGCCGACCGCGGGTGACGGACGCCAGTCCGGCACTTCGGAGAGCCCGTCAATCCTAAACGCCTCGCCCGAGGCGCTTGTTGGCGGCGGACTTGCCTATCTGAAAACGGGCGACACGGTCCGCATCGATCTGAACACCTCTTCGATGAACGCATTGGTGGACGAGGCCGAATGGCAAGCTCGTAAAGACGCTTGGGTGCAGCCCGAAATTGTGAGCCATACCCCATGGCAGGAAATCTATCGCAAAAACGTGGGCCAACTGGCTCAGGGCGGCTGTCTGGAACTTGCGACCGCGTATCAGCGCATCGCCAAGAACCTGCCGCGCGACAACCACTGACCCCTGAAAGGACTTTGATATGAAATCAATTATCATCACCGGAGCAGGATCCGGCGTTGGGCGCGCAACAGCTAAGGTTTTTCTTGATGCCGGTTGGCGCGTAGGCCTCGTGGGTCGCCGCGCTGAGCCGCTTGAGGAAACTGCAAACGGGAACCCAAATGCTCGCGTTATGCAATGTGACGTGACCAATGAGGCGCAGGTAGAAGAGGTTTTCGGCGCTGCGGCAGCAGACTGGGGACATCTCGATGCGATCTTCAACAACGCAGGTGTGAGCGTCAAAGGCGCGCCAGTGGACGAGCTCTCGGTCGATGACTTCCGCAAGCTGATCGACATCAACGTTGTCGGCGCATTCATCGCAGCGCGTGCAGCCTTCGGCATCATGCGCCGTCAGGACCCGCAGGGCGGACGTATCATCAACAACGGCTCAGTCTCGGCCTATGTTCCGCGTTGGGGCTCTGCGCCATATACTGCGTCTAAGCACGCTGTGCTTGGTTTGACCCGTACGATCTCGCTTGATGGTCGCAAGTTCAACATCGATTGCGGTCAGATCGACATCGGCAATGCCCTTACGGACATGGCGCACGCTATGACCCAAGGCGTTCCGCAAGCCGACGGCTCCATCGCGGTGGAGCCTGTGATCGACGTCAAACATGTTGCTGAATCGGTGCTGCACATGGCGGACCTTCCGCTGGGCACCAATGTTCAGTTCATGACCGTCATGGCCTCGGGCATGCCATTTATCGGTCGCGGTTAAGTTCGATTGAGGTAATGAGAAGGCCCCCAAATTGGGGGCCTTTTTTATTTGGCATGCCGCGCTTTGATACGTTCACGTTGCCAAATATAAAGGCCCGATCCGATGATAATAGCAGCGCCTACTGCGGTCCAAATCGTCGGCCACGTATCAAAGAGCACGACTCCGACCAGCGTCGCATAGAACACCTGTGTGTAAACCACGGGTGCAAGCGTTGATGCGCCTGCAAGCCGACTTGCCCAAGTGGCGAGTATGTGCCCCATCGCGCCAAAGAAGCCAATGATGCAGAAGATGATGATCTGTGTCGGCGTTTCGGGCCAAACCCAGACGTGGATCGCAAATGGCAAAAGGACTAGCGCGGCAAGGGTCGAGGACCAGACTTGCTGGGTCGCGTTATGTTCAATCCCTGCAAGCATCCGCGTGAGGATGAAGTAGAGCGAGGCAAAAGTCAGCACGACAAGACTGAGAAGCATCGCGGGCTGGAACTCAGCGCCCCAAGGTTGGATCACCACGACAACACCGACAAAGCCCACAATGATCGCGGCGAAGCGACGGATGCCGACCTTTTCCCCCAAGAATATCATTGCGAGGACCGTAATGAGCACGGGCTGAGCGAATTGGATCGTCGTTGTGACGGTGATGGGGAGATACTTTAACGCAAGGAAGTTGATTGCGGTGCTTCCGAGCAGGAAGGTAGAGCGCAGGAATTGCCGTTTCGGGGCGTTCGAGCGAAACATCGACCAACCTTCTTTGGGAAAGAAGTAGATGAAAGAATAAACCATGTGCCCTGCGTAGCGGGCGAAAACGATCTGCACGACGGGAAAGCCGGCAAGGGCAAGCCATTTGGCCGAGGTGTCGATACAGATAAAGAAGGCAACAGCCATCGCCATCAACATGACGCCAAAAGCTGTTTTTTCTTCGCGGGGAAGGACGGCGCTCAAATGAACCTCAAGAGGAAAAGTCGGGTAATGTCCGCTCTTTAATCAAGAAGGGCCGGCGTTTTCACACCGGCCCTTGCTTTTATCTTATAGGAAGATCGACACGATCGGAGGCCAAACCAAGAGCACACCCAGCGCAGTTAGCTGGAGCGCCATAAATGGCAGGAACCCACGGAAGATATCGGTCAGAGAGATGTGCGCTGGAGCCACAGACTTCAGATAGAAGGCAGCGGGGCCGAACGGCGGCGAGAGGAAGCTCACCTGCATGTTCATACAGAACACAACACCGAACCAGATCGAGACGTGCTTGGGGTCAAGGCTTCCGAAGACACCAAGTTCCTGAACCGGCAGCTTGAGCACGATCGGAAGGAAAACGGGCATGATCAGAAGAACAATGCCGATCCAGTCCATGAACATACCCATGATCAGGAAGATCACCATCATGACGAGGATGATGCCCATCGTGGGAAGTTCTGCCGCAACGATCAAGTTCGCAACATAGGTCGGACCGCCTGCCAGTGTGTAGGCAGCAGCAAGAGCCGAAGCACCGATGGTCACCCAAATGATCGTACCGGTGGACTTGAGCGTGCGCATCAAGCTGTCCCATACGATCAGGAAGGTCATCTCGCGGCGCAAGAGGCCGATGACAAACACGGCGACGACGCCCATACCCGCAGCTTCGGTGATGCCGGTGATACCCATGTAGATAGAGCCGAGAACCACGCCGATCACGATGATCGGAGCAACGAGGCCCTTACCCATTTCCCAGCCAGCGGCGACACGTTCTTTGCCAACGATGAAGCGCATGGTGACAAAGGAAAGCACGAGTGCACCTGCGAGGTACGGAAGATCCGAAACCATGCCGAGAGCAATAGGATCAACGCCTTCGATGACTTCGTTTTGGCCGGTTACCGTGAAGAACAGGTTACGGACAAGAAGTGCGGCCGAAGCATAAACGGTGAACTTGGACAGGAAGCCAAGGAACATCATCCCTTTCTCAGCGCCCTTGGGTGCCGACGGATCTTCGGGCGGCAAGGGAGCGAGAGAATGATCCATGCGCGTGCGCACAAGGATGTAGATGATGAAGAACGAAGCAAGCATGAAGCCCGGCAAGAACGACGCGGTGAAGAGCGCTTTGATCGAAGTTTCGGTCACGAGACCGTAGAAGATCAAAACGATCGACGGTGGGATCATGGTGCCGAGCGAGCCCGACGCACAGATAGTACCGATTGCGAGGTTCTGGTTATAGCCAAGACGAAGCATCTGCGGCAGTGCGATGAGGCCCAAGAGAACCACTTCACCACCGAT
>CAYWUN010000115.1:0-7025 GCA_964461315.1 uncultured Aestuarium sp.
GCGCTTGGTGCCCTTGTATTTCACTTGAAGGAATTTCTCGAAACCTTCAGCTTCTACGAGCTTGTTCAGGATTGCCTTGCGGCCATTCTGGGTAAAGGTGATTTCCTTACCGAAGCCCTCGATACGCTCCTTGAGCCAGCCAGCCTCTTCAGGGTTCGAGATGTGCATATACTGAAGCGCAAAGGTGCCGCAGTAGGTGCGGCGCACAAGAGCGATGATCTCGTTCATTGTTGCAACTTCGAGACCGAGAACGTTGTCGATGAAGATCGGGCGATCCATATCGGCGGCGGTAAAGCCATAGGACTTGGGGTCAAGTTCAGGGTGCGGCTCGTTCTTTGTCATGCCAAGCGGGTCGAGGTCAGCAACGAGGTGACCGCGGATACGATAGGCGCGGATGATCATCAGAGCGCGGATCGAGTCGAGCACTGCGCTGCGCAGCTGTGCTTCGCTGATCGACGCGCCTTTTTCAGCGGCCTTAGCCTTGATCTTGTCTCCTGCGGCCTTCGCATCTGCGGGCCACTGACCGTCGAGAGCGGCAGTCAGATCGTCATTCGGTACGGGCGGCCAATCAAGGCGGCTCCAAGATGCGCCTGCCGCTTCGGTTTTCGCATCAACAGGGGCGTCGCCCAAGGATGCAAAGAACGCGCGCCAAGTCTCATCGACAGCACCGGGGTTGTCGGCATAGCGAGCGTAAAGCTGCTCGATATAGTCCGCATTGTGTCCTTGCAGGAAGGAGGAAGCATGGAACACGTCGTTAGGAGATTGATCGTTCATTGGGATGTCCTCAATTCGAGGTCGCGGGGATTAGGGGATTTGCGAACTGTCGCGTGCCTTGGCTCGTTTGAGCCGAGGCGATTGCAGCCCACAGGATGAGCGCCAGCAAACCAATCAGCAGAACAAAGAGCCGGGCCGCGAGGGTTTCTCGCGTCCCGGTGATGCTGCTGAGGGTGCGCAGGCGCCACATTGGTTTTAGCCGATGGCCTTGAGCACGGCTTCGCCGAGCGTCGCGGGGCTGTCAGCAACGATGATACCAGCCGAACGCATTGCTTCGATCTTGGACTCAGCGTCACCCTTGCCGCCAGCAACGATAGCGCCGGCGTGGCCCATGCGGCGTCCCGGAGGTGCAGTGCGGCCAGCGATGAAACCAGCGACGGGCTTCCAGCGGCCTTTTTTCTTCTGCTCCTTGAGGAACTCGGCTGCTTCTTCTTCTGCGGAACCACCGATTTCCCCGATCATGATGATCGATTGGGTTTCGTCGTCGTTCAGGAACATGTCGAGGACGTCGATGTGCTCGGTGCCCTTGATCGGGTCACCGCCGATGCCGACTGCGGTCGACTGGCCGAGGCCGATGTCTGCGGTCTGCTTAACAGCTTCGTAGGTCAAGGTGCCGGAACGGGACACAACGCCGACCGAGCCACGCTTGTGGATGTGACCGGGCATAATGCCGATTTTACATGCGTCAGGAGTGATAACGCCCGGGCAGTTCGGGCCGATGAGGCGCGATTTGGAGTCTACAAGAGCGCGCTTGACCTTCATCATGTCGAGCACCGGAATACCTTCGGTGATGCAGACGATGAGTTCCATCTCGGCGTCGATTGCTTCGAGGATCGAGTCAGCTGCAAAGGGCGGCGGAACATAGATCACCGTCGCGTTTGCTTCGGTCACGTGCTTGGCTTCGTGGACAGAGTCGAACACGGGAAGGCCGAGGTGGTTCGAACCGCCCTTACCGGGGGTTACACCGCCAACCATCTTGGTGCCGTATGCGATTGCTTGCTCCGAGTGGAACGTACCCTGCGAGCCCGTGAAGCCCTGACAGATGACTTTGGTGTTTTCGTTTACGAGGATTGCCATTGTTTTGGCTCCTAATTTCGTTTGACTAGAAGTCCGACCGTGCCGGACCTTGGTTCTTTACTGGGCAATTGTGGCCATGGCCGGTGTGCTGCACATCGCCGAATTGTTCGGTCCAACGACGAGAGTGGCACCAGCGGGGCAGCGGAAGGTCCAAGTTTCGACCACCGGAGCCTGCACCGCCGTTACGTTCCCGCCCGGGAGCGGTTGGTAGCCAGCACCCAAAGTGCCTTCGGCGTTTTCCGGAATTTCCGCGATACCAACACAACCCGATACAAGAAACACAGCGATGAGCATGGCTGCACGCATGTCTTAGCCCTTTACAGCTTTCACGATCTTTTCTGCGCCGTCGCTGAGGTTGTCAGCAGCGATCACGTCGAGACCGGAATTGTTGATGATGTCTTTACCAAGTTCGACGTTGGTGCCTTCAAGGCGAACAACGAGCGGAACCTGAAGGCCGACTTCTTTAACAGCCGCGATAACGCCTTCTGCGATGACGTCGCAGCGCATGATGCCGCCGAAGATGTTCACGAGGATACCCTTAACATTCGGGTCCGAAGTGATGATCTTGAAAGCTTCGGTAACTTTCTCTTTGGTCGCGCCGCCACCTACGTCGAGGAAGTTCGCAGGCTCAGCACCGTAGAGCTTGATGATGTCCATGGTCGCCATTGCGAGACCAGCACCGTTCACCATGCAACCAATTTCGCCATCGAGTGCGATGTAGTTCAGGTCGAACTTAGAAGCAGCGAGTTCTTTGGGGTCTTCTTCGGTCTCGTCGCGAAGTTCTGCGATATCGGGGTGACGGTAGATCGCGTTGCCGTCAAAGCCGACTTTGGCGTCGAGAACTTTGAGGTCGCCCGAGCCTTCGAGAACGATCAGCGGGTTGATTTCAAGCATCTCCATGTCCTTCTCGGTGAAGGCACGGTAGAGGTTCGACATCAGCGCAACACACTGCTTGACCTGAGCACCCTTGAGGCCGAGTGCAAATGCGATGCGGCGACCGTGGTAGGGCTGGTAGCCGGTTGCCGGATCGACCGAGAACGACAGAATTTTTTCAGGGGTCGAAGCTGCAACTTCTTCGATGTCCATACCGCCTTCGGTCGAGCAAACGAACGAAATGCGCGAGGATTGACGATCGACGAGCAGAGCGAGGTAAAGTTCGCGCTCAATGTCCGAGCCGTCTTCGATGTAGATGCGGTTGACTTGCTTGCCAGCCGGACCAGTCTGGTGGGTCACAAGGGTCTTGCCGAGCATTTGCTTAGCGAGTTCCGCTGCTTCTTCTACCGATTTGGCCAGACGAACGCCGCCTTTTTCGCCAGCTTCGGGCTCTTTGAATTTGCCTTTGCCGCGACCACCTGCGTGGATCTGGGACTTTACGACCCAAAGGGGACCGTCAAGTTCGCCAGCTGCGCGCTTAGCGTCTTCTGCCTTGAGAACGGGGCGTCCGTCGGAAACGGGAGCACCGTAGCTGCGCAAAAGCGCTTTGGCCTGATATTCGTGAATGTTCATCGAGTAATCCTCGCTGTGCTTTGATTTTGTCCCACTAAACACAGTAGAACGTATCTAAGAACGACTATTTTACATGTGAGCGGTAAAACCCGACATTTGTGATCACACCTTTTTCGAGTGTGATCACAAATATTCATTCCGAGGAACAGTGTCGCGGATGAAGTCTTAAGATTCGCCTTTTGAACGAACCATACCAAAGTATAGAGCCTGCCCGCGGGGGAGCATCATGGGATCGACACTTACCTCCCAACCAGCTTTTTCCGCAGTCAAGAGAACATCTTTGGCAAGGAAATGGTAAGGTGCGCGAAAGGCATGTGTAACGACCCCGTCCTTTTGTCGGAAGGAATTTTGAAGCGTTTGTTCGTCTGGGGCCAAGAAGACAGTGAACGCAAACTGCTCCAACTTGGGAAATGACTTCGGTAAATTTTGAAGCGCGCGAGCGAGGTAACTTATCGGCAAGTGCGTAAACACTGCGAAGCAGATCGCGTGGGTGATCTCGTTCGTAACGCCCACAAAGTCGAAGGAGTTGTCTTCAATAAGGTGACTTTCTAGTAGGATCGTTGGATCTGAAAGCTCGGTCTCGCGTCCGCGCAGCATTAGTGCACGTGACGCATCCGTCGCCCAATAGTTGCCCCGATGCAGAAACTCCACAGCCTTGCAGCCGAGCCGTAGTGAGCCAGCGCCGATATCCAAGAGAACGTGTTCGGGGCGCAAGTTCATGTCGCGCAGGATTTGCATCTGCGCCCTTCCTGTTTCGTCCCATCGCCCACCAACGATATCACGATGTTTCCCGTTCGCGATGGCGCGATCGTAGAACCCCTCAACCTCGTAGGGTGATACCGTCATTCTTTGGCGGCCCGCTGGACAATCGCGATGCATAAGTCGGTGGCCGCAGCCATGTCCTGCACCGAGACATATTCAAGCGGACCGTGGATGTTCTGCATGCCAGTAAATAGATTGGGGCAGGGGACTCCCATTTCGGTGAGCCGCGAGCCGTCCGTGCCGCCTCGGATCGGTACGGACACAGGTTCAAGCCCTAGATCAGTCGCCGCCGCACGCGCCAGATTTACAGGCGTCATGTCATTTTCGAGCCAATACCGCATGTTCCGATACTGTGCTTTGATTTCACACTTGATCTCGGCGCGGGGTTCGGTTGCGGCAACGGCGGCGCAGACATCGCGAACCATCTGCCCCTTGGCTTCGAGTCCGTTCAGCTCGAAGTCACGCAGGATAAGGCGAATAACCATTTCGGTGCTGCCGCCTGTCATATCGACCACATGAACAAAGCCTTCGCGGCCTTGAGTAGTTTCGGGCGTCATTGACCATTGCGGAAGGGTTTGAATGATCTTTGCCGCAAGATGTGTGGCGTTCACCAATTTGTCTTTGGCGTAACCGGGGTGGATCGACACACCTTTGATCGTGATGGTCGCGCCGTCAGCCGAAAAGGTTTCATATTCGATTTCACCCTTTGCTCCGCCGTCAAAGGTGTAGGCCCAGTCCACGCCAAGGTCTTTGGGCAGGGCAGGGTTAACACCACGACCAATTTCCTCGTCGGGGGTGAAAGCAATGCGGATTTTGCCATGCAGGATGTCTGGGTTTGCCAACAAATGGCGCGCGGCCGTCATTATGATCGCAACACCCGCTTTGTCGTCCGCGCCAAGGAGTGTCAGACCAGAGGCAGTGATCAAGTCTTCTCCCACCTTTTCCGCAAGATAAGGAAAGCGATCTGGTGACATCGAAAGCTCTGCGTTGTCGGGATAGGTTATGGTGCCGCCATTGTAGCCTTTTATAACGCGGGGTTTGACGCCAGCGGCGTTGAACTGGGGCGCTGTATCGACATGGGCCAAAAATCCAATGGTTGGCCCCTTTGCAGTTGCGGGGATAGTCGCAAGGACGGTGCCGTAATCGGTCAGCGTGACATCTTCCGCTCCTAGCTCGATGAGCTCGTCCCGCAAAAGTTTGAGCATACCGAACTGGATCTCGGTCGATGGGCTCGAAGCGCTATCGACATCTGATTGGCTATCGATCGCTGCGTATCGACAAAGACGAGTTTCAAGTTCGGCGTTGAAGTGGGTCATGGTTCGCTCCTATTTCAACGCCGAATTTGCGTGTCGTGTGTCCGCTGTCAATCCGCCTTAGGCTGCATGCGCTGAAACGGGCATTGGCAGGTCGCTGTCGGGATCAGTCAATTTGCGCGATACAAAGAGTGCGAACAAGGTTGTTCCGGTCGCAGTCAGCATAAGCGGAATTGGTGTTCCATCAAACATGAGCGTGACTGGTATGCCTGCGACGGCACCGACGAGTGTCGAAATGGATGCAATGACAGAACTCGCTGTCCCAGCGACATGGCCAAGTGGGACAAGCGCCATCGCATTCAGGTTTCCTGCCGCGAGCCCGGGCGTCATGAAAACACCGAGCGTTGAAAGCAAGAACACAACAAAAAGAGCCGTATCCGCCAGTCCGCCAACGAGGATTGCACTGGTGCCAACCAGTAGATTGAAGCTCTGAACAAGGAGCAATGTCTTAATCACGCGCGAAGGCCCAAGCTTTTCAACAAGCATTCCATTTAGGAACGACGATAGGAAAACCATCAATGCGATGAGTGCAAACCAGCGTGGGAAGCTCTCTGCTCTGTTAAAGGACTGTTCAAAGATCGGTTGGAGATTTGACACCGCTGCGAAAACAAGGCCCATACAAAGAGTTTGGAGGATAATGGCGCGTCTGAATACATCATGCGAGAATGACTCTCCTACGCCGCTCCAAATCACTTGCGGTGCAATTGGGCGACGCTTTTCCGCTGGTAAAGTTTCGCGACGGGCAAAAAGCGTGATCAGAAGGGCCAAAGTTCCATACAGCGTGTAGAAAACGAAGATGAGGCGCCAAGGTCCGAATTTCAATATAAATTGACCCATCAGTGGCGCGACAGCGGGCGCGAGCGAAAAGATCATCATCGCGAAGCTCATGATCTTTGCCATTCGTGCACCGGAGAACTGGTCGCGGACCATGCCCGTGATCGAGACATGGGCAATTGCAGCGCCAGCACCTTGGAGCGCTCTTGCGACGAGCACCGAAGAGAGAGATGGCGAAAGCGCCACAGATGCGGCGCCAATCAGGTAGACGCCGCAACCGATCAAGGTCATGCGTTTGCGACCGAAGCGGTCAGTCAAGGGACCGCCAAAGAGAAAGCCAGCGCCGATCCCAACGACAAAAATCGAAACCGTCAACGGCGCGAGGTTCGGCGCGCTTGGCGTCAGGTCATTCGCGATTTGCGGAAGGGCTGGCAGCATACCATCAATGGCGAGCGCACCCATTGCAAATATCAACGCAATATAAGTCACGAGGCCGAGACTGACCCCAGTCGATGATTTCATATCAATATCTTTTCACTATTTTCGCGGGCAGGAGAAATTATCGCAGCTTTGGCAACGGCCCCGCAGAGGGAAGAAAAGTGTAAACACGCGTGGAGGTCAAGGTGCCGAGCTAAAATTTTACCTTATACAAATGCCAAGGGCGACCAGTGGCCGCCCGAGGTTATAATTCTGATTTTTAGCTTGCGCTTAGTTGAGCGAGCCGTCGATGCCTTTGCATGCCTCAACGAGGCCCTTAACGGCTGCAACCGACTTGTCGAACATCTCTTGCTCTTCTTTGTTGAGCTTGATGTCGATGAC
>CAYWUN010000116.1:0-6961 GCA_964461315.1 uncultured Aestuarium sp.
CGCGAAGAACGGAACGGAAATTAGGATTAAGCTCGTCGCGATAAAGACCGCACTTAGCCCTTCACGACCGTCCTCATCCTCATCGTCCGAATTCCGAAACTGATAGCTCTGGTAGAGTTCGGACAAGAGACCATTCACGATAAGTAAAAAACCGAACAAAGCGAGGCTCTTGGTCATTGGAACCACAAGCACACTGTAGGACGCTGAATAGCCAATTGCCGAAAGCACAGGACCAAGGATCGAAGCAATCATTGTGATCCGACCAATGACCCCGATGAACGTCCGTAGAGAGCTCGAGTCGCTCGATTTCTGGTTTCGGTGTTGGTAGAGAAGATGCCCCACCCCAAACAAAAGCCAGCCGAGGACAACGACGAGCGGGAAGATCAGAACCGAGCCGACTGCCCCCGTGGTATCGACACTTCCCATAAGCGTGAAGCCAATCGAACCGACCGCCATGACCCAGCCAAGGCTTCGGACAAGTCGTCGAGCGCGGCGCCGCTCTTGGTCGGAGAAATGGACAGGCCCTTCGAAACGGCCTTGGGTAAAGAACTGAAGCGACAGCCAACGCGCGACCAGAACAAAGGCACCCGCGAGGGGAATATTGTCGATCACCTGAAGGCCGCGGAACCCAAAAAGGTTCGAAGCATCAAGACCGCGCGACAAAAGTTCGAGACCGGAGAGCGGGACGACCAGCGCTGCTCCCGTGACAAGAACGTGTAAGAATGCCTCCCAAGACCCTGAACTTACTTTACGTTTGGCCCAAAGGCTTTCCACCCAAAGACGGCCACGGATCATCAAGACCAAACCGCAAAGGATCAGCAGCGTCGCAATTGGCAAGCCCTGCCAAATTTGTCCACTCTGCGATCTTGCGGTCAAAATTGACGTCGTTTCAGACGCTAAAGTTGAGATGCCTTCTGAAAGCGCGAGAGATGCCGGCGCCCAGTTTGACGGCACCAGTGGAGACGACCCTCTAGCAGTGAGAGCCATTGCCTGACGGTTACGCAGGATCGTGTCGATCTCGCCGATGAGGCCATCGGCACGCGCATATGCCTCGGACGCAAGGGCCCTCGGCGCACTCAGTTCTGCAAGTTGGGTATTAAGCGCTTCTCGGCGCTCGGCAATCGTTGTTGCCTCGCCGTCCGCAGGAGCAGCCCCAAGAGCAGAAAGTTGGCGAGAGACTGTGCTGATGCGGTCTCCGTTCACTGACTGCACATCTGAAAAACGTTGCCGCCACTCCACAAGTTCGCTTCGGAGTTTAGAAAGTGCAAAGTTGGTGCCTGCGGTCGACCCAACCGAGTTTTCCGCTCGGCTTGCGATGCTTTCCCAGTCAGCGATATCTGAAAGATAGGCGCTTAGCGCGCCTTCAATCGAAATCTCGATTGGGGTTTCCACCGAAGCGGTATCAGTCCCGCTTTCAACGGTCGTCTCGGCCGAACTAGCACTCTCGATTACGGAGGCACTATCTTGTGTCTGAGCAAAGGTTGTGCCTGACCCAGCAAGGGTCAGCACCAAAACTCCAGCAAGAATGCGGGGCCGCTTTAGGATCATACGTCCTCGAACACTCCTGGGATCGATGACGGACCATTTTCAAGCCATCCCGGAACCGGCAGCCCTTTACCCTTGAGGAAATCAGGGTTGAACAGTTTGGACTGATAGCGCGTACCATAGTCGCACAAAACAGTGACAATCGTGTGACCCGGACCCATCTCTTTGGCCATGCGGATCGCACCTGCAACGTTCACACCCGAGGAGCCGCCAAGGCAAAGACCTTCGTTTTCGAGCAAATCAAATACAATCGGAAGCGCTTCTGCATCGGGGATGTTATAGCTCATATCAGGCGTGAAGCCTTCAAGGTTTGCTGTAATGCGACCCTGACCGATACCTTCGGTGATGGAGTCGCCCGCTCCTTTAAGCTCGCCCGTCGTGTAGAAACTATGCAGTGCCGCACCATCCGGATCAGCAAGGCCAATCTTTACGCCTTTGGGCTGGAGTGCCATGCCGACACCGGCAAGAGTGCCACCCGATCCAACGGCGCAAATAAAGCCATTAACGCGACCGCCAGTCTGTTCCCAAATCTCGGGGCCAGTGGTTTCGATATGCGCTTGACGGTTGGCAACGTTATCAAACTGGTTCGCCCAGATGACTCCTTCGGGAGTGGTCTTCGCCAGTTCTTCGGCCAGACGACCCGAGTAGCGGACATAGTTGTTGGGGTTGCGATACGGCGCAGCAGGCACCTGAACGAGTTCGGCCCCTGCAAGGCGAAGCATATCCTTCTTTTCCTGAGATTGGGTTTCAGGAATTACGATAACCGTCTTAAAGCCCATCGACGCGCCGACAAGCGCAAGCCCGATCCCCGTGTTACCGGCTGTACCTTCGACAATGGTGCCACCGGGTTTGAGATCACCGCGCGCAATAGCGTCCTTGATGATATAAAGAGCTGCGCGGTCTTTAACCGACTGACCCGGATTCATGAATTCAGCCTTGCCCAAAATGGTGCAGCCAGTGGCCTCAGATGCGGCCTTGAGCTTGATAAGGGGCGTGTTGCCGATTGCTGCGGCGAGATCAGATTTGAACTGCATGTGCGGGCCTTACTGTTGAGTTGAACTCTTAGTAAGCGCCGCCGCCCTAGAACTCAAGCAGATGCACGTAATTCTGGGCGCTTTCGATCGAGCCAAAGCAACATCGCAATCGCAGGACCAACATTTAGCTCACCTGTTTCAATCAATCCAAACGCCTGATCAAATGGAACAATGTGGAGCCGTAGATCTTCGGCCTCCTCCTCTAAGCCGCCTGCATAGCTATGCGGCTCGGCAAGCTCCGTCACTCCAAGGAAGCAATAGAAGAAGTCGGTCGCGTTACCAGGCGATGCGTATTGGCTAAACATCGGAATGAGTTTTTCAAAGGATAGCCCCGCTTCCTCGTGCCCCTCGCGATGCGCAGCATCCTCAGGTGTCTCGCCACCATCAACCATCCCTGCAATTGGTTCAAGCGACCAAGGGTTCGGATTTCCATGAGCAAGCGGCCCCATACGTACTTGTTCTACCAAAAGTACGCGGTCGGTCTTGGGATCATAGGGAAGGACAAGGGAAGCATCTGAGCCGAGGAAAACCTCTCTCGGAAGCTCACCTGAAGAATGGCCCTGAAACGTCTCATATTCAACAAACTTTTGCGCGAAGCGAAAGAACCCGCCTGAACGGGAAACCTCACTTGTAAATGCCGCACGGCGCGGCTCACTGCGCAAAGTGTGCGGCGCTGGAAGTCCTCGCGCTCTAACTTTTGCCGCCGAACGCCCGCGCATCATACCCCACTGTCGCGCAATCTCGGAATGCGGGGTATCGGGCGGAAAATGCGAAAACTCCTCGGCGGTCAAAAGCGTAACCTCGCGGTCCGCAGCAGCCCATTCATCGAGCGACCATTCGCCTTCTGAAGCAAGTGACGCAGGCGGATCATAAACCTCTGCCGCGACCATCGCCCCACCCGCCGCCACTTCGACACTTCGGCGGGCATAGCCAAACGGGGCCTCATAAGCATCCAAACGTGACGCGACCTCATCGCTCACGCCTAGGAGCAGAATTCCATTTGCAACCTTGCCTTCCGCCCTCACCAAGACAGGAAGGACGCCATCCTTTTCACGTTCTACAGAATGCCCAACAAGCTTGGCTTGCTGCGCCTCAAACGACGAGACGCCCGTTACAATCGAAAGCAACTCAAGGTCTTTGAGCGTCCCGTACAGAAAGAAATTCATCAACCGAACCGTTTATGCAGAATTTGAATTAGAATACCTGCCACAGCACCACCACCAAAGACGACTGCTGTGAGTTCAGGGCTTTGGATCATCAGACCTATATCGAGAGCAGATTCCAGAATACCGATCACGGCCTCAATGAGATCATCGTACTTGAGATCGCGTGTATATTTGAACATCTGAACCGTGCCATGCGCAGAAAGTGTAAGGAACGAGATCACGACAGCGCCGGTAATTCCATTGGCAAAGCCAACGGCAAGCCTATCCCCCGGAAGGCGGCCCACCATGTGCCAGCCGATTGCACTCGCTATTGCGATATTAATCTCGAGAAACAGAACCGGCGGAGACCGATCCTGAAAGGCCTCAAGCGCGATAACAAAGGCAAATCCGAAGATCGCTGCGAAGAATACTGCACCAAGCAGCCGGCTCATTGTTGGCATGTCACGCCCCCACTTGCGCAGGCGGCCTGAACGTCACTTAGGCCGCGAAATCGTGATTTGAGTTACATCACAGTTTCCGACGTGAAAAGTCCCAGCACAAGAGGCAAGATAAAAGTTCCACATCCGTTTAAAGCGTTCGTCAAATCCGTGACGTTTCACTTCGTCCCAACGTGCGTTGAATGTCTCGTACCAACGACGAAGTGTCTGACTATAGCTTTCGCCAAATTCAATTGACCCTTCAACGTTCAGCCCCGACTTGCGGACTTCCTCGCGAAGGATTGATGGACTTGGCAGCATTCCACCAGGGAAGATATACTTCTGAATGAAGTCTACACCGCGGTTGTAGACCGCCCAACGCGAGTCTTTAATCGTTATGATCTGGAGCGTTGCCTTCTTGCCGGGCTTAAGACACTTGCGCACCGTCTCGAAATAGGACGGCCAATATTGACGCCCCACAGCCTCGAACATCTCGATGCTGGCGATACCGTCGTAGGTGCCACGCTCATCACGATAGTCCTGGAGCTTGAATGTAACAGAATCCGAAAGGCCAGCCTTTTCAATGCGCTCAACGGCGTAGTTAAACTGCTCTTTACTGATCGTGAGGCACGTTACTTTAAGACCACGCTCTTTGGCTGCGTATTCAGCGAAGCCGCCCCAACCACAGCCAATTTCAAGAACGTGATCGCCTTCTTTCACCCCCATCAGATCAACCATAGAGGCGTATTTCTGAGTCTGAGCTGTCTCTAGGCTCTCTTGTCCGGTTTTGTAAATCCCCGATGAATAGGTCATCGTTTCATCGAGCCAAAGCGAATAGAAATCATTGCCAAGGTCGTAGTGAGCACTGATGTTCTTTTTCGCTTGGCGCTTTGAATTGCGCTGCATCCAGAACCGCATCTGCTCGTAAAGCCGCAAAAGTGCCTGACCGGGGAAGCTATCGTACATCTCTTCCGAGGTATCATGGATGAAATCCATAAAAGCCATCAGGTCAGGTGTGCTCCACCATCCATCGAGATAGGCCTCGCAGAAGCCAAGATCGCCCTCGCGGATCAGTCGCGCGAATAGATCGGGGTTATGGATCGTGACTTCGGCCACGTAGCCTGGGGCCTTGCCCTCGTAACGGAAATGGCGACCATCGGGGAGTGTCACATCAAGACGCCCACGCTCCATCTTTGAGAGCATCGAAGACACCTGCGTGAAATAGCGCGGCAGGTTCGTCTCAGACTTCATATCGTTTTGGATCATAGCAATCCCCCCAGTGGAAAGCCCGCAATGCGCGGCTTAGTGAAATGGTAATCGAAGAGTGGAACAAGTCACGGATTTTCTTTAACGCGCCTCATAGGCCGCCAGGGCGCGGTCCCGCCCTTCAGACAGAGAGACGATCCGCTTGGGATATTTCGCTTTGGGATCAAGCCGCCAGCTTAACGGCACCGCGTCAAAATAGCTGAGCGCTGTTTCGGTGGGCTTTGCCTCGCCTTCGGCAATCCAACAGCGGCGATAAACGCCCTTGGGATCGAACTTCTCTAGCTGGGTTTCTGGGTTGAAAATTCGGAAATATGGTGCGGCATCAGGGCCGGAACCGGCGGTCCATTGCCACCCCATCGCATTCGCGGCAGGATCCCAATCTGTAAGGCATTCCTCGAACCAGCGCTGGCCTATTTTCCAATGGCACATCAGATGCTTACACAGATATGACGCGACGATCATGCGCGCACGATTGTGCATCTTGCCGGTCACGAACATCTCGCGCATTGCTGCATCAACAAATGGCTCACCCGTCCGCCCCTGCTTCCAAGCGATGACCTGAGGGTTTTCCTCATCCTCATTCCAAGGGAAACTGTCCCACTCAGGACGCCAATTTTTATCGACGATTTCGGGGGTATGGTATGCGAGATGATAGGAAAACTCGCGCCAGACGAGTTCCTTGACGAAATGCTCTGCACCCTTTGCGCCCTCGTGGTGGGCTCGCCATCCCGCATGCCAGATCACACGAGGGGAAATCTCGCCATAGGCGAGGTTCTCTGAAAGCTGCGATGTCGAATCTTCGCTCGGGAAATCGCGACGCTCTTTGTAGGCGTCGACTTTTTCTTCGATGAAACGCTCCAAGCGCTCTAGCGCGGCCTCTTCTCCGACGCATTGCCAAGCAGCCACCACATCGGCACCGCGTCGCATTGCAGCGGCAAGGTTCCAACTTTCAAGCGTCTCGCTTTCTGGCCAAGTCTCTGGCCCAAGGATCCCCTCGGGCGCCGCAATTGCGTTAGGAACGCTGCGATCTTTGACGTTCTTCCACATCGGCGAATAGACGCGATAGAACCCACCGGTGCCCGTCTCGACCGTCCAAGGCTCGAAAAGCACTTGTCCTGCAAAACTCTTGGCTTCGATCTGAGCTTCTTTGAGCGCTGACTTCACCGCTTCATCTCGCTTGCGCGAGACAGGGTCATACATTCGGGACCAATAAACCGCGCTCGCACCTGTCTCTTTGACAAGATCCAAAAGCGTCTCGAGCGCGCGACCGTTTCGCAAAATCAGCCGCGAACCCCTGCGCTCGAGCATCTTTTGTAATGTGTCCACGGATTGCCCCAAACGCATGAGCGGTGCCGCGCCGTGTTCGTGCGTCAGCTCATCATGCAAAAACACCGGAATAACGGGACTCCCGCTCTTACAAGCGGCGCTCAGAGCCTCATGGTCACCGAGCCGAAGATCTCGGCGGAACCACATGAGAATGGGGGATTTTTCGCTCATAACTGCCTTTGGCTTTCTTCGTTGTGTGTTGATGTGT
>CAYWUN010000117.1:0-6853 GCA_964461315.1 uncultured Aestuarium sp.
TTGTTCTTGCGCTCGTCCATATCGATAAAGTCGATGACGATCAGACCAGCAAGGTCACGAAGACGGAGCTGACGTGCTACTTCTTCGGCAGCTTCAAGGTTGGTCTTGAGAGCGGTCTGCTCAATCGACCCTTCCTTGGTGGCGCGGCCCGAATTAACGTCGATGGCAACTAGCGCTTCGGTTACACCGATGACGATATAGCCGCCCGAAGGAAGCTGGACAGTCGGGTTAAACATGCCCGAAAGATAGCCCTCGACCTGATAGCGCGCGAAAAGAGGCAGCTGATCGACATAGGGTTTCACGTTCTTGGCGTGGGACGGCATGATCATCTTCATGAAGTCTTTTGCCGTGCGATACCCTGCTTCGCCCGCAACGATTACTTCATCGATCTCTTTGGAGTAGAGATCGCGGATCGTGCGCTTGATCAGATCACCTTCTTCGTAAATCTTGGCAGGTGCAGCAGATTTGAGCGTCAGCTCGCGAATTTGCTCCCAAAGACGCTGAAGATATTCATAGTCGCGCTTGATCTCAGGCTTGGTCCGCTGGCTCCCTGCGGTGCGCACGATAAGGCCAGCGCCCTGCGGCACTTCCATCTCTCCTGCGATTTCCTTGAGTCGTTTGCGGTCGGCTGCGTTGGTGATCTTGCGCGAAATGCCACCACCACGAGCGGTATTCGGCATCAGGACGCAATAACGACCAGCAAGCGAGAGATAGGTGGTCAGAGCAGCGCCCTTGTTGCCACGCTCTTCCTTAACGACCTGGACCAGAAGGATCTGGCGAACCTTGATAACTTCTTGGATCTTATAGCGCTTGGGACGCGGCTTGCGCACTGGGCGCACGTCTTCGCTGTCGTCCTCGTCGGCGACGCTTTCGATCTCATCATCTTCGTGATCGTCGTCTTCTTCGTCAGCGTCGTCGTCTTCCGAAACTTCCTCCGTCTCAGGCTCGTCCAAAACCACCTCATCACTGGAGGTTTCTACGGCCGAGGTTTCCTCGGCATCAGCGCTCTCTTCGGCAGTCTCTGCCTCGGGCGTTTCGACAGGCGTCTCGTGGACGGTCATCATAGGGCTATCGCCCTCGTGATCATCCGCGTCATCGTCAAAGTCGATGGTTTCCATGCCTGCGATTTCGCGGCGCTGAGTATTGCCCTCGTCGCCGACGACCTCTTGGGTCGCTACGATATCGTTCGAAACTGTGTCAGAGGCTTTGGAGCGGCCACGCGAGCGACGACGATTGCGAGAACGCTTGGGCTTATCTTCCTCTTCGTGCTCTGCTTCAGCCTTGAGGCTTTCCGCATAGGCACGCTCTTCTTCCATCAGAGCTTCGCGGTCTGCGACCGGAATCTGATAGTAGTCAGGATGAATCTCCGAGAACGCGAGGAAACCGTGACGGTTGCCGCCGTAATCAACAAACGCAGCCTGTAGAGAGGGCTCTACGCGGGTTACTTTTGCGAGATAGATATTACCAGCAAGCTGGCGCTTAGATTGGCTTTCAAAGTCAAATTCCTCGACCTTGTTGCCGTCTACCACGACGACGCGGGTTTCTTCCGCGTGTGTGGCATCGATGAGCATTTTCTTTGCCATTGGATCCGTTTTTCGCACGCAAAAGCGGCCTCTCCCCCGGAGGGGCGGCGGTCGGCCTTGCGTGTTTATCTGTTATGGCGACGAGCGTGCTAGCACAAAGCGGGCCCCTCGGGGCCTCCACATTCATGCCTGTTTTTACGAGCACGCGTTCCATCGCGGTTCTTCTCCGACGCCCAAAGGCGCCCGTTGCTAGGCCCGGCGCGTCCGATTGAAACCTCGCGCAGCCAGGGCGTTCTTCTGACCATTTCAAGGTCATGTATATCTGCGACAGAGCGGCGCCTTGGCCCGTTGTTCTCTGGAACAGTGAAACTTTCCGGACCTCACCGCGCACCATAGCGCGAGCGTCCGTGGATCATTGATAGCGGAAGGCTGGGGATAATTTCAATGCCGAAGTTACAGAGCCTCGCATTTCGCGAGGCATTAACATGGAAATTAGAGGTAATCCGAGCGCTGGAGGCCGTATTTAGCCATTTTTTCATTGAGTGTGCGTCGCGGCAGGCACAACTCGTCCATCACTGCAACGATCGACCCTTTGTGGCGCCGCATCGTGTTATCAATCAGCATACGCTCGAAAGCTTCGACAAATTCCTTGAGCGGCTTACCCTCGGTCGTCATCGCAGGGCGCCCTTCTTCGTCGCCATCAGTCATCAGGAGTGAGGCGATTGTGCCAGAGCCACGACGACTTTGTAGCACAGCGCGCTCTGCGACATTGATCAGCTGGCGCACGTTTCCTGGCCAAGGCGCTTGAAGGAGCTGGGCCGCTTCTTGTGCGGTCACCTGAGGCGCATCACAGCCGTATTCATCTGCAAACTGATCGGAAAGCGAAGTGAAGAGAGTAAGAATGTCCTCACCGCGCTGACGCAAAGGCGGCACAGTGATCCGAAGCGCTGCGAGACGGTAAAAGAGATCGGGACGCAAAACACTTTCACAGGTTTTGTTCTGCTCTTGCAGATTACAAATTGCGACGATGCGCGTCTCGGCGGGTGTCCCTTGCTCGTTGATCGCCGTGAGCAAGCGCGCTTGGAGCGACTGGCTCAGTGCTTCGATGTCTTCAAGAACAAGCGTGCCTCCGCGGGCTTCTTCCATCGCGGGGATCGGCTCGTCCTCTTGTGAGGGGCCAAAGAGACGGCGAACAAGCGTATCTTCGTCGTAAGCCGCACAAGAGATCAGAACGAACTTCTTGTTGGCGCGCGACCCCACAGCATGAAGCGCGTGCGCCACGAGCGTTTTTCCAGTGCCCGTTTCACCCTCGATTAGAACGTGACCATCGGCCTGTCCGAGATCGAGAATATCTTCCTTAAGTCGGACCATCGCGGGGCTTGCGCCGATTAGCTTTTGCATCAATGCAGAGCCATCGGACAGTTCCTTTCGCAAGGCGCGGTTATCGAGCGTCAAGCGCCGTGCATTGGTCGCCTTTTTCGCAAGCTCCGTCATTCGGTCAGGGTTGAACGGCTTTTCAAGGAAATCAAAAGCGCCGATGCGCATCGCCTCGACGGCCATGGGAACATCGCCATGGCCAGTGATCATAATGACCGGAAGAGTGCTATCCAAGCCCTTGATTTTACGAAGGAATTGCATCCCGTCCATTCCGGGCATTTTGATGTCGCTGACAACAATACCAGGATAATCAGAGTTAATTCCCTTGAGTGCTTCTTCGGCACTGGCAAAGGTTTCAGTGTCAAAGCCGGACAGCGCAAGCCATTGGCTGATCGACTGGCGCATGTCCTTTTCGTCGTCAACGATCGCGATTTTCATGGCTTTGGTCATTTGGCTTTACTCCGCCGCTTCTAGGTCTTGTCGTAAGATAGGAAGCTGAACTTCAAATACAGCCCCGCCGTGTTGACCATTTCGTGCGGTCAGCCTGCCACCATGGTCGTTGACGATCCCCGAGGAAATGGCAAGCCCTAGCCCCGTGCCGTCCCCTGGCTGTTTGGTGGTGTAGAACGGCTCAAAAAGCGCATCGAGGTCATCAACGCCTGGCCCATTGTCGCGCACCGTAAGGCGGACAGTTTCGCCCACCGCAAGGATCACATCGATGGTCGGCTCGGAAACCCCTTTTGTCGCGTCTAGGGCGTTGCGCAACAGATTGATAATCACCTGTTCGAGCCGCAGACGGTCGCCTGAAATCAAAGCAGAGTCCGACGGCATTGTGCGCGTGATGAGCACTTGACGGCTCTTGAGCTGAGGCTCCATCATTGCCAGCGCCGAGGCAACTGCATCCCTAGTATCAACGGGTTGGAAGGTATCAGAGCCTTTCCTAGCATAGGACTTGAGCTGTTTGGTGATCGCCCCCATTCGTTCGATAAGATCGTCAATTCGCTGGAACGAGGACAGCGCTTCATCTGGCCGTTTTCTCTGTAGCAAAAGCCGAGCACCGGCGAGATAGGTCTTCATCGCCGCAAGAGGCTGGTTCAGCTCGTGGCTGACCGCTGCAGACATTTCACCCAAAGCCGCAAGCTTCGAGGATTGGGCAAGCGATTGTTCCGCGACTTCGAGCGTCTTTTCGACCCTTTCGCGTTCGGCAATTTCCCGCTGGAGTCGCAAGTTAAGTGCGCGAAGCTCCGCCGACTCTCGTTGGAAAAGTCGCATACGGTTCTCATTCTTGCGGGAGCGAACAAAGAACGACAGGGCAAGGAGGATCGCAAACCCCATGATTTCGAGCGCCAAGGCACCGTTCACCTTCTCGCGCACCGAATCATAGGTCGTAAAGCTGACCATCTTCCAGCCCTGGAAAGGGATACGCGTCTCGCGGCGCATAACGGCCTCACCCTTGAGATAGGCATCTACCGAAAGCGCCGCCCAGTCTTGGGTTGCGCGAAGGGCCCTTTGAATTGCCGAGGGCGCAGACTGGCGCTCAAGAGCCGCCGCCTCATCAAGGCCGCGCCAACGGGGTTCAGTCGCGAGAATAATCTGCCCTGCACTATCGGCAACAAAGACAGCGTCAGAAATTCCAGCCCAACCGCGCTCTAGCTTTTGCAGATCAACCTCGACGGTGATCACACCGAAGGCGCCTGTCGTGTCATCCATGCGGCGGGAATAAAAAAAGCCGTAACCACCTGTTTCCTTTTGAAAGGTCGTAAAAATAGTGGAATTCGCCCGCAATGCATTCACAAAATAGGGCGCTGTGCGGTGATTTTCACCCAATCGATTTCGGTCAGTCGCAGCAACCGTCCGCCCGTCCTTGTCGAGCAGCATAAGAGATGCCGCCCCGATTTCGTCCACAAAAGACAACAGACGCTGCGTAGAGAGCGTGTATTCCTGTGCCCGAAGCGCGTTCAATAGCTCTGGATCACGGGCAAGCAGCTGCGGCACGATAGAATTGCGCTGAAGCTCGGAAATTAGGTTTGCGGCATAGAGCGTCATTCGAAGCTCTGCGCGGTTTCGCGTGGTCTCTGTAAACCGCTCGGTCAAAAACAGATTGGTGAAATACATCACCCCAACAGCAAGCCCCACAAACAAAACAAACGCAAGCCGCCCAAGCCAACGCCCAAGCTGCCCTTGTTTTGTAGTTATTGTCGCAAGATTTGCCATGAGCCGAGTTTACGCCCGCGCTCGAAACTCAGCAATACGTTGACCTTAGGCCGATACGACCTGATCGATCAATCCGCGGAAAAGCGCCTGTCCGTCGGTGCCACCATGCTGGCGATCAACGGCGCGCTCTGGGTGCGGCATCATGCCAAGAACACGACGGTTTTCAGAAAGAACACCCGCGATGTCCGCCTTTGCACCATTCGGGTTCTCAACATAGGTGAACGCGATACGATCTTGGCCCTTGAGAACTGCAAGTGTCTCGTCGTCACAGAAGTAGTTGCCGTCATGGTGTGCAACGGGGATCGAAACGACGCTGCCTTTTTCATAGCCGCGTGTAAATGCGCTGTCCGAGGTTGCGACCTTAAGGTCAACAGACTTGCAGACGAACTTGAGACCGGCGTTACGCATCAGCGCGCCGGGGAGAAGGCGGGTTTCAGTTAGAACCTGAAATCCATTGCAGACGCCCAGAGCATAGCCACCGCGGTTCACGTGCTCAACAAGGCCGTGACAAACGGGAGATTGAGCCGCGATCGCGCCGCAGCGCAAATAGTCACCGAAGGAAAAACCGCCAGGAACAGCCACGAGGTCCATGCCTTTGGGCAGGCCCTCGTCCTTGTGCCATACCATCGTTACGTCCGCACCAGCTTCGCGCAGCGCAACAGCCATATCACGGTCGCAGTTGGACCCCGGAAATACGATGACAGCAGCTTTCATGACAGGGACTCCGCAGCAATGGCTATAAGATTGCCCGCGACATACTCTTTGCCTGTCCAAGGCTCAAGTCCTTTGGGCGATTAGAACAGAGAGAAACCTCAAAAACCGCCTTGCCTTGCGGTGGGCAAAGAAAAAACCGCGCCAAAGCAACCTTTGGCGCGGTTTTTTCTGAGATCTCGAAAGGATCAGAGAATTTCGATGGTGTAGCTCTCGATCACAGTGTTCGCGAGCATCTTCTCGCACATCTCTTTGATGGTCTCTTCCGAGGTGCCATCAGCAAGATCAAGCTCGATGACTTTGCCCTGACGGACGCCTTCGACGCCATCAAAGCCCAGAGCGCCGAGTGCGTGGCGCACGGCCTCGCCCTGAGGGTCCAGAACACCGTTCTTCAGCATGACATAAACTTTGGCCTTCATCTCGAGAGGCTCCCTTTCTCGTCTTTCTTCAGCGCGATCAGTTGATCAGCGTCGGTTTGGTTGCGTGTGTGACGTTCGACGGAAGAACACCAAGGCGGCGCGCTACTTCAGTATAGGCGTCGGCAAGGTTGCCCAAGTCGCGGCGGAACACGTCTTTGTCGAGCTTTTGGCCCGTTTCGATATCCCAAAGGCGGCAGCTGTCAGGGCTGATTTCATCCGCAACGACAAGACGCGGGAAATCGTTTTCCCAAATGCGGCCGATCTCGATCTTAAAGTCGATCAGTTTGATACCAACGCCGTGCATGACGCCCGCGAGGAAGTCGTTCACGCGCAGAGCGATCGAAACGATGTCATCGAGATCTTGCTGCGAAGCCCAACCAAAGGCCACGATATATTCTTCGGGAACCAGCGGATCACCAAGAGCGTCGTCTTTGTAAGAGAATTCAACAATGGGACGCGGAAGCTGCGTGCCCTCTTCAAGCCCCAAGCGATTGGCCATCGAACCCGCAGCATAGTTGCGCACGATGACTTCAAGCGGAATGATCTCGACATGGCGGCAAAGCTGCTCGCGCATGTTGAGGCGCTTGATGAAGTGGGTCGGAATGCCAA
>CAYWUN010000118.1:0-6697 GCA_964461315.1 uncultured Aestuarium sp.
TGTCAAACGGGTCTTGGACGGAAAGCTTCCAGCCTGGTGACTATAGCCTCAAGGGGATCGGTAACGGTTCGCGCGAAGAAATCTTCGAGCTTTTCCCGGAACTGCGCACTCGCGAAGGCATCAAAGACTACAACTCGGCGCGCCGCGCTCTGAAGCGTCACGAAGCCAAGTTGCTCATCAATAGGTAATGAGACACGTGTCGGGCGGTTTAGCCGCCCGATACACTGTCTGGTTGGTGGGGATCAGACAATATTCCGTCCGCAAGGGGGCTTGCGGGCGGAATTTCCTTTGTCCTAAAGCTTGGCGCGAAAAGCGGCCCAGTCTTCTGGGGTATCTAGGTCAAGCGTCGCGTGGTCATCCGGCAGTGTGACCAATTCAAGCTGCAGTCTATTTGCTTTTATGATTTCTGCGCCGCCGCTGTCACCGCTGAGCAGTTCGAAATCAGGGCGGAGCGATGCATCAAAAATAATCGGGTGCCCATGTTTGCCGACTTGATCAGCCCCGCGAAGGATCAACGTGCTTGGGGCATGCTTGAAGTGGAGCATTCGTTTCAAATCGTCGGCGTTCAAACCTACAAGGTCGGCCAAGAATACCATAAACCGAGGTGACGCAGGCAGGGCGTGGATGCCAGTTTTAAGGCTTTCGGACATTCCTTGATTGGCAGTCGGTACGTCGATCAGCGCGATCCCTAAATCCTCAATCGCCGCGCACCGTGGATGATCCAAAGCGGGTACAGCGACATAAACGCTTTCACCTGTTTCGAGGGCGGCTTGAACTTGGCGCCGTATAAGCGGGGTTCCATCAACGACTTCCAAAAGCTTGTCGGCACCGCGCATCCGAGATGAACGTCCAGCTGCAAGGATCAGGATCGGGGTCATAGGGTCACCTTGGGAACTTTTTGGTGCGGTTGGTGTTTATTCATAAACGAGTGATAGAATTTGTTCACTACTTTGATCGAACGTTTCAAGAGAATGACGCGCAACCTTTTTGTTCGTGTCCTGCTCATCGGCCTTTTGAGCATTCTGGCGACACTGGTTGCAAAGTTATTTGGTTCGTTTATCCCTTTTTCGCTCGCCGACCAAATTGGGGCGAAGTCCGTCGATCATCTTCTTGATATTCTTGCAAATTCTATGCTGGCGGTGACGACCTTTTCGCTCTCGGTCATGGTCACTGTCCACCGCTCGGTTTCGTCGCAATGGACGCCTCGTGCGCATCGGATGCAACTTCGAGACAGTAGAACTCAGTCCGTCCTTTCGACCTTTGTCGGAGCCTATATTTACGCGCTTTTATCGATCATCTTGCGCGAAACTGGCTTTTATGGCGAACGGGAACTGGTGGTTCTTTACGTCGTCACGCTTGCAGTTTTTTGTTTGATTGTCTGGATGATAATCACTTGGATCTTTCACCTTCAGACTTTTGGGAGCCTCGGAAATACGGCGCAACGGATCGAAGATATGACTCGAACGGCTCTTCATGGGCGGCTGAAGTCATCGGCCTTGGGTGCAAATGAACTGACCCAAGACATCCAAATTCCAGACGTTGCAGCGCCGCTTGTTGCACCCAAGAGCGGTTTCATCAGAAGCATCTTTCCGCATGGACTCGATCAAGCAATGGGTGAAGGAGAGGTCATTTATATCACCGTGTCAGTTGGTGATTATGTTCAACGCGGCGAGCCTGTCGGGTTCACGAATGCTGGGGTCGAACATGCGGCTAAGGCATGGAGTTATATTGATATTTCTGCAGAGCGAGACACCGATCAAGATCCAGCGTTTGGTCTCTTGATGTTGGCGGAGATCGCGAGCAAAGCACTCTCTCCGGGGATCAATGACGGTGGCTCCGCGATCGATATGATGGGGCGTATTTCATCTATTTTGATGGATGCGGAGAGCGGAGACGCCGAGCCCGCAGAATGTTCAAGAGTTTGGGTTCCACCTTTGAGCCTCGAGCGTCTCGTGACCGAACCTTTTGATTTGATTGCACGTGACGGTGCAGACAAAGTCGAAGTGCAGGTCTTTTTGCAAGAGCGACTTTCTTCGCTTGCCGCACACCGAAATGACAACATCCGTGCAGCAGCGCTTGCTGTTGCTCAGAGCGCACTAGCGCGCTCTGAGTATGCCATTGGATTTGCTCCTGATTTCGCCAAAGTAGAGCAGGCGGCAAGCTGGAGGCGTGACCGTAGCGTTACGGAATAATCCGTGTGTATTTTGTGCCTTCAAGCGATACGCCGACGCGGAAGCCAGCCTGACCGAAGACAACAGCGATGACTGGTGCACGAGAGGTCGTAGTTTCGGCGCGAACCGTTTCGCCACGATCTACGAAGGCGTATTCAACGTCTGCACCCAAAGCCCAGCCATTGCTGCGGCGGAATTCAAGTAGCGCGTCTTGCGTCATGAAGAATAGGACGTGGCTGTATTGTTGACCACCGATTTGAAGACCCGCGCTTGCAGAGCTCGACGAATAGTAATCGACCGAAGATCCACCGACTTGCAATGCGCCGCGGCCGTAGGCGCCGCCGATGCCGAGACCGACTTCGGTGACGAGCGGCATAACAAGCATACCAGCTGCTTGTTGCGAAAGCGCCTGAGTCTGCGGATAGTTGGAATACATGTAGCGAAGGGTTTCGCTTACACGCGCGTCGATCGTTGTAGCACCATTGCTGCCAATACCGTTCGCGCAAGCCGCGAGACTGGTCATTGCGAGTGCGCCCAGCGCAAAATTTCTTCTAGAGAAGCTGCTCATATCTGCCTCATGTTTTATGGCGGCTTTGCCGCTCTTCTGATTTTGGACTATAGGCGGTATTTTCGCGCCTGTCATCTCCAAGATACAGGCGCGCAAAGTATCAGCGGGATAGGGCCTTTGCCGCTTCTGGAGCGAAATAGGTAAGGATGCCGTCACAGCCCGCGCGCTTGAATGCTAGAAGGCTCTCAAGCATGACCTTTTCCCCGTCGAGCCAGCCATTTTGAACGGCGGCTTGGATCATCGCATATTCGCCCGAAACCTGATAGGCATAGGTCGGAACGGCAAAGGTGTCCTTTACGCGCCGGCAAATATCGAGATAGGGCATGCCGGGTTTAACCATAATCATGTCCGCGCCTTCCATGAGATCACGCTCGACCAGTCGCATGGCCTCATCGGAATTGGCGGGGTCCATTTGATAGGTCTTTTTGTCACCTTTCAAAGCGCCACTTGCACCAACTGCATCGCGGAACGGACCATAGAAGCCCGACGCATATTTGGCGGTGTAAGAAAGGATCGCAACCTTTTGATGTCCTTCGCTTTCTAGTGCAGAACGAATTGCACCAATCCGACCATCCATCATGTCCGAAGGGCCGAGGATGTCAGCGCCAGCTTCGGCTTGCGCAAGCGCCATTTTGACAAGTGCCTCTACAGTTTCGTCATTGAGAATTTCGCCGTCTTGTACGTAACCGTCGTGACCGTTGATGTTGTAAGGGTCGAGAGCAATGTCGGTCATGATCGCAATCTCAGGGACTGCGTCTTTGATCGCACGAATTGCCGTATTCGTGAGGTTATTGGGGTTCCAAGCCTCGGCGCAATCTTCGGTGCGATGCTCCATCGACGTATATGGAAAAAGACAAATCGCGGGGATGCCAAGATCATGCGCCTCTTTCGCTGCTTTTACGATCCTGTCGACCGTTTTGCGTGTCACGCCCGGCATTGAGGGGATGATCGTCTCATCGTCTTTGCCTGCCATGATAAACACGGGCCAGATGAAATCATCAGGTGTCAGGGTGTTTTCCCGCGTCAAAGCACGAATTGCAGGGGATTTGCGCAGACGGCGCAAACGGGTCATCGGGTAGGGCGCAACGGTCGGTTTCATCAAAATGCCTTTCATGTCACAGCACCGAGGTGCCATTAATTTTCCTTCACGACAAGTCTGGGCTTTGCCTAAGCGAGCAGCTAGGGTCGCGCTCAACCATGAAGACACAGCTTAGATGCCAATGACGCTTTTCGACACGATATTCGAAGTAATTGATTTGCGATCCTTTTCCAACCTTTGGTACTGGATCGGCCTTGCCGTGATTTGGTCTTCGGCTAGCTACTTTGTGCTTGGTGTTCCAAATGACATGGTGATCCGTGCGCGGCGCGAAGGTGGCCAAGCGCTTGAAGATTTGGAGCTGCTCCTACATATCAATTCGCGTCGGCTTTTGGCGATTGCAAAGGGTGTTGGTCTGATCGGGCTGGCGGTGTTTTCTTTCCTGATCACCTCGTTCTTGGTTCTTGCGGCTTGGTATCGCGTTGAATTTGCTCAGGCGGTCCTTTTCCTCGCGGGGCCCAGCGCCTTTGTCGCGGCGCTAAGGTTGTCTCTGGCGAGCCTTATTGTTGAGCAAAATCCAAAGGATGAGGCGCTCTTTTCCCTGCTTCGCCGTCATCGGCTTATCGTCCAGTTGATTGGGCTCGCGACGATCTTTGTGACCGCGATGTTCGGGATGTATCAAAACCTTTTTGTGCCTCATAACTTTTGATCCATTTGAGGCCATTGACAAAGCGCCTCTGGAGCGTAGGTGAGTGCCATGCTTTCCATGAACCATATCACCGTGAGCGGCGCCCCCGAAGGGTTTGACGCGCGTCTCATCCTCAACGAAGTCGCCAAGTCCGGCGGTCCTGTGCTTCATGTGGCGCGGGATGACAAGCGTATGGCTGCGATGCAGGCTGCGATCGAGTATTTCGACCCGTCGATGCCTGTTGTGGTTTTTCCCGCTTGGGACTGTTTGCCCTATGATCGTGTGTCGCCTAATGCAGATATTTCGGCTGCACGCATGGCGACCTTGGCGGGGCTCGTTCATGGGATGCCCGAGAAGTTCGTTCTTCTGACGACCCTAAACGCCGCGACCCAAAAAATCCCAGCGCGCGCGGTGCTGCGAGAGGCCGCATTTACGGCACATGTCGGCAGCCGCATTGACGAAGAGGGGCTGCGCCGCTTTCTCGTGCGCATGGGCTTTACGCAAAGCCCGACAGTGATGGAGCCGGGGGATTATGCGATCCGCGGCGGTATTATTGACATCTATTCGCCGGGCGAGGCGGGCCCTGTCCGTCTTGATCTTTTCGGCGATACGTTGGACGCCGCTCGTCGCTTTGATCCTGCAACCCAGCGGACCACAGAAAAGCTTTCGGTTGTTGAGCTCGCTCCGGTCTCTGAAGTTATCCTTGATGATGCGGCGATCACGCGGTTCCGTCAGAATTACCGCATTGAATTCGGGGCCGCAGGCACGGACGATCCGCTCTACGAGGCGGTGTCCGCTGGGCGAAAGCATGCAGGGATCGAGCATTGGCTTGGGTTCTTTCATGATGAACTCGAAACTTTGTTCGACTATTTGCCCAAGGCGGCGATCACGCTCGACGATCAAATGGCGGCCAGCCGCGACGCCCGCTGGACCTCGATCACGGATCAATACGAAACACGCATGTTCGCGCTTAAGCAAAAGAGCCGCGTGGACAGCGTCTATAAGCCCGCGCCGCCCGAAACGCTCTATCTTGATGATGTTGCTTGGGATTCCAAAGTTGGTGCGCGCCGCGTTCTGCAATACACAGCGTTGCCTCAGTCTCTCGGACCCGGTGTCATAGATGCGGGCGGCCGTATCGGTCGTGATTTCGCACCAGAACGTCAGCAAGAGAGCATCAGTCTGTTTGGTTCTCTTACCGCGCACATTAAGACCAAGCTCGATAAAGGCCCTGTTGTCATTGCATCGTATTCGGAAGGTGCCCGTGAACGACTTATGGGCCTTCTCGAAGACGAGGGAATTGGCGAGACGATTGAGGTCTCTGATCACTCGCGCGTTGAGAAAGCCGGCATATACTTGACCGTTTGGCCGCTTGATCACGGGTTCGAGACAAAGGACCTCACGGTTATTTCCGAACAAGACGTTCTGGGCGACCGACTGATCCGTCAGACCCGCAAAAAACGCCGCGCCGAAAACTTCCTCACCGAAACCCAGAGCCTTTCACCGGGGGACCTTGTGGTCCACGTCGATCACGGTGTCGGCCGCTTCCTCGGGCTCGAGGTCGTCACGGCGGCTGGCGCGGCGCATGAATGTATTGCGCTCGAATACGCCGAAAACGCCAAGCTTTATCTTCCAGTTGAAAATATCGAACTCCTCTCGCGGTTTGGTCATGAAGAAGGGCTGCTTGATCGACTTGGTGGCGGTGCATGGCAGGCCAAGAAAGCACGTCTGAAAGAACGCATCCGCCAGATGGCCGAGCGGCTTATCCGTGTCGCAGCCGAGCGTCACCTACGTAAAGCGCCAGTGCTTACACCGCCCGATGGAATGTGGGATCAGTTTCTCGCCCGTTTCCCCTATGCCGAAACCGATGATCAGCTTCAGGCCATCTCGGATGTGCTCGACGATCTGGACAGTGGCGCTCCGATGGACCGTCTCATTTGCGGCGATGTCGGCTTTGGTAAGACCGAAGTCGCGATCCGCGCTGCCTTTGTCGCTGCGATGTCGGGGGTTCAAGTTGCTCTGATCGCGCCGACCACGCTCCTTGCACGTCAGCATTACAAGAGCTTTGCAGAGCGGTTCCGCGGCTTCCCTATCAATGTCGCGCCGCTCTCGCGCTTTGTCTCGACGAACGACGCGAACCGCACCCGTGAAGGCATGTCGAACGGGCAGGTGGATATCGTCATCGGCACCCATGCGCTTCTTGCGAAGTCGGTCAAGTTCAAGAACCTTGGCCTTCT
>CAYWUN010000119.1:0-1644 GCA_964461315.1 uncultured Aestuarium sp.
CAAGCCAATTCACTGGCGTGCAGCTCGGCTCCACGAGATGGGCTTTGGCGTGGGCCTTTGGAACTGGCCGTCTTGGGATCTGGATGCACTTGAGGCAACCGGGGCCAATTTTACCATCATGAACGGCTATCTCGAGGGTCGCTTGGCAGATGCTGACGGGGCGGAGCTTCTGCTGAAATCCGCGCGCGAGACGGTCCAGATCGGCAAGCGGCTGGGCGTGGACCGCCTGAACCTGCACGGGACTGGACTTGGCGATCAGGGTTTGCCTATCCAGCAGCTCGCCCATGTCGCTCCGGGGATGTGGCTTCGCGCCCGCGACACGCTGCATCGCATTTGCGAACTTGCAGAAGAGGAAGGCGTGATCTTCACGCTTGAAAATCTAAATTTGCGCGAACATCCTGGATGTCCATTCAACAGTACGGCCGATGTGCTTAGCCTAGTTTCCGCTGTTGACCGGCCCCAGCTTCGTATCAATCTCGATCTTTACCATACCCAGATCGGAGAGGGCGATGTGATCCGTTGGGCTGAAGCGTGCCTGCCATGGGTCGGCGAGATTCAAGTCGCCGACAATCCCGGCCGCTGTGAACCTGGCACCGGGGAGATGAACTGGCCGAGGATCGCCAAAGCACTTTCCGATATGGGGTATAACGGGCCAGTCGGGATGGAAGCATTTGCCAAGGGCGACGCTGACGCCGCACTGGAAGCGTTTCGCGCGGCGTTCACGGTTTAGTCATGGCAGGAATGGTCATCATCGGTGCAGGCGAATGCGGCGTGCGGGCAGCTTTTGCCCTGCGCGAGCAAGGCTATGAAGGCAATGTCACTGTGTTGGGGGCAGAGGAAAGCCTGCCCTATGAGCGTCCCCCACTCTCCAAGTCAGGTCAGGCCGATGCAAAGCCAATCTGCGCAGCAGAGACCTATGAAAAAGCGGGTATCGACCTCAAACTGGGGCAAACCGCTATGTCCATTGATCGCGGTGCAAAATCCCTGCTGCTCGGCAATGGGCATAGTTTGGATTATGACCGCCTGCTATTAGCCACGGGCGCATCAGCGCGCACTTTTCCAGGGTTTGAGACTTGCTTGACCCTGCGTAGCGACCGCGATGCTGCGGCCATCCGTGCGGCGCTGAAACCGGGTGCACGGGTGGGAATTGTCGGAGGCCGTTTCATCGGCCTAGAGATTGCCGCTATGGCACGTGAACAAGGTGCAGCGGTATCGCTCTTTGAACTCGCCCCCCGATTGCTCGCCCGAGCCGTGCCGGCCGAAATCGCAAAGATCGTCGAAGCCAAACACTTGGCCAAAGGCGTGGACCTTTTCCTATCGGCTATGGTCGCTAGCGCCGATGCACACAGCGTGTCGCTTAGGGATGGCACCACGCACAACTTTGACGTCGTGATCGCAGGCATGGGGTCGGAACCGAATACTAACCTCGCGCAAAAGGCGGGGCTAGAGGTCAATAACGGCATTGTCGTAAACGGCACACTACAAACCTCTGATCCAAATATTTTTGCAGCGGGAGATTGCTGCAATTTCGACTGGCAGGGCACGCGACTGCGGCTCGAAAGCTGGAAGGCAGCTAAGGATCAGGGGTCTCTCGCTGCTGCTGCGATGCTTGGAAGCTGAGCGCCTTATGACAATGCGCCTTGG
>CAYWUN010000119.1:1654-3475 GCA_964461315.1 uncultured Aestuarium sp.
TGACACGGCCCGTTCAGACCCGCGAAGCTGACGTCGGACGTGCTATCGTCTACCAATGCGACGCATCTGGATCGTTGCTGGCCGCCGCGGGTATAGATTCCGGCACCGCCGTTGCCAAGGACATTCGGATACTTGAAAAACTGATCGAACGCGGTGGGCCAATTGATCCGGACGTTCTCTCAGATCCTTCACAAAAATTGAAACTGCTGCTCAAGGCCGCCTGAAACCAAAAGGATATTCCATGTACCACAATCGCCCCCATGTCTCTGATATCCGCGCAATGAAAAAGCGCGGTGAAAAAATCTCGATGCTCTTCGTCACGACGCCGGATGAGGCCGCCGCTGCAAGCGCCGCAGGGATCCACATGTTGTCGATCGAAGGCCGCTTTTTCGATGCCGAGATGCGCGAGGCGGCTGGCGATTGTTTTGTCCAAGTCGGCTTGCCGTATGGCGGCTGGGGGCGTTTCGAAGGCCGCCCGATTGCGACGGGCGAAGACTACCTTAGGGCCGCTTTCCACTATGCAGGCCTTGGGGGCGATGCCTATTACTGTGCCGCCTCATATGACATCCAAAAGTTACTTTGCGACAATCACCTTGCTGTTGTGGGCCATATCGGCCTGATTCCGTCTTATATTACTTGGACCGGCTGGCGCGCTGTGGGCAAGACGGCGGACGAGGCCGAAGCGCTTTGGAAGCACACGCAAATGCTTGAAAAAATCGGTGTCTTCGGAGCCGAGCTTGAGGTTGTTCCGGATCGAGTGGCCAAGTTCCTGACCGAAAACTCCTCTTTGGTGATGCTGGGTATGGGCGCGGGCAAGTACGCGGATGCGCAATACCTTTTCACCGAAGATGTCTGCGGATACGGCAAGAACCACAAACCCCGTCATGGCAAGGTCTATCGCAACTTCGCTCCTGAATTGGAGCGTCTCCAGAGCGAACGCATTGCCGCTTTCAAGGAATTTAAGGCGGATGTCGACAACGGTGGTTATCCCGAAGCGGCACATTCTGTCGCGATCAAAGACCATGAGTTCGATGCATTCATGAAGAAGGTTCAACGCTGATGCTGCGGATCGGAGTCGTCGGATACGGTACAGGCGGACAGCATTTCCATACGCCCTTTATCGCAGCGGCCAAGGGCTGCGCGCTGGCGGGCATCGTTGCGCGAGCACCCGCAACGGTGGCCAAGGCGCGTGCCGACTGGCCCGAAACGCCGATCTTTGCCAGCCTAACTGCCATGATCGAGGCAGGCGTTTGCGATGCTGTCACAATCACCACGCCGCCGCAGACCCGCCGCGATCTCGTCCTCGAAGCGGTGGCGGCGGGATTGCATGTTGTTGCTGACAAACCGTTTGCGCCCAATTTCGAGGGCGCCATGGAACTGGACGCAGCTGCAAAGGCCAAGGGCGTTACGCTATCTGTTTTTCAGAACCGTCGGCACGACGCCGATATACAGACGCTAAAGAAGATCATCGAAACAGACGGTCTGGGTTCAATCTGGCGCATCCACAATCGGATGGACTTTGACGATCCCGCTACGCTTGAGGCCGGGCCGGAAGGTGGGCTTTTGCGTGACCTTGGCTCGCATCTTGTTGATCAGATGATCTACCTGAATGGACCTGTCACTTCGGTAACAGGGCATATGGATTGGGTCGATCTAACCGAGGGTCGCACTGATGCTAGTTTTTTCATCACAATGAGCCATGAAAACGGCCGTATGTCCGAGGCTTCGGCCTCCAAGCTCAACCGTATCAACATGCGCGAATTGCGCGCCTATGGCACAAAAGGGGCATTTATCAGCCATTCTACTGACGTGCAGGCCCAA
>CAYWUN010000119.1:3485-6046 GCA_964461315.1 uncultured Aestuarium sp.
ACTCTATTCGGCGAGCGGGTCGGCCAAGGTCCCATCGGAACAGGGGCGTTATCACGATTACTACACAGCCTTCGCAAAGTCTGTCGCTGAGGGCACGCGCCCTCCGGTGACCGCCGAAGAAGGCGCTCGCACACTCAAGGTTCTCGACGCTGCGCGCCAAAGCGCAGCAGAAGGACGCACAATCGTTCTTTGAAATAACGGGGTTACGCAAAGGACACCCACAAAAGGTAAAAAAACCATGTTGAATGTAGGACTACTTGGCGCTGGCCGTATCGCTGGTGTACACGCCAGGGCGATTTCAACCAACCCCAGCAGTAGGCTGGTGGCGGTATCGGACTATATTGCTGAAAACGCTGAAAAATTGGCAGCGCAATACGGATGCCAAGCACGTAGTACGGAAGAAATCATCGCCGACCCAGCCATTGATGCGGTATTGATCGCGACATCAACCGACACCCATTCCGATCTGATCGAAGCGGCAACTTCGGCTGGCAAAGCCGTGCTTTGCGAAAAGCCAGTAGACCTGTCGCTTGAGCGCGCGCGTGCCTGCCAGAAAGTTGCAGCCAAGAACGGTAAGCCAGTCATGATCGGTTTCAACCGCCGGTTCGACCCGAATTTTGGCGCTTTGAAAGCCGCTTTGCAGGCGGGGGAGATCGGCAAGGCGGAACTACTTTCGATCACTTCGTTCGACCCCGCACCGCCGCCGGTCACGTATGTCAAAGTTTCAGGCGGGCTTTTTCGCGACATGATGATCCATGATTTCGACATGGCCAATTTTATCATGGGCGAGGCGCCTGTGGCCGTGACCGCCGTTGGCTCGTCAATTGTGGACAGTGAAATCGGTGCCGCTGGTGATGTGGATACAGCCGTCGTGACATTGACCTACGCCGACGGCCGCATCGCCGTGATCAAGAACTCGCGCCGGGCCGTCTATGGTTACGACCAGCGGGTCGAGTTGCTGGGCTCCGAAGGACTACTGCAAGCCCAAAACATGCTGGAAAACACTGTGGTGAAATCGACGACCGCAGGTGTCACTGGCGCCAAGCCGACTTACTTCTTTCTCGAACGCTATATGCCCGCATATGCGGCAGAATGGGCGGCGTTTGTGGACGCAGTGAACAACGGGACCGCGTTGCCGGTGACCTTAGACGATGGTGTCGCAGCTCTTGCCATGGCCGAGGCCGCAACCTTGTCAGTGAAAACAGGCGCTCCAGTGGCGCTCTCATCCGTTTGAACAGAAAGAAAGGGCCGGTGAAGTAGCCGGTCGGACCAATTGATATGAACAAATTTGCCCTTCGTGTGAAATGCCCCAGCCGTCGCGGTATTGTGGCCGCGATCTCGACCTATCTTGCCGATCAAGGCTGCAATATCACAGACAGCGCACAGTTCGACGATCATGAGACAGGCAATTTCTTCATGCGCGTGAGCTTCTGGTCCGAAGAAGGCCGGAGCTTGGCGGAATTAACTGAAGACTTTGCCGTGATCCGTCAGACGTTTGGAATGGACGCCGAATTCTTTGATGAGGCCATAAAGCAAAAGGTCGTCATCATGGTTTCCCGTTTCGGTCACTGCCTGAACGATCTGCTTTACCGCTGGCGGATTGGTGCACTTCCGATCGATATCGTGGCCGTCGTATCGAACCACATGGATTATCAGAAAGTCGTGGTGAACCACGATATTCCGTTCCATTGCATCAAGGTTACTAAAGATAACAAACCCGAGGCCGAAGCCCGCATCCTGCAAGTAGTGGAAGAGAGCGGCGCCGACTTGATCGTGCTCGCACGCTACATGCAGGTTCTATCGGATGCGATGTGCAAAAAGATGTCTGGTCGGATCATCAACATTCATCATTCTTTTCTACCATCTTTCAAGGGTGCGAACCCGTATAAACAAGCCTTTGAAAAGGGTGTCAAACTGATCGGTGCGACATCACATTATGTCACCACTGATCTCGACGAAGGCCCGATCATCGAACAGGACACAATTCGTGTCACGCACGCGCAATCGCCCGAAGATTACGTCTCGCTGGGGCGTGACGTCGAGGCGCAGGTGTTTGCCCGTGCAATCCATGCACATGTGAATGGCCGTGTCTTTCTTAATGGAAATAAGACGGTGGTATTTCCGCCAAGCCCTGGCTCTTACGCATCTGAGCGTATGGGCTAATCGAATAGGAACGCGAAAATGAAAAAAACACTGGATGTCATTACCATCGGCCGCGCGGGCGTGGATTTATATGGAGCGCAAATCGGCGGTCGCCTCGAGGATATGGGCAGTTTCGACAAATACATCGGTGGCTCGCCGACCAATATCGCCTGTGGGACAGCACGGCTGGGGTTGAAGTCGGCCCTTATCAGCCGCGTCGGTGATGAGCACATGGGACGCTTTATCGTCGAGCAACTGCAACGAGAGGGCGTTGAGACATGCGGGGTTAAGACAGATCTAGAAAGGTTGACTGCGCTTGTGATCCTTGGCATCCGCGATCAGAAACAATTTCCGCTGATCTTCTATCGCGAGAATTGCGCGGATATGGCGCTTTGCGAAGACGATATAGACCCCGATTT
>CAYWUN010000119.1:6056-6561 GCA_964461315.1 uncultured Aestuarium sp.
CAACAGGGACGCATCTATCAAACGAACGAACCCGTGCCGCTGTGCTCAAGGCACTGACGATTGCCCGCGAAAACGGCATTCAAACCGCTCTGGATATCGACTATCGACCCAACCTTTGGGGCGTGCTGGGCCATGGAGACGGTGAAAGTCGGTTTGCCGAAAGCGTTGAGGTGACTGCACAACTGCAGCGCACGCTGCATCTGTTTGATCTGATTGTCGGCACCGAAGAAGAGTTCCACATCGCGGGCGGTTCCACCGACACGATTGCCGCGCTGCGCGCCGTACGCGCTGTGTCAGATGCGACGCTCGTCTGCAAGCGCGGTCCGATGGGCGCCGTGGCTTTCGAGGGCGCGATTCCCGACAATCTTGATGACGGTCAAACGGGTCCCGGGTTTCCGATCGAAGTGTTCAACGTGCTTGGTGCTGGCGACGGCTTCATGTCGGGTTTGCTTAAGGGATGGCTTGACGGCGAAGATTGGCCTACGACTCTGAAATACGCCAATGC
>CAYWUN010000120.1:0-6386 GCA_964461315.1 uncultured Aestuarium sp.
GGCGCGTGAACAGCGGTGTCATTTTCGGACCAAGCACCAGAAATGGAAATATAGCTTTCCTCGATCTCTTTGTGGCTATGCTGCGGATAGGTGGTTTTAGGCGCAAAGAGGACATAACCGAGAATTAGCCGTTCAGACTTTATCGGGCCGCGCGGACCAAGGATTTCGCAGTAAGCGTATTTTTGAGCGAGGGCCTTGGGGACCTTTTCATAGCCGTATTCCCAAGTCAGAAGATGGGACACACGTGACAAGGCGCGCGCCATTCCAGACACTACTCCGCGTTCTCCTAAATCCAGAGCGCGGTTGAGATGAGCGGTAACTGGCTTCGACGCTGGTGCGCGCTCAACGACTTCGGAATTGCCGTCTACGATGTTTGAAAGCATATCGCGGACGCGCTTTCGGTGGGAGCGGATGATCTTGCTACCACCGGCAGATCCATGTCGATAGAGCGTGTCAAATTCGTGCAGCAGGTAAAGCCAATCAGGACAATCGGAAAGCCTCTTGCTCGGTAGTTGGGCAGTCTCTGTTTGCATGATGGTCATGAGCGGCTCCTGTTTCACCTTGCAGATCATTCAGGAGATGCAGCCCGCTTGTCAAAGTCGAAATCGACACTTAGCCGTGCTCTTACGAAGGAGTTAAGCTGTCTTTTCGCGCATGTCGCGGTCGAGCATCTGAATTTCCCCTGATTTGCGAGCTTTCAGAAGCTCGCGTGCCTTGGCATATTCAGGGTCATTCCAGAACATCAGGCAACCGTTACAGCCGCGTCCGCAGCATCCCTCAACGCCTTTGCGAGACGTTCGGGCGCGTTTTTCCATATTCTCGGTGCCGATGGCGTCCTGAAGTTTTGCAACTTGCTTTTTATAGAGACCTTCGCGGTTTTCAGCGCCAAGTTCGATCTGTTGCGCTGTTTTGTCGAGTTTGATGCGGCGCCATTCGTCCTCGGCGAGCATGGATTCCTTGCGCACGATGGTGAAAGGCGGGAAGCGATCTTTGACGGACTGAGGGTCTTCTCGATCGAAGGCTGAGTAGGGGATAAACACCTTATCAGATCGGCTGCCCACGACATAATCCACAGGGTCGCAGGTTTTGCCATCAAGCACAAAATCATAAAGGCGTAGCAGCACTGGTTCGGCGGTGGGGTCGGGCGGAAGAAACTCCATCACGTCACCAGCATCAATGCGGTTCTTCACGCTTAGGATTAGGCCGTCTTCGCGGGTCTCAGTGATCATACCTGCATATTCCCATGGGGCCATTGCCTTGGTGTGATCGTAGTTATGGGCATAATTTTGGAGGCGGCCTTCGTGGAAGCCGATTGTAAAGCCTCGATTGGTCGAACCTTCGAGTTCGGCCATAAAAGGCTCTGGTTTCCAGCCGTCGGGATCAGCGTAATAGGCGTCGATGGCGCGACGATAGGCGCGGGCTACCGTGGCGACGTAATAGGGGCTTTTGTTGCGTCCTTCGACCTTGAGGCTGTCCACACCGATACGAAGTAGGTCGTTAAGCTTTGGCATCAGGCACATATCCTTGGCGTTCAGGATATAGGACCCGCGCCAGTCCTCTTCGATTGGCATAAACTCACCCGGACGTCCGCCTTCTTCGAGAACAAATTCAAAGAGTTCGAGGTTCTCTTCGGTCAAGGGCAGCTCTTTGACTGTGCCGTCCTTTAACTTCATGTGCACCTTGTAATGCCAGCGGCATGAATTGGCGCAATTGCCTTGGTTTGCACCGCGCTCGGCCATGAAATTCGACAAGAGGCAGCGACCCGAATAGGTCATGCACATTGCGCCGTGCACGAAGCTCTCGATCCGAATGTCCGGACATTTCTCTTTGATTTCGGCGGTCTCGGCGAAGGTCACTTCGCGCGCAAGAACGACGAGATCGGCGCCCATGTCCTTCCAATAATCGACTGTGAGCCAAGAACAGACGTTCGCTTGGGTCGAAATGTGTAGCTTTAGCTCGGGCGCATGTTTGCGGACAAAATTGAAGACGCCCGGGTCAGCGATGATGACGCCATCAGGGCCGATATCTCGGATTGTTTCGACAAAGCCAGGAAGCTTTTCGATATCCTTGTTGTGCGTAAAGAGGTTGAGCGTGAGGTAGATACGAACGCCGCGCGCGTGCGCAAATTCGACGCCCTCTTTGATTTCTTCGAGAGAGAATTTGGACTTGGTTCGAAGGGACATATCAGGTGTGCCAAGATACACCGCATCAGCGCCGTAAAGCACGGCAACTTTCAAGCGCTCAAGCGAGCCAGCTGGCATGAGGAGTTCTGAGCGGCGGACAGGGGCAGTTTTTGTCATCTCGGCACCTTTGGGTTCAACCAAATATCGAGGGGCTCCCTACAGGAATAGCCCCATTTGAGCCAGAAGTAGATTGCCGCAGGGTTGAGCGCCCTCGCAATGCGAGAGCGCTAGCGCGTCAGCGCATGGTTTTGAGCCATGTTAGTGTCGCATCTGTGTCGCCGTTAGGCTTGTACTCGGCACCAAGCGGGGTTTCCCAACCGAGTTCTGAAATGCGTTTGAATACATAAGCGTAGTTCAGTTCCCCACGATCGGGTGCGCCGCGGTCGGGAACCGAGGCAAATTGGATGTGTCCGATGTGTGGCAGCAAATCCGCAAGCTTATGGCTCAGATCGCCTTCCATGAGCTGAACATGGTAGCAGTCGAACATCAGCTTGAGGTTGGTCGCGCCGACCTCTTCGATGACCGCTATCGCTTGCGATGTCGTCGAGAGGAAATATCCAGGTGCATCGTATTTATTGAGCGGCTCAATCAGGATCGTGATCCCAATCTCAGCGGCCTTTGAGCAGGCGTAGCGCAGGTTGTCGACGTATGTGCTGTGGGCCTCAGGTCCACTGGCAAAACCTGCCATGATGTGGACATTGCGTGTCCCAAGACGATTGGCATAGGCAAGGGCTTCATCGATTGCGGCACGTGCTTCGGTTTCGCGGCCAACAAGAGCGGTTAGGCCGTTTTCGCCGCCCGCAACGTTGCCTCTGCGTCCGTTCAGGCCTAGCATTCTAAGGCTTGTTTCCTCAAGGGCCTTCGCAACGTCTTCGACTGGAGTGTCATAGGGCCAATGGCATTCTACGGCGTCAAATCCAGCCGCTTTTGCCGCACGAATGGCGTCGGGAAGCGGGCGGTCGTTCCAAAGAAAGCCTAGATTAGCTGAAAACTGCATTAGTCCCATTCCACATTGAATTTAGTAATAACGGATTGCACCTGTTGGGGTGTCAGTATTTTGCTGTCATAGCCGCGCATCAAGATCGCAAGCCTAGCTGTGTCTTCGAGTTCTTCGATGGCATTGCAGGCGGCTTCGATGTCCTTGCCGGCAACGACAGGGCCGTGATTTGCAAGCATCACAGCAGTGCGCTTGCCTGCAAGTCCGCGCACCGCGTCGCCCATTGCAGGATCGCCAGGCATGAAAAAGGGAAGGAGCTTTACCTTGCCAAGTTTCATGATCGAGTAGGGGGTCATCGGTGGGAGGAAATTGTCTTCGTCCGCGTCTGGCATCATCGACCAAGCGACCGAGTGACAGGAGTGGAGGTGAACGACAGCACCAGCTGATGAACGCGTTTCATAAAATGCAGAGTGAAGCGGCATTTCCTTGGTTGGCTTGTCGCCACCAATCAGATTTCCTTTTGAGTCAAAACGCGAAAGCCGCGCTGGATCGAGACGTCCAAAGGATGTGCCTGTAGGCGAGACCAAGAGACCTCCATCTTCGGTGCGGGCCGAGATGTTACCGGTCGAGCCACCAGTGAGGCCACGATCGAACATAGATTTGGCCATGAGGCAAATTTCTTCACGAAGCTTGTTTTCAGACATTATGCTGTCTCCAACTTTGTGAATGCATCACTGAAAAAGGCTTCTTTGCCAAAGTTTCCTGATTTTAGCGTGAGCGCTATATCTTCGCCGCCAGAAGAACAGAAGCACCACGGAACCCCAGGTGCGATCTCTGGGCCGATTTCAAGTCGCGTAACGCCAAGCGCCTGTGTTACCGCGCCTGAGGTCTCGCCTCCTGCGACGACAATCTGACGCGCGCCTAGGTCGCGCGCCTTGACTGCGCATTCAGCAAGCGCCCTTTCGACAATCGCGCCAGCCTCGGCAACTCCTAGCTTTTCTTGGACTGCACGGACGCTTTCAGGGGCGGCAGTGGCGTAGATCAGCGGAGCAGCAGAGAGGTCTTGTTTGGTGAGCCAATCAAGCGCCGGTTGGAAGCCTTGTTCTACAAGCTCCAACGGGTCCAGCTTATATGCTGCTTTGCCTTGGGCGAGGTAATTGGCAACCTGAGCATTCGTCATGGAGGAGCAGCTTCCTGAAAGGATGATGCGCTTTTGGGCGAGGGTCGGGATCGTCGCGCGAGGTGCGTCCGCTGCGAGAGTTCCGTCAGCGACATAAAGGGCAGGCAACGGCATCGTAATGGCAGAGCCGCCCGTCATCAGTTTCATATCACGGCATGCATCTGCAATTATCGTTAGATCATCGTCTGCGACGGCATCAACGACGACGTGCTTGATACCGTCTTTACTTAATTCTGAGAGTGCGTCGCGAACCGCGTCGGCACCCCGTGCGACAGTCAAACGATCAACAAGACCGACCTTGGCTGTGACTTGAGGTTCCAACAGGCGCATGAGGTTGCTGTCGCGCATGGGTGTTAGGGGGTGATCCTTCATCGGGCTTTCCGCGAGGGGTAGGCGGCCCACAAAGAGATTGCCCATAAAGATCGAGCGGCCGTTTTCAGGGAAGGCCGGGCAATAGATCGTCTGATCCGCATCAAGAGCAGACATTAGCGTCTCTGCTACTGTTCCGATGTTTCCTTCAGCCGTGGAGTCAAAGGTCGAACAGTATTTCCAAAAGAAGCGCTCGGCACCGGTTTGCTTGAGCCAGTCGAGCGCCTTGAGTGCTTGTTCATTCGCTTCAGCAACAGGTTCAGTGCGGATCTTTAGCGCGATCACTTCAAAGGGTGCCGCATCGTCGGCAGGACCTTCGGGGATACCAATTCGCAGCGAAACTTTGACGCCGCTTCGGGCCAAAAGTCCCGCAAGATCGGTTGCTCCTGTAAAATCGTCTGCGATACAACCCAATACGGTCGTCATTTATTCGTCCTCTTTGGGCAGGGTTAGACCCGCATTTCGCGCATAGACCTTTGCGATTGCAGCGTCGTCTTCTGAGCCAAGGCCCATACCGGCGGCAGCGAGATACTGCTGCATTGCGGCCGCAGTAATTGGCGCGCTGAACTTGGCCCCTTTTGCAATGTCGAGCACAATCCCAAGGTCTTTGGGCCAGATGTTAATTGAACTGCGCGGCGTGTAGTCCCCTTCGATGATGTGGGGCGCGCGGTTTTCAAGCATCCAACTCGTTCCCGCACTTTGCGAGATAACCTCAAGGAATTTCTCAGGTGTGATGCCTTGTGTCATGCCAAAGGTAAGGGCTTCGGCCATCGACGCGATATGCACGCCAGCAAGGAGCTGGTTGGTTGCTTTCATTGCAGAGCCCGGTCCAGCACAATCACCGAGCGTAAAGACGGTTGCTGAAATTGCATCGAGGACGGTCTTCGCCTTTGAAAAGGCATCGTCTGAACCAGAGGCCATAATTGTCAGATCGCCAGAAGCGGCCTTGAGCGAGCCGCCCGAAATTGGTGCATCAAGGTAGTGCACGCCAAGCTCTGCGCATTTGGCCTCCATCTCACGCGCAAAATCAGGCGAGACGGTCGCGCTCGATATCACGACCGAACCTTTTGCCATTTGCATTGCAATTCCATTGTCGCCAAAAAGAACGGCTTCAGTTTGAGCGGCGTTCAGGACCACGACGACGGCAACGTCAACCTCTTTGATGGCTTTGGGGAGCGGTGTGTCTTTTCCACCTGCTGCGGCGAAACGGGCTTCGGCGTCCTTGTTGACGTCATAGCCATAAGTTTCGAGTCCAGCGCGAAGGCAAGAGCTTGCCATTCCGTAGCCCATGGAGCCAAGGCCGATGACCGCAACTTTTGTTTTCTCAGACATTATCGGTTCTCTTTGATGCAACTTGATCGGAGTTTTAGTTACTGGTATCGGTAACGGTATCGATACCAGCCGTCAACGTCATTTGAATTCAGCGATGAGGAAAAAATTGGAGAACAAGCCACGCGTTACGCTTGCTGATGTTGCTGCTGCGGCAGGTGTTAGCAAAATGACAGCGTCCAGAGCGCTGCGTGGCGCGCCTGACGTTTCTCGCGAGAACATTCAAAGGGTCGAACAGGCTGCCCGCAAGACGGGATATGTCGGAAATCCATTGGCGCTAGCGTTTTCCAATAGCAAATCCAACTTGATCGGCGTTGTCGTTCCAAGTTTGAACAATATTGTTTTTGCCGAAGTCCTATCAGGGATCGCGCAGGGTATCGAAGGAAGC
>CAYWUN010000121.1:0-6270 GCA_964461315.1 uncultured Aestuarium sp.
ACAAACTTGAGCATCTTCTGAGTAGCCACAGGCCATCCTCCGCAATCTATTCGGAGCGCCTGAATACTTTGGACCCAAAAGAATGAAAAGTCAGTAATGCTGACCTAAATTAAGGTTTTTGGCGTTTAGGGCCGATAATTTTGAAAATAATTTCAAAATTTAGGTAACTTTAGCTGACCTATCAATCAGAAGCCCATCGAAAGCGCTATGAAAGCAAGGGTTCCAACGATGATTCGCCACCAGCCAAAAATGCGATACCCGTTGCGGCTCACGTAGCCGAGCAGCCAATTTACGACCAGAACGCCCGAAATGAATGCGATGACAAAACCAACGGCGATCTCATTGATGGCCGACATGTCGAGAACATCGCGGTTCTTATAAAGGTCATAAGCAAAGGCCCCTGCCATCGTCGGCATAGACAGGAAGAACGAAAATTCAGCCGCTGCACGCTTTTCCACACCGAGCGAAAGAGCGCCAACGATGGTCGCCCCCGAACGGCTTACACCGGGGATCATCGCAAGACACTGAACAAAACCGATGATGAGCGCCTTGCCCAAGGGGATGTTCATGGCATCGTGATGTTTGGGCTCAGGCGCGATCTTGTCGATGAAGAGAAGCACAATCCCGCCGAGCACCAACATGATCGAGATGAGCTTGGGCGTCTCGAAGAGCACGGTCTTAATGAAATCATGTGCAAGAACGCCGATCACAACAGCGGGAAAGAACGCGATCAAAACGGAGTAAATCGTCCGACGCGCGGTCGGATCGCTCGGGGCGCGCGAAAACACGTCCCAAAGCTTTTTGGCATAAACGGAAAGGACGGCGAGGACGGCACCAAGCTGGATCACCACCTCAAACGTCTTGCCCGCGCTTTCAAAGCCAAGGAAATGTCCTGCAAGAAGGATGTGCCCTGTTGAGGAAACGGGGATGAACTCTGTCAAACCCTCGACTAGCCCCAGAAAGGCGGCGACCAATGTTGTATCTTGCACGTTAGTCGCCTCTCACTTTTAGGCTTTGCGAAGGTTTTTAGCCGACTCTTTAATCTCGGAATATTGGCCCGAAGGACGGAAGCGCCAGAGATAATCGGGAAGCACTGCTTCCATATCGGTGGGCACGATGCCGAGTTGAGCAAAGCCGTTCTCACCTTCGGAAACAACATTGTCCGAACGAAGGTTGATTACCTGATCTTTGGTGACGGGCGTTTTGACGATGCCGAGGCTCAGGGTCTGACCCAGTCCAGCGACCGAAGCGATGATCTTTGCGATGCCAAAGGGGATGTTCACGATCAAACGGCGACGGCGGATTACACCAAGCATCACACCCATCAGATCGCGGAAGGTCATCGCGTCAGGTCCGCCAAGTTCGTAAACACCAGCGGCGGCTTTTCCAGTCACACCAGCAACAGCGGCCTGAGCTACATCGTCAACCCAAACAGGTTGGAACTTGGTCTCAGCGCCGACCACCGGAAGAACGGGACCAAAGCGGGTCATCGCAGCGAAACGGTTAAAGAACTCGTCTTCGGTGCCGAAAATCACCGAGGGGCGCAGGATCACTGCATTCGGGAAGGCGTCGAGAACGGCTGCTTCACCAGCGGCTTTGGTACGCGAGTATTCGCTGGCCGATTCGGCGTTTGCGCCAATCGCCGAGATTTGCACAAGCGAACGGGCGCCAGCTGCGACAGCGAGACGGGCGATACGGCCTGGAGCCTCGGCTTGAACTGCGTCGAACGTATTCTTGCCGGCTTCTTCGAGGATGCCAACGCAGTTAACGACGGCATCAGCACCGTTGAGCACAGCGGCAACGCTTGCATCATCGCGCACGTTACAAAAAACGGGCTCGACCTGACCAACGACGCCGTACGGCTTAACGAAGAGTGCTTCGTTCGGGTTGCGGACGGCGACGCGAACGCGCCAGCCTTCTTTTGCCATGCGGCGGGCAACATAGCGACCGACGAAACCGGAACCGCCAAAGATGGTGACAAGCTTGGACATACTGCGCCTCTCTTGAAAACTTGGCTTGGTTTACCCCTCGCCCCCCAATGAGACAAGGCGCAAAAGGGAACAAAGTGAAATCATGTCGGAATCGCGTTGACAGTCTAAGGAACGAGCCTTACATGCCGCGTCACGACACCTGCCCAGGTGGCGGAATGGTAGACGCGCTGGCTTCAGGTGCCAGTGGCCGCAAGGCCGTGGAGGTTCGAGTCCTCTCCTGGGCACCAAAATCCCCCTCAAATCGCAAAACCAACCACCCTGTCTCGCTGAAGATTGCTTAAAGTGCTGTGCATTTAAGGCATTCGGTTGCGAAGTTGCTAGGGGTTCTCTATCTCGTTCGCAAACAACGCGGACAAAATGACATGGCAAACTTCCTTTATCAAAATGACCTTCCTGACGGACTGGACCTTGGTCCGGTCGTGGCAATTGACTGTGAAACGATGGGCCTCAACCCACATCGTGACCGTCTATGTCTTATCCAAATGTCGGGCGGTGACGGTAACTGCCATCTCATTCAAGTGAGCAAAGGTCAGACCGAAGCCCCAAACCTTTGCAAAATGCTCGAAGACCCGAATGTGCTAAAGCTATTCCACTTTGGCCGTTTTGATATTGCCGCGCTCTATAATACGTTCGGCGCGCTTTCGGCTCCGGTATACTGCACCAAGATCGCGTCAAAGCTAGTTCGCACGTTCACGGATCGCCATGGTCTCAAGTATCTGCTCCAAGAGTTAGTTGGCGTGGACATCTCCAAGCATCAGCAACAGAGCGATTGGGGCGCTGAAAAGCTGACGGATGCGCAGCTTGATTATGCGGCATCTGACGTTCTTTACTTGCACAAGCTTAAAGACGCGCTCGACGTGATGCTTGCCCGCGAAGGCCGCACCGAGATTGCACAGTCTTGCTATGATTTCCTTCCGACCCGCGCAAAGCTCGATCTTGCTGGTTGGCCCGAAATCGACATTTTCTCTCACTAAGAGGGCGTCTTGCAGAACAACAGCTATAGCACCTTTGTAAGCTGGGCCAAAGTTGTGCTTCCGCTTGGGGCGCTCTTGCTGTTGTCTACAGTCTTTTTCTTGGCTCGGACCATCGACACCGAAATGTCGATCCCATTCTCGACCATCGAAGAAGCCGCGCGTGAATCGCGACTCAGCAACCCAAACTTCTCTGGCGTGACCGATCCAGGCGCCTCTTTTTTGGTTTCGGCCAAGACAATCAAGCCGGACACCTCCAATCCTGAATTGATCACGATCGAAGCGCCAACCCTGTCAGCGCTCGATCCGAATGAAGGTGAAATCCGCGTTCGTTCCGGCAATGCTGTTCTGAGCGACGATATGACCAAGATTGCTTTTGACGATCTTGTTCGGCTGGAAACCTCAAACGGTTACACCGTTGAAAGCCACGGTCTGTCGCTCGACCTCACGCTTGGGCATGCAGAGACGAGTGGCGCGCTTGAGATTATAACGCCATTCGGGGGTTTGACCGCAGGGCAACTCATCGTAGAACTGGGCAAAACCGCTGGTGGTGCTACACTGCTGTTCACAGATGGGGTCAAAATGACCTATCGGTCAAAGGATTGAACCATGGCTAAATTTGCCGCTCTTATTGCTTTGTTCTGGATGACAATTGCTTCGGCAGGCATGGCGCAAACTGGTCTTTCGCTGGGCGGCCTTGATGTCGACCCGAAAGACCCTGTGGAAGTTGCCGCCGATATTCTGAGCGTCGATCAGGATACAGGGGTCGCCAAATTTGTTGGCAATGTCGAAATCATCCAAGGAAGCCTTAAAGTCACCGCTGGCGTAGTTGAGGTGGTCTATTCCGAAGAAACGGGTGAGATTTCGCGCCTCGTTGCCTCGGAAGGAGTGACCTTTGTTACCTCGCAAGAAAGCGCCGAGGCGGAAAGTGCCATCTATGACCTTGGATCGGGAATGCTTGAGATGACCGGCAATGTGATCCTTGTTCAAGGTCGCAACTCGATCACCACTTCAACGCTGCGCATTGATCTGAACGCAAAAACTGCTGTCGCAGAGGGCCGTGTACGCACAGTGCTCCAGCAAGGAGGCCAGTAAGATGGCTGAGCTCAAAGTTGAGCAAGGGAGCCAAGGCCTGCGCGTCGTCGGGCTTCGTAAGAGCTATAAAAAGCGCACCGTCATCCGCGATGTAAGCCTCGAGCTAAACCGTGGTGAAGCGGTCGCTCTGCTTGGGCCAAATGGTTCGGGTAAGACGACTTGTTTTTACTCCATCGCGGGTCTTGTGCAGCCTGAAGGCGGCAAGGTGTTGGTCGACGGGCGGGATGTTACAACGCTCCCTATGTATCGTCGGGCGAACCTTGGCATTGGCTATCTTCCGCAGGAGATGTCGATTTTCCGCGGCATGTCGGTCGAAAACAACATTCTTGCGATCCTAGAGATCAACGAGAAAGACCCTCTTCGTCGTCGTGAGCGGCTCGAGGAGCTACTGTCTGAGTTTTCCATCGAGCACCTACGCCGCGCGCCTGCTCTTGCTCTGTCGGGCGGGGAGCGTCGCCGTGCGGAGATTGCGCGCTGTTTGGCCGCTAATCCAAACTATGTGCTGCTCGATGAACCCTTTGCAGGTGTTGACCCAATTGCAGTAGGCGAAATTCGCACCCTCGTTGCGGATCTCAAGACTCGCGGTCTTGGGGTTTTGATCACCGATCACAACGTGCATGAAACGCTCAATATCGTGGACCGCGCCTATATCCTCCATGACGGACGCGTATTGATGAGCGGCACAACCGACGAAGTGGTGAATGATGAAAACGTGCGCCGCGTCTATTTGGGTCAAGGTTTTCGCGTAAATTAAAGTTCAACGCATTGTCGCGGAATCTCGTTGACAACCACCCATCTCCTGTCGCCAAATGAAGGTGATGAAAGACAAAGTTTCTCCTCGCGCCAAGTTGCAGGCTCATCAGCCTGACGGTCGAGTTCAAGGTGAAAACAAGATCTCTCATCACCATATCAGCACAGCAAACGGCGAATTACCGTGCCAAATTGGCTCGGGCTGAAGCTGTGTAACCAGTAAAAAGGAGAATACGATGCGTTATCAAATCAGCGGCAAGCAGATCGACATCGGTGAAGCTCTTCAAACCCATGTTAAGACTGAGCTTGAAGCCACCCTCGAAAAATATGCGGGACGCCCAACCGAAGCCTATATCGTTTTCTCAAAGTCCGGCAGCGAGCTTGTCGCCGAAACCGTCGTGCACCTGTCCACCGGCCTAACCTGTCAGGCAAAAGGGCACGCACACGACATTTATGCCGCATTCGAAAGCTGCTTGGAAAAAATGGACAAGCAGCTGCGCCGATACAAGCGCCGATTGAAGGACCATCACCGCGACCGTGCGGAGCCTGTTGAACTTTCCGAAGTCTCCTCGTATATCCTCGCCGGAATTGACGACCATGGTGAGGCAGAGCCAGAAGATCTTGCACCGATGATCATCGCTGAAATGGAGACGAAGATCCCTTCGATCTCGGTTGGCGAGGCAGTGATGCAGATGGAATTGGCCCACGCCCAGCTTCAGGTCTTTAGAAATGAGAAGCATGGCGGTGTGAATGTTGTGTACCGCCGAGAAGATGGAAACATCGGCTGGATTGACCCCCGTAGCGTGGGATAAAATCCTGACCGAACAATGCCCTAGGCCGGTTCATGCAGATTTCTGAAATTCTGAAACCCGAAGCAATCAAGATCATTGGTTCTTCGACAAGTAAGAAGCGTCTCTTTCATGACATCGGTGAATTGGCCGAAAGCGTTCTCGGATATAAGGCGTCCGAAGTTGTCGAAGCTCTCATCGAGCGCGAGAGCCTTGGGCCCACTGGCGTGGGACATGGAATCGCCCTGCCCCACGCGCGCCTCGAAGGCGTAGGAAAGGTCTGCGGACTTTTCCTTCGAATCGAAAAACCGATGGATTTTGAGTCCGTCGACCGTCAGCCCGTAGATCTCGTGTTTGTGCTACTCGCGCCTGCTTCTGCTGGTGTTGAGCATCTCAAGGCGCTTGCACTGGTATCGCGCACGATGCGTGATCCGGCAATTTGTGCAAAACTTCGTGCGAACTCTGATCCTGCGACGCTTCACGCGATCCTTGCTGACGCGCACGCGACCCAAGCGGCGTAATTAAGCCATCCACTTCCTAAAACCAAAGGTCATGTAGTCCCGTTGATACGCATCGCGGGTGATGGTCTCGATCTCGTCGTCATAGATGGCATGAAGAAGTGTGTGATGCGGGTCTGCGCTTGTCTGATCAAAGTCGGGCGCGTCGTCGCGGCCG
>CAYWUN010000122.1:0-6048 GCA_964461315.1 uncultured Aestuarium sp.
CGGCTCCTTGCGCGGGATCGGTCCGAGACCATCAATTCAATCAGGCTCATTCTTTGTGGCGGGGGACGGCTCGATCAAGAAACGCGCAAGCTCGCGCTCCGTCTTTTCCCAAATTCGACCTTCTACGAGTTTTTTGGCGCCGCTGAGACCAGTTTTATTACACTTTCCGATCAATCGACGCCCGAACGTTCGGTTGGACGCGCATACTCGCAGGTCGAATTTGATATTCGGAACGGAGAACTCTGGGTCAAAAGTCCCTATCTTTTCGACTGCTATGCCGAAGGTGGCTCCGATGACACCATTTGGGACGATGGATTTCTAAGCATCGGTGAAATGGCCCAGTTGCAGAACGGCTATCTCTTTCTCCAAGGTCGCAAGTCACGCATGGTGACCATCGCCGACCGCAATATCTTTCCCGAGGACATAGAGACCGTCCTATCCTCTGCCTCGCAAGGTAGGCTTGTGGCTGCGCTGCCAATCGAAGACCCAATCAGAGGGAATATTATCGTCGCCGTTATTGAGGGCGGTAGTGAACAAGCCATGGCGACGGCACTCCAGAATGCCTGCCGAAATCAACTACCTTCACTTTCTGTTCCAAAGCGGATCTTGTTCCACGATCATTTCCCTGTGCTAGGATCGGGCAAGCCTGATCTTGTTGGGCTAACGGCTTGGACCAAGGAGCAAATATGAGCGTGATCGTAGCGGCGTTTCGCACGGCTGTAGTTCCACGTTGTGGAGCATTTGCGGCTTTGGACGTCCATGGGTTGGCCGCCCCCGTGATCAACGCGCTCCTTGAGAACACAGGAATAAAGCAGGAGCAGGTCGATGAAATCATCGTCTCCAATGCCATCGGAGAAGGCGGCAATCCAGCGCGGCGCATCGCTCTGGCCGCAGGTTTTCCCGAAAGCGTTGCGGGTCTGAGCATTGATCGCCAATGTGTTGGGGGCCTGGACGCGCTCTTACTTGCGGATGCAATGATAAGCTCGGGCCAACATGAGATCGTCATTGCTGGCGGTGTAGAAAGCTATTCCCGCCGACCTTTACGGTCCCGCACCTTTGCAGATGATCGCGCTCCGGAACCCTACGAACAAGCGCCTTTCACGCCTTGGGCGGACCGCGATCCAAAGATGAGCGCAGCGGCGGATAAGTTGGCAAGCCAGCTTTGCATCACCAAGGATGCGCAGGATGCTTACGCTGTCCATAGCCACGCAAAAGCCATGGCCGCCGCGAAGCTGCCAGAGATCCTGCCGCTTTTGGAACAGGATCACGATCCCTTTGGGCGCGTCCTGACCGAAGCCCATTGCAAACGCGCCAAGGTCATCAACGGGACGATCACTGCCGCAAATACCGCAGTCGCCGCGGACGCCGCTGCCTTTTGCTTGGTCGTTTCAGATGCGGTAGCAGCCAAAGCCGGACTTGAGGGTATTCAGATCGTCGCCGGAAAGACCATTGGAGGAACGCCAGACCTTCCCGGCCTCGCACCGGTCGCAGCAATCAAATCAGTTTTGGCGATGTCCGGCACGCAAACAAACGAAATCTCAAACGCCGAGATCATGGAAGCCTATGCCGTGCAAGCCATCGCTTGCATCAAGGGTGCGGGACTCAACAACGCAATCGTTAATCAAAAAGGCGGCGCACTTGCGCGCGGTCATCCAATTGGCGCATCAGGCGCGATCCTTGCGGTGCGGCTTTTCCACGAATTGCAAAATGGCGAATGTGGGCTTGCGGCGATTGCAGCGGCGGGCGGTCTTGGCACTGCGGTTCTGTTCAAACGCTAGAGGAGCCCTTGAAGGTCGAAAATACGTCCAAGTCGTCCCGCTCGGTGCGGAATTGATTTACAGGATGGCTTTCATCCCTACGCCCCAGAGCAATGCCACACACGACTAGCTGATCTTGACCAAGTTCCAAAGCATCAAGAGCGGTCTGTCCATAATTCGCCAAGGCACCGATCCCCGTCGTGCCATAGCCTAGCTCTTGCGCCGAGAGGAAAAGCGCCATGAGGGACATTCCAAGGTCCATAAAGCACCCCGACCCCATGTTCCGATCAATCGTTACGACGATCCCAACTGGCGCATCGAAGAAGCGGTAATTTAGCTCGAACTGGTGTTTGCGGCCCTCAAGATCCCGCTTCTCAATTCCAAGCGCGTCATAAAGCGCAAAACCCGCCGCGCGCTGACGCGCTTTGCGATCCGCGGGCATCGGGTTTGGAAAGTAGCTATACTCGTGTTCTAGCGGAACACCATCGGCAATCGCTTTGGCAAAGGCGGCGCTGAGCGCTTCCAAAGGCTCGCCTGTCAGGACGTGAAAGTGACCGGGCTGAAGGTTCGCCCCACTCGGCGCACGACGCGCGGCGATCAAGATACGCTCAATGTCAGAGCGCGGCACGGGCTCTTTGGTAAAAGCCCGAACCGAGTGCCGCTCGTTGAGCAGCTTTTCTAAAGGCGTGGCGCTCAAGCCCGTGACAGCACGCTAGCAGGGCGCGCCTTGTAGAGTGCGGCGGTCAAAACGCCAGCGATGATCGCTTTGATCACGTCACCAGGGATGAAGGCACCCATAACCACAGTCGCCTGACCCAAGGTCTTGTCCGCAATGATCGAAAAACCAACGATGCCAAAGGCATAAAGCACAACAACACCGCCAACGATCGCGGCAGCACCTGCGACAATCGCGAGGTTACCTGTGCGAACCTTTTCGGTGATGAGCCCTGTGACAAATGCCGCAACAGGAAAGCCAATCACAAAACCAGCGGAGGGCGCGGAAAAGACGCCAAGACCGCCACGACCGCCCGAGAGAAGCGGCAGACCAATTGCGACGAGTACGACAAACAGCAGCACGGCTAGGCTACCGCGTTTCGCCCCAAGAACTGTTCCACAGAGCATTACGCCAAGACTTTGCGCCGTGATCGGAACGCCAAATCCCAGCATGATCTGCGGAACTAAGCCGAGCACCGCAATCAGCGCCGCAAAAAGAGCAATAAGCGTTACATTCTTTTCCAAAATCATTTTCTCCCCGACCTCGCCACAAGCCCACCTCGGGCCTTGAGTGCGGCGGCCATATGATCTGCGTCGTCAATTGCCATGATCGCGAGCGGCAAGACAACCCTCCAATTGGTGCGAGATTTTGACCTTGCGCGCCACGCGTCAACAATCTGGCGACCCTTGAGTATCAAAGTTGGAACAAGCCGTATCACCATTGCTATGGAAATCTCGATTGCACTCGTATCAATGCGAAACAACCGAAGCGGCGTCAGGAGCCACCTCAAAACTTCCATCATGTCCGTAAGACGCGTCGTCATTGTCACGAGGTTCGCAAGGGCAACGCTCGTGATCATGCGCATGAGGATCACTGCACCCTCTGCGATTTCAGCTGTCACGAGGTGCCAAACCCCAACAACGACGACAAAGGGCCAGAGAACCCAAAGTCGCTTTGCCCCGACCGATAGGAACGTGCGCCCACCAAGCGCATAAAGAACAAGCGTTATCGAAATCGCGCTCAACTGCGCCAATGGCATCGAGAATTTGAAGAGAGCAATGCTTGCGATACAAAGCGCCAATAGCTTCCCGCCAGCGGGCCAATCATGCGCGCGCGTTCTAACGGGAGAGGTCAGCGATATCATCAGACGCCCCCTGTTCAGTCATTGCATCAAGATAGACCGCGAGCGTCTCTTCTGCAGGACCATGAACCTTGAGTGCACCACCATCGATCCAGATCACTTCATCATAACCCGCAATGTCCAAAGGATCATGACTGATGTGTAGGAGCTGCCCTTCGAACTTTGACAAATAGCGACCGAGCTGAAGCTTGGTCGACAGATCAAGGCCGGCAAAGGGCTCATCAAGGATGATGAGCTTGGGCTTCATAAGCAGCACCGCCATAAGACACAAAAGGTGCTTTTGACCTTGGGAAAGCGTATGGGTCGCCGCTTCTTCCCAGTGCGACTTGCCGAAATCTGAAAGAAGCGCTTGGGCCATTTCGATGGCTTTATTTTTTGCCGTGCCGAGTTGGGTTAGACCAAAGACAAGCTCTTCGATCACTGTTGGGAAAATGATCTGATGGTCTGGATTTTGGAACAGAACCCCGACAGTTTCGATCGCTTTTGCGCGATCTGCATCGGGATCAATACCGCCGAGCCTGACCTCTCCTTTAGTCGGGGCCACAAGTCCCGCAAGAAGCCGTGCCAATGTTGATTTACCTGAACCATTGCGCCCAACCACCCCGATCCGTTTTGCCGAAGTGGTGAAACTGATCCCTGCTAAAATGTCCCGCCCTTCAGCAGAGAACCACAAGTCACGGATCGAAATCTCTATCAATTCGGATTGGGGCACATGGGACTCCGGTCAAGAATTTGCGGCAAACTACGGCGAAGTCAGCGCAATTTCAATGCGACCCAAATGCAGCAATCGCACAAATCAAAGCCTGTCCAAGGCAATTTCTTTGAACCTCAAGTGCGAGGAAAGCTATCGATAGGACAACAAGAACGGACAAAAGATCCGTTCATAATAAAAGAGCAGACGGAATAAGTATCCACATGAAGTTCGCAGTGGCAGTATTAGGCTATGTTGGATTGTCCAATGCGGCGCTATTGGCCCAGAACCATCAGGTCCTCGCGACGGATATTTCTCAGGCGCGTGTGGATGCGGTGAATGCGCGGCGCTCGCCGATCATTGATCCTGAGCTTGAGGATTTTCTGGCGAATAAGGCGCTGAACCTTTCGGCCACGACCGATCCCGAGGAAGCTTATTCCGCCGCTGACTTCGGGATTGTGGCGACGCCCACGAACTAAGACCCCGAGACGAATTACTTTGACACATCTAGCGTCGAGAGCGTGATTGGCTTCGTTCTGCGGTTTAATCCGCGCGCGACGATTGTGGTCAAATCGACCGTGCCTGTGGGATTTATCCGCGAGATCCGCGAGCGTTTTGATACCGATCGCGTAATGTTCTCGCCCGAGTTCCTGCGCGAGGGGCGCGCGCTTTACGACAACCTTCACCCCAGCCGCATCATTGTCGGCGACCAGTCCAGTGATGCCCGTCGTTTTGCCGATCTCCTGCTCGAAGGTGCGGTCAAGAAGGACGTGCCCGTGCTCTTCACCGGCCCCGATGAGGCCGAGGCGATCAAGCTTTTCTCCAACACCTACCTCGCCATGCGGGTTGCCTATTTCAACGAACTCGACAGCTACGCCATGGCGGGCGGAATGGACACGCGCCAGATTATCGACGGGGTGAGCCTCGATCCGCGTATCGGCTCGCACTACAACAACCCGTCCTTCGGATATGGCGGCTATTGCCTCCCCAAGGACACCAAGCAGCTCCTCGCGAATTACTCCGAAGTCCCTCAGAACCTCATCCGCGCGATTGTGGACGCGAACCGCACCCGCAAGGATTTCCTCGCCGATCAGATCATCGCGCGAAAGCCCAAAGTCGTCGGCGTCCATCGTCTTGTGATGAAGGCAGGATCAGACAACTATCGCCAATCCTCGATCCAGGGGATCATGAAGCGGATCAAGGCCAAGGGGATCGAAGTGATCGTTTACGAGCCTGTCCTGACCGAAACCGAGTTCTTCAAATCCCGCGTTGTGAACGACCTCTCCGCCTTTAAGTCTGAGGCCGAGATCATCCTGGCCAACCGCCTTACCGACGAGATCCGCGAAGTGGCGGACAAAGTCTTTACCCGCGATCTGTTCGGAGACGATTGATGCCCACTGCTATTATCACCGGCGCGGCCGGCTTTATTGGGTTCTTTGCAGCGCAGCGCCTCTTAAAGGACGGCTACCGTGTTGTCGGGCTCGACTGCATGTCGGATTATTACGACGTCTCGCTCAAAGAAGCGCGGCTCGCGATCCTTGAGGCGAACCCTGACTTCCGCCACGTCTTCGGCAAGGTCGAAGACCCCGGTCTTTTGATGCAGCTCTTCGAGGAAGAGCGCCCCGATGTGGTCATCCACCTCGCGGCTCAAGCGGGCGTGCGGTATTCGATCGAGAACCCCCGCGCCTATATGGAAAGCAACCTGATCGGGACCTTCGAGCTTCTTGAAGCGGCCCGCGCCTTT
>CAYWUN010000123.1:0-6007 GCA_964461315.1 uncultured Aestuarium sp.
TGACGGTGTGAACGAAGTTGTTGCCTACACCGACCGTGACGGCAATGACCGCTTCGCAACGGCTGACCGTAACGGCTTCTTCTATGTTCTGAACCGTGCAGACGGTAAGTTCGTATCGGCTGTTCCGTTCGTTAAGGACATCTCGTGGGCTTCGGGCATCGACGAAAATGGCCGCCCGATCTACAACGAAGACAACCGCCCAGGCGATCCGACCGCGGCAACCGATGGCGACAAGGGCGAAATGGTCTTTGCGATCCCGTCGTTCCTCGGCGGTAAGAACTGGATGCCGATGTCCTATTCTCAGCGCACCGGCAACTTCTATGTTCCGTCGAACGAATGGGGCATGGACATCTGGAACGAGCCTGTGACCTATCGTGAAGGCGCTGCCTATCTTGGTTCGGGCTTCACCATCAAGCCACTCTTCGAAGACCATATCGGCTCTCTCAAGGCAGTTGACCCTGACTCGGGTGAGATCAAGTGGGAATACCAGAACGACGCTCCCCTTTGGGCAGGTGTGATGACCACCGCTGGCGGTCTCGTCTTCACCGGTACGCCTGAAGGTGAATTCATCGCTCTCGACGATGAAACAGGTGAAAAGCTTTGGTCCTTCCAGACCGGTTCGGGCATCGTTGGCCAGCCGATCACTTGGGAAATGGACGGCGATCAATATGTTTCGGTCGCTTCCGGCTGGGGTGGCGCTGTTCCGCTCTGGGGCGGCGAAGTCGCAAACCGCGTCAACTACCTCAACCAAGGTGGTATGATCTGGACGTTCAAGCTGGCCAAGTAATCGGATCACATGCAATAATAGAAAGCGCGCCTTCGGGTGCGCTTTTTGTTTGTTAGAGCTAAGACCATGGTGGCGTTTGCCCGTATGTGACTTATGGCTAGGATGGAGCTATAAAATGTCACTCGAAAAAGCGCCGAACATGCCCATGACTTTCAATACTGCTCTGATTGTTGACGATCATCCGTTGTTTCTTGACGCGCTCTCTATGACGCTTCGAACGGTTGCGGGGATTCGTGAAGTCGAAACCGCAGAGCATTTGGAAGCAGCACTTGAGAAAATCGGCGCGGGCCTCAAACCAGAGGTTGTCGTTCTGGATCTCAATCTGCCCGACGTGAACGGACTTGACGGGTTGATCCGCTTGCAAAAGGTTGTCTCCCCGATCCCGATCGTTGTCGTAAGCTCAATGGCGGATCATCGCATGATCGCTTCAACCATTCGCGCGGGCGCGTCTGGCTTTGTGCCCAAACATAGCCAACGTGAGGTCTTTCGCGCCGCTTTCGAGGCTCTCGCCAAAGGTGATCGATATGTTCCCGAAGGCGTCCCATTAAACAATGATGCCAGCAGCCCTGTGACTGATCAGGATGAAGCGATTTCGCGCATGTCTCGCCTCACCCGGCAGCAGGCAAAGATTCTTCAGCTCATCTGCGAAGGAAAGTTGAACAAACAAATCGCATATGATTTGTCCATTGCTGAAACAACCGTCAAAGCCCACGTGACTGCTATTATGCGTAAGCTAGGCGTCCAGAGCCGCACCCAAGCTGTTCTGATCGCAAAGGAGGCTAGCTTCGCTTCGGTCTTGCAAGACAGTCAGTAAACCATACGATTGCGTCTGACCATTGGTGCCGGTCAAAGTCAGCCTAGGAGGAGGCTATGGGAGGAACCGGGCGACCGCTCGACGCGGTGGCGCATCTGAAGGGCATTGTCCGTTCAGCACATGTTGAATGCACAAATCCAAATGCCGTAACGCAGCTTGCTGATGCACTTGGTCGCGAGAATGATTTCGCGTTGGTGGTCCTCTACGTGAGCCCTGACGCCAAATTTCGAAATATCGTCAATCAAGCCGTCGATATCTGGGGCGCCGAACGCGTTGTTGCCTGCACAACTGCGGGAGAGTTGGGAGAACACGGCTATACTGAAGGGACGATTGCCGCCATCGGCCTTCCCCGAGCGAATTTTTGTGTTGGCTCCATTCTGATCAACCACCTTGAAAAGCTCGATCCTCAGGAAATCGTGGGGAACATGATACGCCTGCGCACCGACCTGAACGGGCAAGAGCCAGATTGGCAGCACGAGTTTGCCTTTGTTGCCATAGACGGTCTTTCCATCAAAGAAGACGAAGTCGTCGCGGCTGTTGTGTCAGGCCTTGGCCCCGTTCCACTCTTTGGCGGATCAGCAGGTGACGGGGACCGCTTCCAAGAAACCTATATTTCCGTGGGCGGACAAGTTTACACGCATGCCGCTGTGTTGTGCTTTATTCGAACCAACTGCCCCGTGCATGTCTTTAGCCTCGACCACCTGACACCAACCGATACGCGAATGGTCGTCACCGAGGCAGATTCGCGCCGTCGCATTGTGCGCCGGATCAACGCGGAACCCGCAGCACGCGAATATGCGCGTATTCTTGGCAAAGACCCAGAGCAGCTTTCTGCCTTTACTTTCGCAGCTCATCCCGTGGTCGTGCGTTTTGGCGGTACGCACCATGTTCGCGCCATCCAGCGCGTGTTGGACAATGGGGACCTTGTGTTCTTTTCAGCAATTGACGAAGGCCTTGTTCTCACCCTTGCTGAACCTGAAGATATGGCAATCCATCTCGACCGAGAACTCAAACGCATCGGTCGCGGCCGCACGCCCCAAGCCATCATCGCCTGTGACTGTATTCTGCGCCGACTAGAGGCCGAGCAAAAACAAAGAACAGGCGCGATTTCGGACATCCTTGCGCGGAATAAAGTCGTTGGCTTTAGCACCTATGGCGAACAAATCAACGGCATGCACGTCAACCAAACGATGACGGGCGTCGCAATATTTGCTCCGGAGGACGGGCTGTGATGCCATCGGCGCGCGAACTGATCAATCCAAGCGACCCGATCGAGCGGCAAAACGAAAAGCTGTTCGAAATATGCAGCGCATTGATGCGGCGGATTGAGCAGATCAACGACGATCATGGCGCGGCCTATACCCAGTTCCAGCGCGCCGTCCTCCTCGAAGAACAGGTGCGCGAACGGACGCGAGACCTTGAAAACGCGCTCGATCTCTTGAACGTTTCGAACAGTCGACTTGCCTCGGCCAATCGCGAAACCGAAAAAGCGCGTCTCGATCTCGCCAATGCGATAGAAAACATCCAAGAAGGCTTTGCTCTCTTCGATGCGGATGGCGCGCTGAACCTCTGCAATAGCCGTTTCGGTATGCATATGCCGGACATTCGGCAAGAGTTGAAACCTGGCCTGACCTTTGACGATTATATTCGCATTGTCAGCCGCAGTCGCTATCTCCATTTGCCCGATGGGGTGACGCCCGAGGACTGGGTCCAAAGGCGGATGAATCATCACGCCGAAGAACATGTGATGTTCAATGTTCGCATGATCTGGGATCGCTGGGTTCAAGTGTCAGAACACCGAATGTCTGGCGGGCAAACAGTGATCATGCAGACCGACATTTCGGATATCATCCGTATGGAGCGGATGGAGCGCGGCAAGATTATCGACGATCAAGCCCGATTGATCCGAGCCACATTAGAACATATCAACCAAGGTGTTGGGATTTTCGACCACGAGCGCAGGCTTGTTGGCTTTAACCAACGTTTGGCCAGCCTCCTCTCGATCCCCCTCACCCAGATGCGCGCAGGGCTGGATTTCGAAACCATTTTCCGGCTTTTTGAAAACCAGATCACATATGTGAGCGACTTGTCCGCAGAAGGCTTTCTTGACTGGGTCAATCGATCTGACCGCCGCCCTCCTTTGCGCTTTGAATTCCGACGTGGCGAGCGTCGCTATTTCGACGTTTTCGCCGAGGAGATGCCGGATAAAGGCTTTGTGATTTCAATCACTGATGTAACGCCCGAACGCGAAGCGGCGCTTGCCCTGAGCGAAGCCAACGAACTTCTTGAACAACGGGTCACTGAACGCACGCTCGAACTTGAAGATGCCTTGGAAGTTGCCGAGCGGGCGATGTCATCTCGATCGCGATTTGTGGCCGCAGCAAGTCATGACCTCCTTCAGCCTTTGTCAGCGGCGACCCTCTATTTGTCTTCTATCGCGGAAGAACTGGCCGAGGTTCGCCATCGCGAAGTGGTCGGCAAAGCGCAAAATGCGCTCTCTTCGGTGCAGTCCATCATCGAAGCGCTGCTCGACATCTCAAAGCTAGAAAGCGGTCGCGCTGCTGTCGACATGCACACCATAGATCTTGCTGGGCTTTTGCGACAGTTGCGCGACGAATTCCAACCCCTTGCAGAACGCAAAGGACTTTCGCTTCACGTTATTCCGAGTCGGGTGCGCATTCGTTCGGATGCAACCTACATCCGCCGTATTCTGCAAAACCTGATTTCGAACGCGATCCGCTATACTGAGAAGGGCAAAGTGCTTGTCGGCGTACGTAGGATGCGGCGCTCCGTGCGGATCGAGGTTTGGGACACGGGCCCTGGTATTCCTTCCGCAGACCACGAGGCGATCTTTCGCGAGTTCCATCGCCTGAACGCACGATCGAGCGCATCCGAGGGCCTAGGCCTTGGCCTTGCCATTGTTGACCGCGCCTGCGCGCTTTTACGCCATCCGCTCAGCATCGAATCCGAGGAAGGCGTTGGCACTGTCTTTCGCGTCACGGTGCCTCTTGTGGACCGAATGGGCGATGCCCCACCAGAAGAAGATACTCTCCCACCACAGGCACAGTGGCGTCACGATGGTCTTGTCGTGTTGCTTGTTGAGAACGATCTCGACATGCGCCGCGCCCTTACGCTTCTTCTTGAGAAGTGGAATGTTGAAGTGCTCGACGTTCCTTCGGGAGATGAGGCGATCCAACTCTTACAAGAGATTGACCTTGTGCCTGACGCTATGCTCGTTGACCTCCAGCTTGATAACGGTGAACTGGGAACTGATGTGGTCTCCAAGATTTATAGCTTGATCGGTCATGTTCCTGCGCGGATCATTTCTGCAAATCGCTCACCCGAGGCAAAGGCGCAGGTCGAAGCTCGGGATATGGTCCTTTTGCAAAAACCGATCAATCCGATCTCGCTTCACCTCTTCTTGGAAACTGCAGGAAGCGAGAATTGAGGGGCGACAACGCCGCCCCTCTAAGCAGTGATTAGCCTTCGGACTTTACCAGAGCGCCAGCGCCCTTTTCCGAGATCAAACCAAAGATGTTACCGATGATCAGCGAGACCACTACGGTGCCGGCTGCCTTGAGCATGGCGGCGGGATCGCCAATTGCGACACCCGTCAGCAGAGCAAAAGCAGCGGTCGAAGCATAGCCGTATACAGCAGCAGGGATCGTCGCGAGAAGCGGTAGGTGCGCGCCAAGGACGAGTACAACAACCGAAACGCCAACGATAATCGAAGTTACGACGACACTGCCAGCAACAGTCCCGACGACGATCAATGCAGCAGAAGCCACAACAGCGCCCCAAATGTGGTTCACAGCAGACTTGGTCAGGCCATCAGTCTTGCCGCCCGTGTGATAGAAGCTTCCCCATCCGATAAAGAGCGCCCAGACCTGAAGTCCAAAGCCAGTTCCAAGACATAGCCAAGTCGCCACAGCGGCAAGAAGACCGATAGAAATTGCAAGTGCGTTGATAAGGTTCATGTTTTCCTCCCATTACCTTTCCCGCTTCGTTGAGCAGGTGATGGGAGCTTAGGAACTCGCAACCAAAGGGAGAATTGGACCTTGGTTCAAGCGACTTTGGTTGGATTGACTTTTGCTTAAACTATCGGCGCCAGCGGCGCGCACGCGCCTCAAGAGGCTGAATAACAAGGTATTCGATACACAGCATAAGTGCGATAAATGTAATCGAATAAGCGAGGACCGCTGTGACGTCGAACATCTGAAAGTTAAGGTGGATCTGAAAACCGACGCCATTGCCTCTCCCCAAGAATTCGACCACGAGAACAAGTTTCCAGATGATGGCGAGACCATTGCGAGCGCTTGCCGCAATATAGGGCACTAGTTGAGGCAGGATCACATGGCGAAGCCGTGCCATTCGGCTCATGCCGAAAACACTCGCCATTTCCGTGA
>CAYWUN010000124.1:0-6002 GCA_964461315.1 uncultured Aestuarium sp.
CGAGTGCCATGAAGGCCGCGACCGAAAACAACATAATGACAGGCGTGTAGGTCAGGGTATCCCTGGCTTTAGTGGGCTTGCCAAAATATTCTCTTAGATCATCGAACCCCCCAATACGAACGCCGTCGATAAAGGTCTGTGGGGTCGTTGCAAGGCCATGCTTGGTCTTGAAGGCATCCACTTCTTCTCTGCTAGTCAAATGGCGATCTTCCACCTCGTATCCCTCGCGTTCCAGCAAATCCTTGGATTTCAGACCGTGAGGGCACATACGATCCGACATTACCATGCGATGGAGTGTTGCTATTTTGGTAGCCTTATTTCTTGGCATTTCATTTACCCTTTCATCGGTCTTTGCGAAGTCGTTGCACCTATTTGGACTATCATTTAGTCTTCCCAGCAACTGGAAGGTCAAGGAGGATTTGCATGAACATTTCTGCTGCATCCAAGGCGGCTGGCTTGCCCGTCAAAACAGTTCGCTACTATGCAGATATCGGTTTGGTAAGCGCACCATCACGATCAGATACCGGGTACCGCACCTACGATGATGCATCAGTCCGAAAGCTAATATTTATAAGACGATCCCGCGCGTTTGGCTTTACCATTGAAGAGTGTCGCGAGCTTCTTGACCTATACCAGGATCAAGATCGCACTAGCGCGGAGGTAAAGCGCAAGGAAGGCTTTATTGATTGGGCGTGGAGTAGTGAGCCACTCATCAAATCAGGAATATTCTATCGCGGTCGTCAAGAGATCATCCCGCTGCCTGCTTCATCCTTAGCTGCAAAACAGGATATGCTGATCGACAACCGAACAGGAATTCTGCACCCAAAAGGCATTTGGCTGGGGGAAGAAGAGGTTCGGGAAATGAGCATATTCTCGGAACTTCCCGATAAAACCCGCATGACCGTCTCTCTTCTCCTATATCCTGATGACGCTCCAGGAAAATGGGACCGCGATTTGGAGGAACCAACAGAACACGACACATACGATCAGTTCGTTATTGGAGGCCAGGTGTGAAAAGAAACGACTGCTCAGCGGAGCTGCACGACTTGACGGAATGGAAAACCCTTTTTGTTGTTCCTAGTCATTTGAGGGGCACATCGCAAATAGAGTAGTTGGTTCGTAATATCATCGCGGTCCCCGTGATTTGGCCGTGGGATGTCTCTCGTTCAAACAATTCGAATGATCAGCCAGAACCTCAATGATCCGGCATTCCGCAACTTTCCCGCCACCACACTCGCGGACCATGCGCTTCAATTCCCGTTCCATAGAGCGCAGGCGGCCCAAGCGTTCCTGGACACCGTGCAGGTGCTCGCGTGCGATGGCGTCCACTTGTTCACACGACTGTTCGGGCTGATTCGAAAACGACAGCAATTGGCGAATATCGTCCAGACTGAAACCCAGCTCCCGGCTGTGACGGATAAAGATCAGCCTCGAGGCCTGATCTTCTGAATAGATGCGCCGATTGCCGCTGGTGCGCCTCGTATCCGGCAACAGACCGATTTTCTCGTAGTGCCGAATGATCTGGACAGTGCAACCAGCTCTTTCTGCCAGTTCGCCAATTGAAATATCTCTTACGTTCATCAAATTTTCCTCTTGCTCCTACAACGATTGTAGATATTATTATCTCAGACTAGGGGCTGTCAAGGCGTCGTTCAATTGGATGACAAGCCTCGATAATGAATTACAGGAGCAAGGTATGAGTGCAAGTTGCTGCGGACAAGATGCCCAATTCGACGGCGTTTCCGCCGCATTCAAGCGGGCATTGTGGATCGTCATCGCCATCAACGGCGCTATGTTCATCGTTGAGATGGCGGCGGGCGCTTTCGCGGGGTCGAAGGCGCTGCAGGCGGACGCCCTCGATTTCCTCGGCGATACGACCACTTACGCCATCAGCCTCTACGTCATCGGCATGGCCCTGCACGTCCGCGCGACGGCGGCACTCATCAAGGGGCTCAGCCTTGCGGCCATGGGGCTATGGGTATTTGGATCGACCGCTTATCAAGTTCTCGTCCTCGGCGTGCCGTCCGCGACAGTCATGGGCGGTGTCGGGTTGTTGGCGCTTTTGGCAAACCTTGCAAGCGTCGTCCTTCTCATGCGATTCAAGGACGGCGACGCGAACGTTCGCTCCGTCTGGCTCTGCAGCCGCAACGACGCCATCGGAAATGTGGCCGTCATCGGGGCGGCAGCCGGTGTCTATTTTACCGGGACTGCGTGGCCAGACCTTATTGTCGCCGCTCTCATGGCCGGCCTGTTCCTCTGGTCGGCCACGCAGATCGTGCGTCAGGCGTGGGGAGAAATGCAACATTGTGCCGTTCCCGCGACGGGCGAGTGAGGTCGGGTAGCACCATGCAGAACACCTCCCATCAAACCAACGCCTTGTATCTCGCATGGCTGATTGCTTTGACCGCGACCCTCGGGGCCCTGTTCATCGGGGAAGTCATGGGACGAACACCCTGTGTTCTTTGCTGGTACCAACGGATCGCCATGTTTCCGCTGGCACTTATCCTGGGGCTTGCGAGTTTTCGAGCCGATCATGCGGTTCGGCACTACGTTATTCCTTTGGCATTGATTGGCGGCTTGATCGCACTTTGGCATAGCCTGCTTTTCGTCGGGATCATCCCCGAACCAATTCAACCCTGTGAACGCAACGGACCATCATGCTCGGGAGAAGATCAAGTGCTGTTTGGCGTTCTGCCGCTACCGTACCTGTCCGTTTTCTCCTTCAGTGCCATCATTTTGTTGCTGACCGTTCCCTTTAGAAAGAGATCTTCATGAACCGTCGAACCCTGATCATCGTGACCGCCGTAGTAGCAGTCGGACTATTTGCCATCGGTGGCCTTCTTTACTCCCCGACAAGCAAGGAAGTGGCGGTCACAAAACCAGTATCAAATGAAGCGCCGCTGGTAAGACCCCATTCGCCGGTCTTTGGAGCAAAAGATGCGCCCGTCACCATCGTCGAATTCTTCGATCCCGCGTGCGAAGCATGCCGCGCCTTCCATCCCGTGGTGAAAAAGATACTTTCCGAGTTTCAGGGGAAAGTTCGCGTCGTGCTGAGATATACCCCCTTCCACGGTGAAGCCTCAGAACAGGCCATTCGTGTGCTCGAAGCGGCACGCATGCAGGGCGTTTTTGAGCCGGTCCTCGAAGCACTCCTTGAGTTCCAGCCCCGGTGGGCCTCCCATGGTGCCCCCGCGCCCGGTTTAATCCTTGCGATCGCTGAACAAGCTGGTCTTAACGCTGACAACGCGCAAACGCAGATGATGGCTCCTCAGACCGTTGGCGTTCTCAATCAAGATCGCGCCGATGTGGAAGCGGTTGGCGTGCGCCAGACACCCACCTTCTTCGTAAATGGAAAACCTCTTGATCCCTTCGGCGCAGATGAGTTGCGCGCCCTCGTGGCTGCGGAAGTCTCGGCGAATGGATCATGACCAGAAAACTATCAGGAACAAACCTATGAGAAAATCTACCTTCCATGCCCTTGCATTCAGTATTCTGGTCGGATTGCCTACAGCTTCCCTTGCGGGTTCGGAAGACATTGTGATCGAAGACGCATGGGCCCGCGCGTCTATCGGTACCAACCGTCCGGGCGTAGCCTACATGACCCTGCGCAACACGGGCACTGACCCGGTGACATTGGTCGGGCTGGAAACCCCATTGGCCATGATGCCGGACATCCACGAAACCACGACTGATTCAAATGGTGTCAGTTCCATGGGCCCTGTCGGTGAAATCAACATTTCTCCGGGCGAGAGTGTCTCGCTGGAGCCAGGCGGCATGCATGCGATGCTGATGCGGTTGCAAGCCAAGATGATCGAAGGCGAGACGTTTCAGCTAACCTTAAACTTTGCCGATGGCGGGACACTGACTGTTGACGTTCCAATTTTTGGCATTGCGGCGCTCGGTCCGGAAGGCTGATGAACCGAAGAACCCTTTTCACTTATGGTGCCGCAATAAGCGGGGCGCTTGCGCTCACGCTATTTATTGGCTGGTGGCGAGTGAACGGTCCCGGCGCGCCTGAACCTGTAGCTCAGCGACCCTTGCCGCTCACCCAGATGGACTTTCAGATGACCGATCAAGGCGGTGCAACCGTCGGACCCGCGTCGCTTCTGGGCAATCCATCCATGGTGTTTTTTGGCTTCACATACTGCCCCGATGTTTGCCCAACCACATTGTCGGATATTTCTGGCTGGCTTGACGACCTTGGAGATGATGTTGCGGACATGAACGTCGTGTTCATCACGGTCGATCCGGAGCGCGATACCGTGGACGCCATGGCGGAATATGTCAATTATTTTCACCCTGCTATCCAAGGCTGGAACGGGACGCTTGAAGAGACAGCGCGCGCTGCCGCTGGCTTCCGTGCGCGCTATGAAAAGGTCGCCACGGACGGCGACTATACGATGAACCATACGGCAAGCGTCTTTCTCTTTGATGCTGAGGGGCAGTTTTCCGGCACAATAGACTACCATGAACAACGGGAATTCGCGGTGCCAAAAATCCGCCGCGTCCTTGCAAGAACCGGAGAACAATCCTCATGAAGCTTTTTACGCTCGCAACCCTTTTTTCAATGAGCTTCGCCGCTCAGGCCATCGCCCAAGCGACCCAAATTGAAGTTATTAAGACGAATGGCTGCGGGTGCTGCCTAGCGTGGATGAAACACCTCGAAGAAAACGGCTTTGAACCCACAGGTGAGGATATGTTTGCAGGCCTTTTTGTACGCTTCAAACTCGATAATGGCGTTCCGCAACGTATGGTGTCCTGTCACACGGGGCTCATCGACGGATATGTGATCGAAGGCCATGTCCCAGCGGGTGATATACGCAGGTTACTCAGCGAAAGACCAGACGCAGTAGGCCTCGCGGTGCCGGACATGCCGCTTGGCTCGCCTGGTATGGATCAGAGCCGCTGGCGTGAGGCCTACGACGTGTTTCTCATCAACAACGACGGGTCGACAGAAGTCTTCTCAAGCTATTCTGGCGACTGAAGAGATTTACAACGAAAGATATAAATTTGGACACTCTCTCCCCCATCATGCTCGGATTTCTGGGTAGTCTTGCCGCAGGTTCAATGACCGCCATTGGCGCAATACCCGTGCTTTTTGGTCGCGTACCGTCTCGCGATACCCGAGACCTCTCACTTGGTTTCGCAGCAGGCGTGATGCTGGCGGCATCGTTCTTTTCCTTGATTATACCGGCACTTGATGCTGCTGAACTACGGTATGTGAACGAGGCCGCACCGGCAGCTATTGTGTGTATTGCGATCCTCCTCGGGATGGGTGCCGTGGCACTCATGAACGAGAAACTCCCGCATGAGCATTTCAGCACAGGTCGCGAAGGGCCGGAGGCAGCATCCCTTCGACGGGTGTGGTTGTTCATTATCGCCATCACGATCCACAATTTTCCTGAAGGGCTCGCTGTTGGCGTCGGCTTCGGCGCGGACGGTGTGTCAGGTGGTATGCCGCTTGCGATCGGGATCGGGCTGCAGAACGCGCCCGAAGGTCTGGCCGTCGCGGTGTCACTGCTCGGCGAAGGGTATTCGAAAGTCCGGGCTTGGGGGATCGCCGCATTAACTGGCATGGTTGAACCCATTGGAGGGCTTTTGGGTGCGGGGATCATCACGATCTCCGAACCGCTTCTTCCTTGGGGTTTGGCGTTTGCCGCAGGTGCGATGCTCTACGTTATCAGTCACGAGATCATTCCTGAAACCCACCGAAGCGGTCATCAGAACAAGGCAACACTTGGCCTTGCGATCGGCTTGGTCATCATGCTGTTTTTGGACGTCTGGCTCGGATAAAAAAAGATGAAGATATTCATCCTTCCCGGCCTGACTACCGTGTTGATCGCTCTTTTCGTGGATCAAGTCACGAAGTTCTTTGTCATGGACAACGCATCCTCGTTTGCCACCGGCATTCAAATCTTACCCATATTCGACCTTGTGTATGTTCAAAATGATGGGGTTAGCTTCGGGATGTTCGGGGGCATGCCTTGGTGGGGACTGTCGGC
>CAYWUN010000125.1:0-5948 GCA_964461315.1 uncultured Aestuarium sp.
CTCTGGGGGCACCATTTACAAGCCTATTGTCTACAAATTCAAACTTGATTGAGTTTTCAGACTTTTGCTGATCATCTCGCCTCATTGAATAGGATATGGATGCTCACATGAGTTGCTGTGGATCGACGGGGCGACGCGCAGGCGAACTTTTGATAGCCGAGAACAAGCTGCCTTCTGCCATTGCCTCAATCGCTGACGCAAGTGCCCCCGATCGTGCAATTTTCAAAGGCGGGCGGAGCCACACTGGCACAAAGGCACCGGAACTCCCGCAAGATGGCGAGGGCATTGTTCGGGAGCATCGTCTCAGGCCATTCAGCGCCGAGGTCGTTCCTGTAACCAATGCGCGTTTTGCTGCCTTTGTGATGGAGACGGGTTATCAAACCGTAGCCGAGCGTTTTGGCTGGGGAATGGTATTTCGGGGGCTGCTGACTGATCCTCTCTTGGCCCCATCGGGGGCTGCGCCGTCTTGGTGGAGCGCAATTGAAGGCGCCTGTTGGTATGCACCTGAAGGGCCTGATTCAGACCTATCCGCAAGAAGCGCTCATCCCGTGACCCATATCGCTTGGGAAGACGCGGTGGCTTTCTCAAAATGGGCAGGTGGACGACTGCCAACCGAGGCGGAGTGGGAACATGCCGCACGCGGCGCTCTTGCAGACCCGCGGTTTCCTTGGGGTGATAGAGAGCCTGATGATGTTCAGTTCCTCCCTTGCAACATCTTTCAGGGGAAGTTCCCCGAGGAAAATACCGCTGCGGATGGCTGGGTCGGAACATCGCCCGTGGGGAGTTTTGATCCGAACGGGGCAGGGCTCTACGATATGGCCGGAAATGTTTGGGAGTGGACGTCAGAGCCGTTCCGCATTCGCTCGGCGGCGCGTGGGGCAATCGCGCGGAACGCGGCGGCAAAGCGAGAGAACCAAAAGCTCATGAAGGGCGGGAGCTTTCTTTGTCATATTAGCTATTGCTATCGGTATCGCATTGCAGCCCGCCTTGCTGTTTCGGCGGATAGTGGAGGCTGCAATGCTGGCTTCCGTGTCTTCTATGATGCTTAGGATTTTGCCACGAAATCAATGAGCTCCGAGGCGCCGCTGTGGCCTTTGCCTTCGGAAAGTTCCGTCACGTAGTCTTCGCAAACCAAAATCTCCATGTCCGAAAAGACGTCTTGGAGTAATTCCGTGGTATACATATGCCCCGGATCCGAAGGGCCGCCTGTGCCGCGCCCGATTTGACCTGGGGTATAGCCGTGGAGCATCAATATCCCACCAGGGCGAAGCGCTGTCCGTAGTCCTCGAAGAATACTGCGAAGCTCGCTCGGTGGCACAAATTGGATGAAGATTGCGACCACATTGTCATATTGCTTGGCCGACCAGTCGCATTGAAAGATGTCCTCTAGTCGATGTTCGAGCGTCACACCGCGCTGCGCGGCAAGAGCTTTTGCTTTACGGATGCCATTTTCCGCAAAGTCAGTCGCAGTTACGTTGAACCCACGCTCTGCCAAATAGGTCGAGTTGCGCCCTTCGCCATCGGCAACCACCAATGTCTCTCCGCTTGGAATGAGAAAACCTTCGAGCTTGGTGACGGCTTGCGCGGGTTCGGTGCCAAATACATACTCATCACCCGCGAAACGCTGATCCCATTTAACCATTCTGCAAACCCTCAAACTGTCTATGGGTTAGAGTTAAGCAACCGTGTCTGTTTTCACCAGCGCTAACACTGGCATTTCTTTGAAAACATGAGACAGTTAGCCCTAACAATTTGATTCCAATTGGCTGGTCGCTGATTGCAGAGTGGGGGAGCAGGATATGGAAGCCTTAGTTCTTGAGAAGAAGGACGTTCTGTCGCTTCGCGATTTTCCCGAAATTTCGCGAGCTGAAGAAACTATCGGGCCAAGAGATGTTCGAATAAAGCTTCATACGGTCGGCATTTGCGGCTCTGATGTGCACTATTACACGCATGGTCGGATTGGCGGCTTTGTCGTGAACGAGCCGATGATCCTTGGTCACGAGGCGGCTGGAACTGTGATTGAGGTCGGAGCCGAGGTCACACATCTGGCAATCGGCGACCGCGTTTGCATGGAGCCAGGGATTCCTGATCCAACTTCTAAAGCTGCGCGCCTTGGGATGTATAATATTGACCCCGCCGTACGCTTTTGGGCGACGCCGCCCATCCACGGGGTTTTGCGCCCGACTTGCGTGCATCCCGCAGATTTTACGTTCAAACTCCCAGATAATCTTAGCTTTGCCGAAGGCGCGATGGTCGAACCTTTGGCTGTTGGTGTGCATGCCGCGACAAAGGCCAAGATCAAACCCGGTGATGTTGCTGTTGTCTATGGCGCAGGGCCAATTGGTCTTGTTACCGCACTATCCGCCATTGCTGCGGGCTGTGCGCGGGTATTTGTGACCGATCTTGCCGAAGCAAAGCTTGAGATCGCAGAGGCTCTCCATCCCGCAATCACACCGATCAACGTGCGGACGCAAAACGTCAAAGATGCGGTCCTCGTAGCGACAGAGGGTTGGGGGGCGAACGTGGTGTTCGAGGCGACGGGTTCGCCAATTGCCGCTGCACAGGTGTTCGAACCGCTCGCACCAGGAGGCTGTGTCGTGATGATCGGTGGTCAGTCGGAGCCGATCCAATATGATGCTGGTGCTGCAATGGTGCGAGAGGCTCGGGTCGAGAATATCTTTCGATATGCCCATGTCTTTCCACGCTGTGTCGCAATGTTGAGCGCTGGCACCATTGATGTGAAACCGTTGATTACGCGGCGCTTTGAGTTCGCCGAGAGCGTTCGTGCCTTTGAGATCGCGGCGTCCGCGCCGCCTTCTGACGTCAAAATGCAGATCGTTCTACCTGATTAACCCGACGTTCAGCTGCATTTGTCATGGCCGAGGCGGAACGGTTTCGCTACTTATGGATGTAAGGCGGCATTGCCGCGCGAACATGATCGGTTAGGGATGCCATGGGAAAGCTCGAACAGCGTATCGCGCAGGGGCGCGGGGACGAAATCGCGGACAAAGTCCTTCGCGGGGGCAAAGTTCTTGATGTTGTCACGGGCGACCTACTCGAAGGGGATGTCGCTATCTGTGATGATGTGATTGTCGGGATTGGCGCTGACTATGAGGGGCGCGAAGTCATCGACGTCAGGGGCAAAATCCTCGTCCCCGGTTTCATAGATACTCATCTTCATATCGAGAGTAGCCTTGTGACGCCTTACGAGTTCGACCGCTGTGTCGCACCGCGCGGGGTCACGACTGCGATTTGTGACCCGCATGAGATTGCAAATGTGATCGGTCTTGACGGTATCCGCTATTTCCAAGAGGCCAGCCAGCACACTGTGATGGACATCAAGGTCCAGCTCTCATCGTGCGTGCCATCGTCCCATATGGAGACGGCAGGGGCGACGCTGCTGGCCAAGGACATTGCGGAAGTAATGGGACATCCATCCAATATCGGTTTGGCCGAGTTCATGAACTACCCAGGAGTGATCTTCCGCGATCCGGGGTGCATGGAAAAGCTGAACCTTTTTGAGGGGGCTCATATTGACGGGCATTGCCCACAGCTTTCGGGCAAAGACCTCAACGCCTATGTCGCAGCGGGTATCCGTACAGAGCATGAGGCGACGACAGCAGACGAAGCGCGGGAAAAGCTGCGCAAGGGGATGCGCGTTCTGATCCGAGAGGGGTCCGTTTCCAAGGATCTGCATGCGCTACAGCCCGTATTAAGCGAGCTTACCTCTGCTTATATGTGTCTTTGCACCGATGACCGTAACCCGCTCGACATCGGGGAACATGGGCATCTCGATTACATGATCCGAACACTGATCGCGCTCGGGACATCTCCCATCGCGGCCTATCGCGCGGCCTCGCTTTCTGCGGCAGAGGCCTTTGGCCTCAAAGACCGTGGTCAGATCGCCCCCGGCAAGCGCGCGGATATCGTTGCCATCGATAGCCTTGAGGGCTGTAACGCGTCGCTCGTGATCTGCGCGGGCGTCGTCGTTAGTGATGCCGCTTTCGCTGCGCGCAAGATCATCGCCCCCGTTGGTCGCAATTCGGTCAAAGCGCCAAAGGTGGCGGCAGAGACCTTCCGTCATGGCGGCAATAACCCTGAAACTCCGGTCATCGGGATCATCGAAGGCAAGATCATTACCGAATACCTTCGTGAAGATATCCCTTCGGTCGACGGCGATAAACGCCCCGATCCCGCCCGTGATTTGATCCGTATCGCAGTTGTCGAGCGCCACGGGATTAACGGCAACACCGCAACTGGTTTTGTCAAAGGCTTTGGCCTCAAGGCGGGGGCAATCGCCTCGACCGTTTGTCACGACCATCACAATATCGCAGCGGTTGGGGTGAACTATGACGACATGGCTCTAGCGTCGAACCGACTGGGCGAGATCGAAGGCGGTTTCGTCGTGGTTCGGGATGGAAAAGTGCTTGCCGAACTGCCGCTTCCGGTGGCCGGTTTGATGAGCCTTGAAAGCTTTGAGCATGTACGAGATCGTTTGGTCGAACTGCGCGAGGCGGCGCGGTCGCTTGGTGTGACGCTTGAAGAGCCGTTCCTGCAGCTGGCATTCCTCGCGCTCTCCGTGATCCCTGCGCTAAAAATCACAGACCGAGGCATGGTTGACGTCCACAAATTCGAGCTGATTTCGTGAGTATCCTCTTTGTCACCGCCATGCGGAACGAGGCGATCCACCTCACGGAATGGATCGCCCATCACCGTGCCTTGGGCGTGGATCATTTCCTGATTTACACAAATGACTGTGATGACTTGACCACTGATATTGTTGATCGCTTCGCTGCCGAGGGGATCGTTACTCGTGTTCCCACCCCGAACGGGGAAAAGACCGTGCAATGGCGGGCGCTTCATGCCGCCTCAGGCCATCCTTTGGTGAAATCGGCGGAATGGGTGGCCTTTGTCGATTGCGACGAGTTTGTCTCGCTTGCTAAACCCTATGAATCCCTTGCCGATCTACTGTCTAAGACGCGCGATGTTGATGGTATCGCCGTCGCATGGCGGCTCTTTGGGTCCTCTGGGATCGAAAGTTGGGACGCAGGCCTCACAATCGAACGTTTTACGAGAGCTGCGCCGTTTGACATCGCGCTCCCTGCCGCTTGGTTCTTTAAATCTATCGTGAAGCCTTCGGTCTTTGGTCGGCTTGGCGTTCATCGCCCCCAGCAGAAAAAGGGCGAAGCACCGCGCTGGATCAATGGGGCAGGGCAAGTTCTTCCCGAGGGGTTCAGCCAAAACCCAAAGCGGATCAACCTCTTTGGACTTCAATCCAAAGCGCCGCTTATTCAGCTTAATCATTATTCCTTGCGCTCCGCCGAAGAGTTTCTGCTCAAGCGCATGCGAGGGCTTCCGAACCGCACGACACGGGCGCTTGATTTGGCCTATTGGGTAGAGCGGAATTGGAACACCGTCGAGGATCAAGGAATGGCCCGACACCACGCCGCGACCAAGGCCGAGGTGGAGCGTCTCACGGCTCTAGCGCCCGATCTGATAGAGCGTGCAAAGAGTGATGCACGGGCAAGCATTGAAACGCTTCGGCAAGATGCAGAAGTCGAAAATTTCCTTTGGATGCTAAAGCTTGCAGGGGATAGCCATCCCCCAAACCCGCAAGCCACCAAGGCTCATCTGGCACGTCTCGCAGCGATCCACAAAACCTAGCGCTTGTGGATCACCGCGACCTGACCGCGCTTGTTGATATTATAGCCCGCGTGGAACACGAAACAGCCTGAGATATCGACGATATGCTTGTTGAATTCGGCCTCTACCCGAGGGTCCGAATGCTTAAAGCGGCGCGAGGTCTGGAAGCCGTAGAAAAGGTCTCGCGTTTTGGTGATCCCGTCGTGTTCCATGTTCGGCGGCTGCCAGCGCATGTCCTCGATGATATAGAGTGTCGGGATCGGCGGACCTGTGGGTGCGGGGAAAACGACCTTGACCGCACAGCT
>CAYWUN010000126.1:0-5785 GCA_964461315.1 uncultured Aestuarium sp.
GGGTGTCGTTCACGTTTTTCGCCTGTCTGCCGAAGGGCTTCTATATGTTGTTTGGGAAAGTATAACAGAGCCATCATATAGGGTGCAATCCCAGAGGGGCGGATTGCATGGGGCTAATTTCTGAATTACCCTAATCCATTGGAATTATTGACTTTAAATTCACTTCTTTATGCGCGAAATTTCGGTGTTTTTTGCAACCGCTTTTGAGCGGGCAAATGTGTTAGTCAACCGACCTGCGCCCGAAGGAACATTCCGTAAAGGTCCCGAGGGTCATCAGGGTCCGCAAGAAGGTCCAATTCTTCAAAGAATTCTGTGCCTTTGATCAACTCTCTGATGGTTCTTAGTGCGCTGAAATCCTCGATCGCAAAACCAACGCTGTCGAAAAGAGTGATCTGATTGTCCGAGGTTCTGCCGTTGTCGTCCCCGACCAGCACTTTCCAAAATTCTGTGACTGGGTGGTTGTCGGCGAGCTGCTGGATTTCACCTTCGATGCGGGTTTGTTCTGGAAATTCGACAAAGATCGCACTCCGCCCAAGAATATCGGGGTGCAGCTCAGTCTTTCCGGGACAGTCGCCGCCGATTGCGTTGATATGCACGCCGCTCCCGATCATGTTGTCTGTGAGAATGGTGGCGTATTGTTTGTCTGCTGTGCAGGTCGTGATGATCTGAGCCCCCAAGAGCGCCTTTTGTGCGCTTTCGCAAATGACTACATCTAATCCAGAATTCTCAAGGTTTTTTGCGCATTTCGCGCTTGCCTTTGCGTCGACATCGTAAATTCGCACGGTCTTGATCCCGCAGATCGATTTAAACGCGATGCACTGAAATTCTGATTGCGCTCCATTTCCGATCATCGCCATAGTTTGTGCGTGTTTCGGAGCAAGATACTTTGCCGCCATGGCCGAGGTTGCTGCCGTTCTGAGCGCGGTGAGGAGCGTCATCTCCGTCATAAGGACTGGATAGCCCGTCGCGACATCTGCCAAAAGCCCAAGGGCGGTTACCGTTTGCAGCCCGTGTTTGGTGTTCAGGGGGTGCCCGTTCACGTATTTGAACGCATAAAGATCGCCGTCTGAAGTCGGCATGAGCTCTATCACTCCAATCTTCGAATGCGACGCGACACGGGGCGTTTTGTCAAAGCTCTCCCAGCGTTTGAAGTCCGCTTCGATTTCTCTCGCAAGTTGGCCCAAAAACCGTTCAAGCCCAATGTGATGGACGAATCGCATCATGTTCTCGACCGAGACAAAAGGAACGAGAGCTTTTCTTGAAGGCTGGGTCATGCGTAGCTCCGAGTGGGGCGGTCAAAGACGCGGCGACCGAGAAGAGAAGCGGCAAGATCGACCATCAGGCTCGCCGTTCGGCCACGCTCGTCAAGAAAGGGATTGAGTTCGACCAAATCGAGCGAACGCACCAAGCCGCTATCGCAGAGCATTTCCATCGCCAAATGCGCCTCGCGCACAGTTGCGCCGCCCGGAACCGTGGTGCCAACTGCCGGGGCGACAGATGGGTCAAGGAAATCCACATCCAGCGAAACGTGCAAAAGCCCGTCTGCGGCGGCAACCTTGTGCAAAAAGGCTGCGAGTGGCGCACTGATGCCGTCTTCATCGATGCGGCGCATGTCTACGAGGTCGGCGTTTGTCTCGCTGAGCGCGCTACGCTCTTCGGCATCAACCGAACGCAAGCCAATCAGGCAGAGGTTCTCTGTCGGGACCGTAGCTTCGAGGGCAGGGAAGGCGTCGAACCCTTTGCGGCCCGTGACATATCCAAGCGGCGTGCCGTGTAGGTTTCCGCTCTCACTGGTATCGGGGGTGTGATAGTCGCTATGGGCATCAAGCCAGAGCACAAAAAGTGGTCTGTTGACGCTCTTGGCATGAGCGGCCATTCCCGAGACAGACCCGAGGGCAAGCGCATGGTCCCCGCCAAGGAAGATGGGAAAGCCATTGGGAGCCGCCTCGATTGCCGCCCGCGCAAGCGCGCTGGTCCATCCGACAGTCTCTGCCAAATGATGCACCGCTGAATTCCTATGTGGGATCGGTGCCACCGGATCGGGCTGTGTATTCCCAAGGTCTGCCACGGTGTGGCCAAGACTGCTGAGTGCTTCAACAAGACCCGCTGTGCGATAAGCGTCAGGTCCCATAAGGCAGCCGCGAGTTCGTTTGCCGCTGTCAACTGGTGCGCCGATAAGAATGATGTTCTGTTTCATACATCTTAGATGCGTCCAAAATGTGAATGGTTTAACAGATCAATTTGTGCAAAATGAGCTATCATGTGCCAAAATGGATAATAATGATGGATGATTTGGATAATGCACTTATCTCTGCGCTCAAGCGTGACGGACGCGCGAGTCTTTCGGAATTATCCGCGATTTTGGGCGTCACGCGCACCACGGTGCGCACTCGGATTGCGCGACTTGAGGAAAGTGGTCAAATCGCCGGATATACCGTTTTGACAAAAACGGATCTCGTCGTATCGCCTGTGCGCGGACTCATGATGCTTGGGATTGAGGGGCGAGGCATCGAAAGGATCATCACTCGGATCACCGGACTTGCCGAAGTGACGAGCGTGCACACGACGAATGGTGCGTGGGATCTAATTGTTGAGATTGGCACCAAGACCCTTGAAGAGTTCGATCAGGTGCTTTTCGCAATCCGTCGGATTGAAGGGATCAAGAGCAGCGAGACGAACTTGCTGCTCTCGACCAGACGTGCAGGACGTCGTTAGGCGCGTTTGCGCGCCGCAGCCACCCAAATAAGGCCAAGCGCGATTGAGAAGATCGCGTTCCAGCTGGCCATAGAAATGCCGAAGAGTTCCCAGCTCACGACATCGCACATGATAAGCTTGGGGCCTTCGGTGGAAAGCAGATCGCCCGCGCCCAGACCACTCACACCGCTTCCAGCGCTGGTGCAGCTTGTTGGACCTTCCCACCAGTCGCGCTCGACGCCTGTGTGGTAAATACCGATCCCGCCCGTCGTAAAGGCGGCCAACGCGCCGAGCCAAGCCATGATGCGGTGCTGATAGGCGAGCGCAATCGCACCGATCAGGATCGCAATCGCATGGGGCCAACGCTGCCAAATGCACATGGCACACGGGGGGTATCCCGCAAGCTGGAACAGAAATGCCCCACCTAAAAGTGCCATAGAGCCACCGGTGGCCAAAAGGATCATCTGAGTGCGTGTCATAAGAATTTAACCAGATAGAAGCCGCCTAAAAGAACGGCGCAGAAGACGATGAAAACGAGGCCTAGGCGTCGCTCGATGAAGTCACGGATAGGGGCACCAAATTGATGGAGGAGCGTCGCAACAATAAAGAACCGCAGGGCGCGGGCCACAATGGACGCCACAATGAACACGGGAAGGTTCAATGCCGTAACACCCGATGCAATCGTGATGACCTTAAACGGGAAGGGAGTTACACCCGCGATTAAGACCGCCCAAGCGCCCCATTCGTTATAGCGCGTCCTGAACTCTTCAAAATGAGCGCCTTTGCCATAGAAGTCGAGAATGGGCTGACCAATGCTGTCGAAGAGTGCAAAGCCAATGAAATACCCAAAAAGACCGCCAATGACCGAAGCGATAGTTGCGATCGCTGCAAAGAGGAAAGCTTTGCGCGGTGCCGCGATAATCATCGGGATCAAAAGAACGTCAGGCGGGATGGGAAAGAACGACGATTCAATGAATGCAACGGCGGCAAGTGCCCATAAAGCATAGCGGCTCTCGGCGAGGGACATTGTCCAATTATAGAGGGGACGGATCATTTTGGCTCTTTCAGCGTTTTGACCGAGGTTAGGCCACGCCTTGCTCATAACGTCAACCTTGCTTGAGTGCGAAATGCGCGTCAGCATGCACTCAATAATTGCAAAAATTCGTGAACGGAGACTTTGGGATGAAATGGCGCGGACGGCGTGGAAGCCGAAATGTGATTGACCGCCGGCGTTCAGGCGCGACTTCGGTCGGGGGAATTGGCGGCCTTGGCGTGATTGCCGTGCTGTTACTCGGCTATTTTCTTGGGATCGATGTGACGCCCTTGCTCGATGGCTCACTAGAGGGGGCCAAGACGCGTGGAGAGCTAAACGCTGCTGACGAGGAAAGGGCAGAGTTTGTGACGGTTGCTCTTGCCGATACTGAACAGGTTTGGGCGCAAATTTTTGATCAGCAAGTTGACGGCGGATATACACCGCCAAAGTTGGTGCTCTTTTCTGGTGCGACGGAATCTGCATGCGGCAGTGCAAGCGCGGCAACGGGCCCGTTTTACTGTCCTGGCGACGAGATGATTTATCTCGATACCGACTTTTTTGTTACGCTTTCCAATCGATTGGGAGCCAAAGGTGATTTCGCTGCGGCATATGTGGTCGCACATGAGGTTGCGCATTCTGTCCAAGATCAATTGGGTATTTTGGGTGACGCCAACCGCATTCGTGCACAAGTCGAACAAGTCCAATCGAATGAAATTTCCGTTCGCATCGAGCTTCAGGCCGATTGTTTCTCGGGAGTTTGGGCTCTGGCCGCGCAAGACGACCTTGGGACATTAGAGCGAGGAGATATCGCCGAAGCCATGAACGCGGCTGCCCAAATTGGCGATGATATGCTTCGGCGCAATGCGGGTCAGGCGGTTCGCCCCGATAGTTTCACGCACGGGACCTCTGACCAACGCCAGCGCTGGTTTCAGCGCGGGTTTGAAAGTGGCGAGCTGGTCACCTGTGACACCTTTTCGGTCAATCGCTTATAACGGCTGAATGCCCGTTGACGTTGGAAACGTGGGCGGGTAGTGGAGGGGCACTGGCCGGTGTGGCGGAATGGTAGACGCAGCGGATTCAAAATCCGCCGAGGCAGCCCCTCGTGAAGGTTCGAGTCCTTTCACCGGCACCAAATACAAAACGGGGTTCGCGGTCTGCGAGCCCCGTTTTGTTTTGCAAAGCGCGGTTGCTCAACACGGTTTAGATCGCGCCCATTTTGCCGCTGAAATCCGATGCCGTTCTTTCCCAAGACGGATGCGAATTTCGATTCGTAGCTTTTTGATTTTCAACCATGAAATGTGTCGAAAAGCGGTTACTATCGGCCACTTTTGCGCCTTGTTTCGCCAACATTTGCACAGATTTGGGGCAATTGTTTCGCAAGTGGAAAGATCGAATTCCACGTGTGGTGGTGGTGGTGCTTCGAAGTAAAGCGCAAAATGGCGCCGAGAGTAAATTTCTGTCTAAGAACTAGGGCGTTGAAAATAATTGAGTTTCTAGAGTTACCTGTTTTGGTTTCGGAAACAGACCTACGTCTTTGTCTACAATGATCGAACAATCAGTCGTTTCATGTCAAATGTGGCAAAGTTTCCTGTGGGTTGTGCGCCATTTTTCCCTTTTTCGACTACATACTTTTTGGGTATTAATAACTAGCCCATCTGGGGGGGCATATAGTCGAATGGGGCGACTATGTTCGGTTTCGGCCGAATGAATTGAGTGGTGTCTGCGCGGAAATTTACTCCACGCCGATTTGTGCAACGTGTCGCACCTTGTGTGCGCTGCGAGGTGCGTTCGCTTGCCCCGACAAGAGGGTAGCATCGTATCTCGCAAAGATCGTCGGGTGACTTCATTCGACGGGGCCTTTGGAGACTGAAGTATGACGTATCTTCTTAACTGGACGAACTGCCTCTGGAACGGACTTTCCTGGTTCGACGGAAACTCGACCTCTTATAACACGACGACCTCGGGTAGTTGCGGTAGTACGACCTATAACGGCAACGACTGCGGCTTTTTGAGCGGCGGCTCGCACAACACGAGCCTTGATGTCAATTTTGACAGCTG
>CAYWUN010000127.1:0-1649 GCA_964461315.1 uncultured Aestuarium sp.
CGCATCGAATTTGTATCACCAAGATCAACGTTGCGGTGCTGATAAAGTAGTTTCCCAATGCGAAGCAGCACCAAGCCTAACAAAACCACAAACGGGAACATAATGACTGATCCGACACTCTGAGCATCGGGGCTGCTCTCAAGCAGTGCTGTCAGCATCACTCCAATGGCCATCAGCCAACCCAGAGAAATTGTTAGCCGAAGTCCAAGTTCCTGCTCGTCTTTGGATAATTTAATTGGCCCCTCAAACCGCCCCCCCTTGAAGAACTGGATACCGAGCCATTGGGCAACAAGCACATTTGCCCCCGCCTCTGGCAATTGCTGAACAATTCGAAGACCAAGAACCCCAAATAGATTTGAGAACACAAATCCCAACGAGACCAAGACCAACCCAAGGAAAGGCAGCGCAATTGACGCAAGCGATAAGCATGCGTGCAAAATTGTCTCCCAGTGCTTCGATCTGGTCCTATGGCGATCCCATAGCCTCACAGCCCACCTTCGTCCGCGTAGAAGGAGCGCTCCACCTAATGCGAAGAAGACGAAAGAGAGTGGGAGAAGGGTGAGAAGATGGCCGCTTTTATATCGGGCCTGCAAGAGCGAAACGGTTTCCTGAGCAAGCGCTTCTATGCTTGCCTCAAAAGCAGCAAAGGCCTGCCCCCAATTTGCGGGCAGGACCGGCGCATCGCCTCGGCTCAAGACCTCCGCGGCCTGCCGGCTACGCAAGATCGCATCAATTTCACCGATCAGACCATCCGCACGTGCATATGCCTCATCCGCGAGTAGCCGCGGTGCGATAAGCTCGGAGAGCTGCTCCGTCAAAGCTTGGCGACGCAAAGACAAAGGCTCAGCCTCGCCTCTATCAGCGGGCGCCCCCAGAGCATGAATTTGGCTCTGAACAGTTTCAATCCGGTCTGTGTTAATAGACTGAATATCCGTAAATTTCTCGCGCCAATCGACCAACTCCGTCCGAAGTTTTGACAACGCAAAGTTCGTTCCGGCGGTCGCACCCACAGCCCCTTCGGCACGTTCGGCAATACCTTCCCAAACGTCAAACTCTTCGACAAAGCGTTCAAGTGAAGCCGCAGCGGGGGTCTCTCGAGCGGCAGGCTCCAAAGCGAGTTCTGCCGCGAGAAACCCTCGAGGCGCGGATTCTTCCGAGGGAACCGATTGCGCAAATGTGGCTCCGTTCAAAGAACAGGATATGGCAATCGCAATCGCTAGAACTTTTGAGACTGAGGCCATACTTCCCCTACTCAACACACCAAGACATTATTCGAGCCATCAGAGGTCACTACATGCTCGAGCCATCTTAAAGAAAACTATCAGCGACAGCATGAGCAAGAACTGCCCAGCCACATCGCCAAAAAGGTAGCCGACAAAGGTTACAAGGTGAAAACCAGAATTATAGAGCAAAGTTAGGCTCGTAGAGTTTATCAGCGAACCAATTACACCTGCGGCTAAGAGCTGCTTCCAGTTGAATGTAAAAGCAGCCGAGCTGTTTTCGATCACAAATATCCGACGCGCCACTTCAACACCAATGTGACAACTGACCAACGAAAACAGAATGCCTAGTGGCAGGAAACCGATGTGCTGCTGGCCATATACTTCGAGCGCCCACATCAACCACGAAACCGGCGCCAAATAGAGATA
>CAYWUN010000127.1:1749-3843 GCA_964461315.1 uncultured Aestuarium sp.
TTTAACAAGCATTCATACGATATTATGCGGTTCAGAAGGATACCTAGCCAACCAGGACAGAAAATTCCCAATCGGACAAAAAAATATTGCGCAAAGTGAAAGCACTTCGCGCAACATTATGGTAGATTATGAAAAACTTCGTCTTGCCTCGAGAGCAAGCGGGATATTATCCCTCGCGAAGCGCCTTCTTGCGAGCGAGCTTGCGCTGACGGCTAATAGCTTCCTTCTTCTCACGAGCCTTCTTGATCGAGGGCTTTTCAAAGAATTCTTTCAGACGCATCTCACGATAAACGCCTTCGCGCTGTAGCTTCTTCTTAAGCACGCGGAGTGCCTGATCTACGTTATTGTCGCGGACGCTGACTTCCATTGGATTGCTACTTCTCAGAAAAATAAAAGTTGGCGGCTTTTCGCAGAGACTCCGACCGATTTCAATTGGATTCTGAACTTTTCTTGCCTGAAATTGAGTTTTTTGGGGATTCAGAGACGTAGTCGAGACGCGCCATCTGAAATCCGTAGAGCGCATTTGAATTTTCCTTGTTTAAATTCAAATACTTACGCAAACCCAGAAGTTCCGGCCGAAGCAAACCCTCCCGCGAGCGGTTTCACTGGATTTCTCGCCTTCTCCATCCAAATCACCGTGCTGATGAGCGAAAAAAGCACCGGCTTCGGGGGGGTTCTCCAGTCAAAGGCTACACTCAATCAATGTGATTCAGGTTAACCCAAAGCTGCTTTGGGCCCAACTTCTGGTGATCGCGACCATTTTACCCCACCACCTAGAGTTTCGAAGGTGCACCTCAGATACCCCTTTGATAGCCCAACTGCCCCATACGCATGATTGCCATAACAAGCCGTCTGGTTCATCCAACAAACTGGGCCTTTTTAATAAGGGCTTTTCAATATGCACCCGCGTCTAACTCTTTGGACGATTGGGTCGTTTTTGAAAAATGAGGGTCTAGCGCCAATGGATGCCACCCAGGACCGCGCTCTGAGAGGGCTTGAGCATGAGAGCTTTGATTGAGCTTGCGTTTGATGTGGCGATCTCGGCTCTCAAGTATTCATAGTTAAAGATCAAAACTTAATGACCACTTCCTTCCGATACGTTTATGCGCAGGCAATCGTAACCGTCTGCATCGCGGCGAGCGGCGTCGCTCAAGATTTGCCCGAGATTCAAGCTGTTCAAACAGGCAATGTTGCTCTGACCTCGACGAGCGACCGACTTCAAATTGATCAGTCGAGTGATTTCGCTCATCTAAACTGGAATACCTTTGATATAGGAAGCGGAAAGTCCGTCGAATTCCGCCAGCCCAGCACCTCATCCATTGCGCTGAACACTATCTTATCTGAAAGCCCGTCATCGATTGATGGCAACCTGACTGCGAATGGACGCATCTTTTTCTCGAACCCAAACGGGATCGTCTTTGGTCCGAATGCACGTGTGAACGTTGGAAGCCTTCTCGCGACTACCCATGATATTCGCCGAACTGAGGACGGTAACTTTGCGCTTCGAGCTGCTGGCGACGGTCTTGTCCTTAACCTCGGCCAGCTCCAAGGTTTGAATATCGCACTGATCGGCAAAGATGTTCAGAACGCAGGTAGCATAATTTCAAACGACGGAACGGTTAACCTAGTCGCTGGCTCTGAGGTTGAAGTCTTTTTTGATGAGGCCGGACTGCTTTCCGCCAAGATCAAAGCCGATGACATCGTTGGCAAAGTAGAAAACAGCGGTGTCATTGATGCAGGAAATGGCAAAGTCCGCCTTCAGGCCGCCGCGAGTGAGGCCGCCGTTGCTTCGACAATTGGAGGAGGCACGCCAAGCGCCTCAGCTTTGGTAAGCGAAAACGGCGTTTTTCGACTTGTTCGAAATACCGGCAGAGTGAGTGGCAATTCCGTCTCCATAGACGCTGGACGCAACGGTGGCGTGAATATCGGAGGGTCTATCACCGTCGCGAACCTTGCCGGAAATGGCGGCGTTATTACGATCACTGGCAAAGAGGCGACCCTTGTCTCGGGCGCACTTCTTGACGCAACGGGTGCCACGGGCGGCGGCACAATCTTGATTGGCGGTGATTGGCAAGGAAGCGGCCCCCTGCCCCA
>CAYWUN010000127.1:3943-5711 GCA_964461315.1 uncultured Aestuarium sp.
GCGACGGGTTCGCCTTTGGCAATCGATATTACAGCAGGCAATTTGTTCAGTTTGTATCGGCTTTATCTCAACACCTTTGGAGCAGACGTAAACATCAAATCTGCGGACTTGCAGGCAGCAAATTCGGGCAGCGAACAATGGGGGATTTTTGCGAAGAACCTCACGATTGATTCAGACGTTATCGGCATCAATGGCACGAACATGGATGCAACAACTCGCGGAGTGCTCAGAGCGAGCGGAGACATAAACATTACTGCCGCCGAACGGCTCTACTTGATGTATACAGCCGCGATCGTCGCTGATGGCAACTTGAACATTGAGATCGAGGGCACAGACCCGAGCGCGAATTACGTCAGCTTGATGAATGGGTCGAGCCTGCGAACCATTTATGGCAATCTCAGCATTACTGCTCCAGAACTTCGCAAATCGAGAAACAACAATAATACAAGTAGTTGGGGCTATTCTTCTACGACCAAGATCGGATCTGGAACCGGGAACCTGACGTTTAACATCGATAGTTTTGTCTCTACGGCTACGTCTCCAAAGTTGGACGTGAGCGGTAGCGGAACATTCACAATTGCGCCATTTTCATCCAGCTTTGCCTCAGACTTCTCGTGGAACAGCTTCTATAACAGCAATGCGAACCTGAACTTTGGCTCCGCCTCTTTCTCGGGATACACGATCGGCAAATCAGGAAATTCAGCGCGTGTTTCGATTGACGCGGCAATTACCTCAAGTGGCCCAATCACGATCTATGGCGGAACGGTTGACGGCAGCTCGAACCTGAGCACAACCAATGCATCGACCGGAACCATCGCGATCAACGCCACCACGAACAACTACGGTGGCACACTCACCGTCCAAAGCGGTGGCACGATTGATCTAAGTTTTGGCTCCGCCGTCAAAGCGATCGATTTCACGAAGTTTGTCGGCGCGGATACCCTTAAAATCTATTCGACGGGCGTGATAACGCAAAGCAATGCGGTCACCGTAAACAACCTTGCTCTCAAAGGTTCCGGTGACTTTACCCTGACCAATACCGGAAACAGCATTACAAAGTTTGCCGCTGGTAACGACGATGGGAGTTCCATTGGCGATATCACATTTGTCAACTCATCAAGCTTTGCCGTTGATCAGATCAACCCGACGGGGATTACCTCAAGTGGTGCGGTGAACCTTTCCACTCTCTCGGGTGACATCCGCATCAACAAAGATATTCAGGGGTCATCAATCACCGTAAATGCAGGCACGAATGCCTCTGCGGGCACTGCGTCTGGGGGTAATATTATCATCAATGGCAATCCGACCCTCACATCAACAAATGGCCCTACACGCCTTTTTTCGGGCAGCATAAGTGGCAGCACCGGACTTTCGGACCTCGTAGGCGCAGGGTCCGGAAACTTCCGCTACAATTCAGATGAAGTTGCCACGAACTATTCGGCAGCTTTGGGTCAAGGGACCTATGCGATCTATCGCGAGCAGCCGACTGCAACCGTCTCATTAAACAACTGGACCACAACATACGACGCTACAGGCAGGAGCGGCGGGAACGGTTATACTGTCACTGGTCTTGTTAACTCCGACAGCGCGAGTTCCTTCAGTGGCCCGCTAAGCTATGGTGGGACCTCTCAGGGTGCCACCAACGCGGGCACATATACTCTCACAGGTTCCGGGCTAACCGATACCTTGGGCTATGCGCTCGTCTACGGGCCTTCGACACTTACGATCAATAAAGCCGACCTCACGATTAAGGCCTCTGACCTCATCA
>CAYWUN010000128.1:0-5489 GCA_964461315.1 uncultured Aestuarium sp.
TGAAAATCGTCATGCCTGTTGCGTTCAGCGCGTCGATCACTTCGCGCAACATGCGAACTCCCATCGGGTCGAGGCCCGATGTAGGTTCGTCAAGGAAAAGGATCGACGGACGGTGCAGGATCGCCTGCGCAATCCCAACGCGTTGACGCATCCCCTTGGAGAACTGACCAACCTTGCGATCCGCCAATTCGGTGATGTTGAGGAAATCGAGAACTTCGCGAACGCGATCATCCGGCGTTTTTACGCCCGAAAGTTTGGCAAAGAACATCAGGTTCTCGGCGGTGGTAAAATTGTCGTAGAGACGCACGTTTTCGGGCAAATAGCCGATTGCACCGCGCACGCCCATCGGATCAGAATTTAGATCAAAGCCGCCAATGCTGGCTGATCCGCCCGAGGGTTCAATGAGTGTGGTCAGCAACCGAATGGTTGTGGTTTTGCCCGCGCCGTTATGGCCGAGAAAACCAAACACTTCGCCCGTTGGGATGTTCAGGGTCAGGGGATGCAATGCGACCGACGCGCCATAACGGCGCGTCAGTCCTTGGGTGGTGATGGCCAGTTGGGTCATGCGATTTCCTTTCGTTTGACCCTATTTGGGCTAGGAAATCTGCAATCGATTGGCCGGGTTTTTACAGTTATGTAAGAACCACCTATTGATAGAAAAATTTACCGAAAGACAGCCGCCTTCACTAGACTGGCAGTGGTTCTGGAGGTCCTACTGCAACTTAAGCACAACGATTGGGACAGGCTTTACGGTCTGATGTTCAGACAAAATCGACGGTGCTGTGAGCGATGCGCCAATTTTCTGCATGCCCGTTACAAATGCATCACGCAACGCCAGGTCGGAGCCACTGACAGTAAATTCACCTTTGGGAACATTTAATTCGTCATCCCCAAAAGTCCCCAAAAAAGCACGTAAACCATCAATGGTAACGAACTCAGTCCGCCACAAGCGAATTTCGGGAGAAGAGGCAGACGCTTTCGCCTCAATGTCGCTCTGAACGAAGGCGAGATCGTTAGGCTGCCCGCGCCAGAAATGTGAGATCGTCTCGACTGTTGGGTCTTCGCTTCGCTCGAGTGCCGCAAGAACGGCATCTATTATTAGGCGACGCAAAGGATGTCGCGAAACCGACCAGCCCGTGGCGACGATGGCGTCTGTAATTACGGTCTCATCTTTAGCGAAGATTACGATTGAAATTGGGTGCAATTGAGTACCTAAAAGTGACTCCGTTTGCGAAACTAGCCCCATTTGTCCTAATTTGGACGGATCTGCGATAACTTGGTCTGTGACCTGTATGGGTACATTGCGGGGATGGTCATACTGCCAGATATTTGACGCAGCCAGAATGGTTAGCCCTACGACAACAGCGATAGCCACACACTTAGGGAAGCCTCTAATGGGTTTCGAAGCAGCAGGTGCCAGCGACAACCTCCATTCAGAGAATGCAATACCAACTGTCGCCCAAAGTGACCCAACGAGCCACCCGTTCAGAACATCGCTTAGGTAGTGCTCAATTAGGTATATACGACTGCATCCAATCGCAAAGGCTATGAGGCCAGCCAACAAGAGCGAAGTCTCAGGGCGCAATCTTCCTGCTCGCCAGACTACATACATCAGGATCCCATAGGCCGCGACTGAGGCCGCGGCGTGACCGGACGGGAAGCTCGCGGAGGTTTCGGCGAATATTCCAAGGGGTGAGCGTGGACGACCGAAAGCGAGTTTAAGAAGTGCGACAGAAAGAGAACTTCCGACAATCGAAACCGTCATTCCGACCGCAAGCGCGATCTGTCTTTCTGTCATCAACCAGATCAGTGTTGCCAAAATGATAGGCAGAACAACCTGCCACCCACCAACTGCAGTAACAAACGATGCTATCTTGATCGGACCCGGCGACTGGAAGTGGTGAATTAGTTCAGACAGGCGATTGTCGAGCCCAAACAAGGGACTGCCATGCAAAAACTCGAAGACAGAGTCGAGCCATACCGTACCGATGTAAATCAAGATTACGGCCAAGATGCTTAGCGTTAAACCGGAAAACGCGCTATGGTCTAGCCGTGCCTTTACCCATCCCGCTACAGCCGGATGATCGTTGATCCAGCGTCTGACGACAGGCAGATCTGCAACATTGCGCAGTGCGGCAGACAATACGGCCCATACGAGCGGAAGCAGTCTCAAAGAAGAATAAAGCGTGGCCCAGAGCACGAGCAGCGCAAGAATGACGATCCCGAACAACACAGACACACGGGTCAGCGATCCCCCAATTCGTCCCATGACATCGCCCAGGAAATAGCCGATGGCGACATGGGCAAGCGCATAGGGAATACTCCCTAAGATGTTCCAAATCAGGAATTTGCGGCGATCCATTTCCGCCATCCCTGCGACGAGCGGCACTAGACCCGCCACAGGCCCGAGGAAACGTCCGACCACCAAAGCCATACCGCCTCGCTTCTCAAAAAGTCCCTTGGCACGGTAAAAGCCAGCTGAGTCGCCAAGTCGGTTGCGGCCAGGGAGACGGTGTATGGCTAATTTGCCGAACCAGTAGCTCAGCTCCGATCCGAGGACCGAGCCAAGCGCGACGAACCATGCAAGATCGAAGAAATCTAGCAATCCACGCTGAACGAGCATTCCACCTGCGTCCACGACCAGTGTTCCAGGAACGACTACGCCAGAAATGAATAACGCTTCGAGCAAGGAGGCCAGCCCGATGAGCCAGTAGCTCAGAAACCCAAACGCTTGGAGAGAGGGTAGTATTTGGTCTAAAGAAAAAGTCATCTAATCACTTCACGATCAGGCCGCGCGCAGAGCCTGCAATCAGAAGCGCGACGTCTCCCATTGCGCGTATGGGAGAGACTTTGGGTGGCAGCGCTAGATAGCGCGGATGCCAGTCTGGTTGAAATTTCTGCTTGAATGCGCGGAGACCCTCAAAATTGTAGAACGCGCCGCCATGACGAAAGATTAGACGTCCGAACCGGTTCCATGCTCGCGCAACAGACCTCTCTGACAGACCAGAGAGCGGCGCAGTGCCGAGGCTGAATTCAATTGCGCCTTTTTCCTTGTAGTGTTCGATCAAACTGAGAAACATATATTCCATCAAGCCCGACGCCTCTTCCGGTAGATAGCGCATCAGATCGACGGCTAAGCGCTCGCCCCCCTTAGAGGTCATTATGTTTGCAAAGGCGACGATGCGTCCTTCTTTACGAACAACAGAAATGTCAAATCGTGCCAGATAGTCCGAGTTGAAGCGCCCGACCGAAAAGCCTTTTTCACGCCCAGTCTTGCCACCAAGCCAAGCATCTGAGATCGAATTAAGTTCTTCAAAGAGTTCCTTGGAATGCGGTGGCGTCATAACGAGAAACTCGTACCCGTCGCGCTGACGTTTGTTCATCGCTGCACGCATAGTCTTAAATTTACTACCTGCTAGGCTGAACTCAGGAAGGCTCACCACCGCTTCCTCGCCAACCTTGTGGAGCGTCAATCCGAGTTCAATCCAAAGCCCAAGATTGCGGGCACTCACCTCATAGAAAACAGGTCGTGCATTAGACTTTGCGGCTATGTCCGCAAAAGCCCATGCGAGCACCTCAAACTCGGCTGGATCACCTATTGGGTCGCCAAGTGCGATCCACGATGCCCCGCGCACTGCATACATGATAAAGGCATTACCAGTATCGGACATTAGAAACCGTTTGTCTCCGGTTTGGCTTAGCCAAGCCTGAGGGTCTTCGGACAACTCGCAAAGCACCGCAGCCACAGGCATATCATCCAGCTGCGTCGCCCCTGATGGTTTGCGTTGGATCGGACGTGTCAGCAGATATATACTGAAGAAGAACATCAGCGTTGTTGCCGCTAGCCCAGCTCTAAGCGCGCGAGGTGTGTTCGAGGCGCTCGAGAATTCGGACCACAGGTCATTCGAGTATGGAACCGACTTGTTTACGAAAAAGAAGAACGCTGCGGCAGCCGCCGCGACGCTGATGACCGTCGCAAACCAACGAGCATCGAAAATGCCTGCGGTTAGTCGTCCGGGACGATCAAAGGCTTTCCTAAACGGTAACAGAAGTAATGCACCTGTGCTTAGGAAAGCGCTATTTTCATACGAAAAATCATTAAGGAGCGAGGCGACCGCCCCCGCTAGCAGGGCACCGATGGCAAACCACCAAGCTGAGGAAACTCGACGGGCGAGCCCGTGCGAAACGATTATCAACGCCACGCCGGCAATTGCTGATACAAGCGTCCCACCTTCGAGCAGCATCACACCGATGAGGTCTCCTTCAGCCATCGCATCGGCCTGCACGGAAGGCAACATCGTTATCAGCAATAGCCAAGCTCCAAAACCGAAGGCTACTGTCGCGACGATACCAGGTGCGAACCCATGTAGTGTTACAAGCGCAGGCTGAAGTGCAGGCGTCCGAGCGAGGAGACGACCGCCTACTCCTCTTGCAAGCCAAATCTCGTTTAGCGCGACCAATATGAAAGCAGTTGCAAAAGGAACCAGATAATAAACCAAGCGGAAAAGTAGCAGTGCAGCGGCTGCATCGCCGGCCGGCACAGAGGCTGGTAAGGTGCCGATGACTACTGTCTCAAAAACACCTATGCCGCCGGGAACATGGCTGAGCACACCGATCATTGTAGCTGCGGCATATACGGCAACGAACGTTGAGTAGTCGGACTTTCCCGCGGGCAAAAGCACCCATAGCGCAAAAGAAGACGCCGCGATGTCGACTAGGGTTACTATAATTTGTCCCATAAGGTCGACTGGGGGCGGTAGGTGCAACTCATGGCCGCGAATGCTCAAAGAGCGCTGTGAGACAGACAACCATACGATTAAAATCAACGAAACTGCCGCAATCGCAGCGGCAACGATTTGGATTATTGACGGGGAGTAAGGTAGGAATCCTCCAATTGCCTCGGGATGTATAGCAAGCGCCACGACACCAACAAGGGTCAATCCCGTGCCGAGTGCAACAGCGATATATCCCGAAACAGTTGCTACCTCAAAAGCGTTCAGTCCGACGGCAGAATAAATGCGGTACCGCACTGCGCCGCCGGAAACCACGCTAACACCTATAGTATTCCCGAAAGCATATCCGAGAAATCCTCCGAGCATCACGATGCCGCGGTCAAGTGTTTTGCCGATAAACCTTAGGCCAAACCAATCATAGAAGATCAGCGCGAGATAACCGATAATGGTAGCTCCAAGTGCGGCGGCAAGCGTGCCGAATGGAGTCGCCTTAATTTGTGCTATCACCTCTGAAGGATTTACCGGTCTTAGGAGATGAAAAAGCGCATAAAGCCCCGCTGCAAAGAGCCCTGCCCCCAAAAAGATTGGGACGACATTTCGTACAAAGTGACTGTTCGATGCGTGGTTGTTCTTGGTCGTTGTGGTCATAGTTCTATCCCGTAGCTTTGGGCTGCTTATGACCATACGTGATGTGAATGCGTTCTCCGCGATCTTACAAAAATGTAAGAAACCCACAATCCAAAGTCAGAACCTTTA
>CAYWUN010000129.1:0-5478 GCA_964461315.1 uncultured Aestuarium sp.
TTGATGGCCCCAACACGTGCGGCGCTACTCGATGGCACGATGGACTTGGTCATTTCGCACCCAATCCAAAAGCTAGCAGAGAACCTCATTGGCACCCTCATTCGTGCACGACGCGCAGGTGCAGAGGCAGGAACACAACGTACTACTCTACAATTTGAAATGTTCACTTCGGAAAATATCTGATCAGTGCAAATTGAGAGAAGCTGTCACAGCTGACTTCTATCAGGAAGACCATGCTGCCCGATGCCCCGAATGACTGCAGTGGTGAAGCTGCGCCACGGCGATCACTGCCCCAACGAATGACAGGTTTGGGCCGTCAGTCACGACGGCCCAACTGGTTAGATTTCTATGGCCTCAGCGAGGGCCAACGCATCTTCGAGTTCGACGCCAAGATACCTCACGGTGCTATCCATCTTGGTGTGGCCAAGCAGGAGCTGCACGGCACGCAGGTTGCCAGCCTTCTTGTAGATCTGCGTGACTTTTGTGCGCCGCATCGAGTGCGTGCCATAAGCGCTGGCTTCCAATCCGATCGATGTCACCCAGTTTCGGACGATCCGCGCGTATTGGCGGGTCGAGATATGCAGTCGTTCGTGAAAGCGGCCATGCCATAGAAACTCCGAGCCAATCATCAGAGGCTCGCACATCCATCGTTCGAGAGAACTTCGCGTGCCTTCCGAAATCTCGAACCGCACGGGCTTTTTCGTCTTGCTTTGCAGCACGGACGCCCGTTCCTTGATCTGGCCCGACGCCATGATATCGACGACCTTCATCGTGACCAGATCGCACCCGCGCAATTTGCTATCGATGGCGAGATTGAACAACGCCAGATCACGGTGGTTTTCAGCCAGCTCGAGCCTGACCCTTATAGCCCAAACGTGCTTCGGCTTGAGCGGTCTCTTCTGGCCGACGATACGGCCCTTGTTCCACGCGGGGCGACGGGCGCGAATGGCGGGTAAGTTTGGTATGTCCATGACGGATCCTCCGATCCACCGCGCCCTCCCCATCGACAACACGATGCTGACAGCGCATCATAACATAAAACGCGCGAACCAGCTTCGTCCTTGGACCATGGGCTGTCATCATCCTACTCGGGCGACAGCCAAACCTTCACCGAGCCAGAGTTTTTGGAGCGAAAACCAATCACATTCGCGGTGCGCTCGAAGCGTGCGACGCTGGTATTGAAAGACTTTCAGCCAATTTTCCTATGTGAGAGCCACCATTGCCCGCAAATGGACTTTCACGATGCGGGACAATGACAGGGTTTCCGTCGCGGTCGTGTAAGCACTCCGAAGATATGGAGTAGACGGGATCTAGAACTTCACGGCTCAGGACTTCAGAGGCAGAACCAACCGCGCGAAGGCGACCGTTTTCGATCATCACCAGGCAATCGGCGAACCGCGCAGCGAGGGTGAGGTCATGAAGCGCGGCGATTACGAGTAGACCACGGGTACGGGTGGCCTTGAGTTGGGTCAGAACTTCGATTTGGCGGTGCAGGTCGAGCGCACTAGTGGGTTCATCGAGGATCAAGAGGCGCGGATTTCTCGATAGCCGTTGGGCGAGAAGAACCAACTGCTGTTGTCCACCTGACAAGTTATCCATTCGTTCCCCCGCCAAGGCACTGAGGCCAAAGGCAGCGAGCGCAGCATCGACATCGTCCTGATCCTTGCGCGAGATCCGCCAGCCGAGTTGTTCACGACGCCCGAGCAACACGCACTCGGCTACGCTAAGTGGCGCTTTCACCATAAAATCTTGCGGCATAAAGCCGATTTGTTCGGCACGAGGCCAGCGTGCTCCGAGTGTTTTGGTGCCGTGATGTGGCAGCACGCCTGCCAGAGCTTTAAGGAGCGTCGACTTCCCAGCGCCGTTCGGCCCCACTAAACCGACAAAGCCGACATCAGGCAGATTAAGGCGGTCGATCCGCAAACGCTCTCGCCGACCGAGTGTGACCGAAAAATCCGTCAGAGTAAGGCCTGTCATGGACGTTTTCCTTTCCTCAGGATCACAGCCATGAGCATGGGAATGCCTGCGATGGCGGTGATGATGCCAACGGGGATCACGGCCCCCGGCGAGATGATCTTGCCTACGACCGAGGCAGCGACGAGAATTGTGCCCCCCATGATCCCCGCCATTGGCAAGGAAAAACGGTGATCCTCGCCAACAAGCGAACGACCCACATGCGGGGCAATGAGACCGACAAAGCCGATTGTGCCGGTAAAGCTGACGGCGGCGGCGGTAAGGACCGCAACAATGATCAGAACGCGGCGGCGCAGGGCGTCAATGTCCAGCCCGAGGCTGGCGGCATTGCTGTCGCCTAGGCGAAGCGCCGTGAGGTTCCACGCATCACGCAGGATGAAGGGCAGGCACAGGGCGAGCAGTGCCCCGATCACCTTGACGCTGGTCCATGTGGCTTTGAGCAAGCTCCCGAAGAGCCAGAAGACGATCTGCTGCAGAACCTCGGGCGCAGCCATAAACTGCAAAAGCGATTGCAGGGACTGGAAGAAAAACAGTACGGCAATGCCCGCCAGAACGAGCATCTCAGGAGAAGCCCCTCGGTAGCGAGCAACGAGGTAAACAAGACCCGCCGCCGTTAACGTACCCGCGAAGGCTGCGAGCGGTACACCAATCCACATTGCTACAGGCAGCGCGGTGCCGAAGAGGATGACGAATGCAGCGCCAAAGCCTGCAGCGGCGGAAAAGCCGAGCGTGTAGGGACTGGCCAACGGGTTGGAGAGGATGGTTTGCATCATCAGTCCAGCAACCCCAAGGCACGCGCCGACCAGCGCAGCCGTCAGGGTTTGCGGCAACCGAAGATACCACAGGATCACAGCAAGGCGTCGGTCCTCGCCGCTTGGACCTGCGGATAGTCCGTGGACGACATCAGACAAAGCAATTCCCGCTGGACCCGTGATCAAGTCGACAACCATGAGCACGATTAGTGTCACGAAGGCGATTACGATCGCCCCCGTGCGCAGTCTGGCGGAGCGGTGCATAACGCCGCTCCTCTCGTTTGAGGTCACGCTCACTTCACCCGCAACATAAAGATGCCGTCGGCCTCGACAGGCAACCAATCCGCATAGAATTGGGCCAGTTCAGCCTGTGGGTCGACATCGGCAAAAGCTTCGGGATGGATCACTTTTCCGAGGAAGCGGAAGTAGGCGAAGTCTGACAGCGCCCGCGTGCCACCGTGGTAGATGCCATAGACATTGCCCGACTTGACTGCAGGCAGATCAGACCACCCAGCTCGGGTCAGGTATGCAGCCATACGCTCTTGGGCGACGGCCTCATCCTGTGCAAAACCGATCGTGACAGCAGCGGGGCGGTTCAGCCATTCAGAGCCCGCAAGAAGAACCACATCAGGTTGCTCTGCCAGCACATACTCGGGCGAAAGTGGGCCCCAGTTCTCAATTTGACCGTTGGCGATATTGTTGCCCCCTAGCCCATCAATGATGCCGCCCCACATGCCACCAGCATAGGAGTTGCCAACTTCGTCCCGGCCCTTTTGCGCCAGTTCAACGTATACTTTCACATCTGATGGTCCGGCAGCAGCTACGCGCTCGGCTGTGTCACGGCTCATATCCTCATAGAGCGTTGCGAGCGCTTCGGCACGGTCCTGCGCTCCCAAAGCCGCCCCCAAGGCACGGGTCGATGCGAGGTGCGCATCCACGGTCTGTGCGTTGTAGTCGAGCACAAGGACGGGAATGCCTGCGGTGTCGAATTGCGCGACGCTTTCACCGAGTGCATCGAACTGCCATGCAGCGAGGATCACAAGGTCGGGGTCGGTAGCAATTGCGGTTTCAATAGAAAATGTCGAGCTTTCAGTGTCGCCGACATCGGGCAGATCCAGCAGTTGCGGGAAGGCGGATGTATAGACGTCCCACTGACCAGGGCGCCAATCGGCCCAAGGTCCGCGCGAAAGGGCCACAATGCGGTCGACGGCTCCTTCGCCACCAACGGCGAGGAACTCTTGGTAATAGAAGCCGAGCATAACGTGCTGCGCGGGTTCGTCCAACGTGACAGTGCGATCACGCAGATCAGTTATGGTGATCTCGGCTATCGCCGGAAGGGAAGTAGCCGCAAAGAGGCCAGCCGCAAAGGCGGCAGAAGTGAAGATGGTTTTCATAGTATGTCCAAATGTGTTCCGAGGATCACGGCAGCGTTTGATATGCCGTGGTCAAAAATCGATCAGCAGACGGACGGAATGTCCGTTAGAGCAAACGATGGATCACAGGAAATACGGAGGGGCGCGCGACCGATGCGCATTGCTCGAGGTCTGACGTGCCAAAAGCTGATGACCTTGGCCAACCAGCATTTCGGGCGCAGATAAATCATGCACAGGCAGCCCGTCTTGGACCGACGCACTCTGCGTAATTAGATTGACTTGAATACAGTGTGAGGCATGCGACCCGGACCGTTCTTCGTCATCAACGGGGATGGTCGTGCCGTCGTTAGCCAGCCAGACTTCTTGGGTCCCGTTGCCCGTACAAAGCACCAGACGAACCCCATCAGGCCCCGCCTCGCGCATCATGCCATCAGGCACCACTCCAGCAAGCAGTAGTGCCACTACGAGCAGCATACGGGTCAAGAGCCCGCGAAAGGCATTGAAACCGTTGGCGTTCATGGCGCGCACGTTATGCGTGTTAGTCGATCAAGGCAAGCGAGCATAGAGCTTGCATTCGATGCCCGTGCGGTCGTTGGAAACAGAATGTCCGCTTTAAGTTCTGCCGGCATGTCAGGGCGATGCCTCGAACGTCAGCTTTGGGCTGTTAGCAGGGTCATCCACAAATGGGCGGGGAGCGGACCTTTGCTGCACAAAGCGTGAATGTTCGGATATCCTAACTACACTCCTAAAGACCTTTAGAACTCTTCCAGTTTACATGGGATCAGGGTTGCATGCTGCTCTAATTTGGACTGACCTACCATCTGGAACAGAACGCTGAGCATTTTGGACACGTCCTGCTCCACCATACCTACGTTGCCGGGCAGGAATTTCCCGAACGGATCGCGGTCAAAACAGCCAAAGCGGATGTTTTCGGTGCCTTCCGCCAATTGGCTGTGCCAACGCACCACACCTTCGAGCGAGATGGTGGAGTTCACAAAAATCCCCGTCGGCCCTTTCGGGTGAAAATCCTTCAGACTGTCCCATGCGGCCTTGGCGGAATAGCCCGACGCTTGGATGTTCTCGGTTGGAACTGTGAGGCCCCGTTCCTTGTGCGCATCCATGAACCCTTCGAGACGGGCGGCCGTGTTGTGGTCAGTCAAACGACCGCCGATAAACCGAAGCGGCCCTGACCAACCGAGGTCCGTTTCGCATCTGCGCAAAATGAGGTTCGTTAGATCGCGTGCACCCGCGTAGTTGTCCGAAATAACAGAAGGCGCGTCTTTGCCCGGAAGGTCGAGGTTCAGAGCTTGAACACCGGCTGCCTTGCAAAAAGCCGCGATGCGATCGGGGTCCGTCGCACCCGTCGAGATCAAACATTC
>CAYWUN010000130.1:0-5338 GCA_964461315.1 uncultured Aestuarium sp.
CCAGAGGCTGCAGCTCCGCCTCCGGGCTATGTTCTGGTCATCGACCAAACCAAAGGCGACGCGTCTGTCACTGCAAGTCGCGCGAACCGCTACACCTTTCGCGAAATGCTCTTTGATGCGCGAGAGGCCTATCCAAACGCCACTATTCTCGTCAAAGCCCATCCCGAAACACTTGGTGGCGCCAGAGAAGGGTATCTGTCACCCGAGGATTGTGACGCTCAAACCATATTCTTCGACCAGAATGTCTCACCGCACAGTCTTCTCGAAGGTGCTATCGCCGTCTACACCGTCTCCTCACAATTGGGATTCGAAGCCATTCTCGCCGGTCACAAACCACGCGTTTACGGGCAACCTTTTTACGCCGGTTGGGGCCTGACAGAAGACCAAATGCCGCTTGCGCGCCGCCAGCGTTCGCTCACCCGCGCTCAGCTTTTCGCCGCGGCAATGATCCTTTATCCGGTATGGTATGATCCCTATCGGGATACGCTTTGTTCATTCGAGGACGCGCTCAATACGCTCGAAGCAGAGGTCAGAGCATGGCGGGATGATCATCGCGGCTGGGTAGCAACCAATATGCGCCTTTGGAAGCGCAAGCCGCTCCAGCGGTTCTTCGGCGAAACAAAAGCGATCCGCTTCGCGAAAGCCGCCAATGCAATGTCAATCGCCGAGCGCCACAATATGCGGCTCATGAGCTGGGCGGGCAAAATAACTCTTGAATTGAACGAAGTTGGTGCTGTGAGTGTCGAAGACGGGTTCCTACGTTCAAAGGGCCTTGGCGCAGCGCTTACGCCCCCACTCAGCCTCGTCCTCGACGATCTTGGCATCTACTACGACCCTTCACGCCCTAGCCGCCTTGAACAATTGATCGAGGCATCCACCACGCTTCCCGAGCACGCCCGCCAAAGAGCCGCAACGCTTCTCCGCGCCATCACAAAGAACAACCTAAGCAAATACAACCTCGGCGGCGCGGCCCTGCCTGTGGGAATTCCCGTAGGCCGAAGGATTCTCGTACCTGGGCAGGTCGAAGACGACGCTTCCATCCGATTGGGGACACAGGACATTTCGACAAACCAAGCGCTGCTAGAGGCGACACGCGCCGCTAATCCGGCGGCCGTAATTCTCTATAAGCCACATCCCGATGTCGAAGCGGGTCTTCGGGCAGGACATGTCGAAAATGCCGAGACCTTTGCAGATGCGATTTTGACGCAAACGGACCCGATCGCAGCTCTCGCGGCAGTGGACGAAGTCTGGACCATGACCTCGACCCTCGGTTTCGAAGCCCTTTTACGAGGCAAGAGGGTCACCTGTTATGGTCAGCCATTTTACAGCGGCTGGGGTCTAACGGATGACCGCACAGCGCCGGTAGTTCGGCGGACTGCACGGCCCGATCTCATCGCTTTGGTGCATGCGGTTTTGATCGAATACCCAAGGTATTTTGATCCTGTCACTGGGCGGCCCTGCCCTCCAGAGATTATCATAGAGCGCCTCGCACATGGCGAGCTACACGACATCACATTGGGAAATCGAGTTCTCTCAAAGCTTCAGGGGATTTTTGCAAGTTTCGCACCCTTGTGGCGCTAAGCCTTGCGCCAACGCGTCATCACGTCGTCACCGACATTCTCATTGCTGATCAAAGCAAAACTCGGAGCATCTACGAGACATTCAAGGCCCAAATCGCCAAGCCCCGCTCTACCATCCGCCCCAAGGGCTTTTCCTGCGGTGAAGAGAACCAATTCATCGACAAGCCCTGCCTTTAAGAGCGAAGCCGCTAGCTTCCCGCCTCCCTCGCAATAAACGCGCGTGAACCCCAATGTCCCAAGCGCTCTCAGGGCCTCGGCAACGTCGTCGCCCTTTGCGAGCGGCACCGAAGTTACCCCTTGCGTGGTCCAAGCACTTACATCGGACGTCGCAGAATGGCAGAGGAAAACAGGGATATCCGAGGCCGTTCGCGTCAAATTGCAGGACTTTGGAAGGTTTCCGCTGCCGCTGATGACAATTCTCGCGGGTTGGTGCTCGATCCCTAGGCCCCGCACTGTAAGAGATGGATCATCCGACCGAACTGTACCTGCCCCGACCATAACAGCGTCATGTGTGGCGCGTTGCATATGGACGCGGCGGCGCGCCTCTGACCCCGTGATCCACTGGCTCTCACCGCTGGAAGTTGCGATCCGTCCATCGAGCGTCATCGCTAGCTTAAGCGTCACAATTGGACGGCCACGCTCCACTTTACTCAGAAATCCAGCGTTATCGCGCCGTGCCTCTGCTTCGCAAATCCCAACAGTAACTTCTATACCCGCAGCGCGGAGCATTGCACTGCCCCCACCATTGACCCTTGGATCTGGATCTTCGCAAGCGACCACGACACGCGCGACGCCAGCCTCAATCAGTGCATTCGCACAAGGCGGTGTCTTACCGAAATGAGCGCATGGCTCCAGCGTTACGTAGGCGGTCGCACCTTTTGCAGCAGTGCCCGCCATAGCAAGCGCCTGAGGTTCCGCATGGGGCCTACCACCGTCAGCAGTACGCCCCCGTCCAACGACACGCCCGTCTTTAACGATCACACATCCGACAGAAGGGTTAGGCCAGACAAGGCCAAGACCCCGTCGCCCGAGCGACAGGGCCATTTGCATATAGTGCTCGTCAGTCGCTTTGCTCACTCGTCCGGCTTGGTGTCTGGTCTGAGTTCATCGATAAATTTATCGAAGTCGCCAGCCGCTTGGAAGTTCTTGTAAACACTCGCGAAACGCACATAGGCAACGGTATCGATCCGAGCAAGGCTCTCCATCACGATCTCACCAATGGTGCTCGACGGAATATCGGTTTCGCCCATGCTTTCCAGACGACGCACGATACCCGAGATCATTTGATCCATACGTTCAGGCTCTACGGGACGTTTCTGGAGTGCAATGCGGATCGAACGTTCAAGCTTGTCACGATCAAAATCTTCACGCCGTCCGTTAGATTTTATTACCACGAGATCACGCAACTGCACGCGTTCATAGGTTGTGAAACGTCCGCCACACGCTGGGCAAAAACGACGGCGTCGTATCGCGACGTGATCCTCTGCAGGACGAGAGTCTTTTACTTGAGTATCGACGTTTCCACAAAATGGGCAACGCATTGGCCTGTCCTCATTCTTTACCGCTCTTATTGATGTCGAGTTATCCCCCGACTTATCCACAACCACTATAGGGGAGCATCTACAGTTTGGGTAGAGTCTTTTTCGAGCCGCAAGATTGAGGGGCCTGTAATAAATAATGACCGCGCTGATGAGTGCGGCCATTGACTTAGCGATTAACGTTTCGACCTTGTTGCAGACCTGAAATGAAGGCTGCAATGAGCGCCCCGCTCATCTGTTGAGGCGGGGGAGGCTTGGAGGGCCGAAATGCAAGCACAAGCAAACCGCCCCCCAGAAAAACGGCACCAATTACAAAATTCGCCATCTGAGCGCCGTACTGATCCGCAACCAGAGTCCAGCCCGAAGCTGTCAGAAATCCAACGCCAATTGCGATCAGGATAGCCCCAGAGACGGCCAAACCTGCCTTTTTCGAACCAAAGGCGATGCGGTCACTCAAATAGCTCATCTTACTTTCGACCCAGAAGAAGCCCCGCTAGGAAACCCACGCCGCTGGCGATTACGATCGCGGCACCGGGGTTTTCCTGCACCGCAGCGCTTGCCTGACGACCGCGCACGGCGGCCTCTGATGCAAGAGCCTCATACTGCTCTTGTCCCTTTGCTTTGAGTTTTTCGCCTTCGGCTTTGGTGAGCTGCGCAACGCTAGCTGCCAGTGCCTGAACGTCAGCCGAAAGGGTTTCAAAATGTGCTTTAAGGTCTTCGGGGGTTTCTGCTTTTGCAGCCATCATTCGCTCCTGTTCCATCAGATGCGCCGCGCAATCATCGCGGCTTTCATAGATACAACCATGACGGTGCAGAAAAGTTCCCTCGGTTATCCGATATGCGCCGCAATCCTGCGCGCATGTGGCCTATCGCGATGCTCAAAGAGATAAATCCCCTGCCATGTCCCAAGTGCAGGCCGTCCCCCGATAACGGGGATCGAGAGGCTCACAGGAAGGAGCGCCGCTTTGATATGCGCGGGCATATCGTCAGGACCTTCATAGGTATGCGTTAGATAGGACATCGAGGGGTCCGTCGTCGGAGGTACAAGTCGCTGAAAGTATTCGTGCATGTCCACCCGCACCTCAGGATCAGCGTTTTCCTGAATAAGAAGCGAACAAGACGTGTGTTGAACAAACAGCGTCAGTAGCCCCTCCCGCACGCCCGTCCCTTCGGCCCAGCGCAGGACGTCACGGGTAAACTCATAGAGCCCCTGACCACGGGTCGATATTTCAAATAGGGTATTCATTGGGCTTCAGTTCCCACAACGGGTGCCCCAATCTCCTGTTTCCATGCAATAAAAGAGACCTGCGGCCTCACGCGCTTGGAAAAGAGGATAAAAGTCGCTAGCGACGACACTATCGGTATCGCAAGTCAGTGTCGCGATCTGCTCGACGCCTTGAAAAACATAAATCCCACCATCGATCGGTCGATTTGGATCATTGCGATCAAAACTATAACTGACCTCATAGCTATAGCCATTATTCGGGACGATAACCGTTTCCCCGACATAACGACCGATACCCGCCCATGGGATATAGTCTACATCGGTGACTTTTAGGCTCAGGGCAAGCTCGGGCTGCCCACCATTTGGACCATAAGCATAGCTAATGACGCCGCCACCAAGGCAAAGATCCACCGATTTTTTCCCATTTTTGAACGTACACGAGAATATCGGCTTCGAGCCAACGCAGTCAGAAAGACCGGCTGTTGGAAACATGATGACTGCTGCCAGTAACGCTTTCATAAGATCTCCTCTCCACCTAACTGGTTAAAGTTTAGGACAAATTTCTGAGTGGCGATAGCCAGCGTTATGCCCAAACAAAAACGCCCCCTTTCGGGGGCGCTTTGATTATTGGTCCAGGAAGCTGCGCAATTTGCGCGAGCGGCTCGGGTGCTTGAGCTTGCGCAGCGCTTTGGCTTCGATCTGACGGATACGTTCGCGGGTCACGCTGAACTGCTGACCGACTTCTTCCAGTGTGTGGTCGGTGTTCATGCCGATGCCGAAACGCATCCGCAGAACGCGCTCTTCACGCGGGGTAAGCGAGGCCAGAACGCGGGTCGTGGTTTCCTTCAGGTTTTCCTGAATAGCGGAATCCAGCGGAAGGATCGCATTCTTGTCCTCGATGAAATCGCCAAGCTGGCTGTCCTCTTCGTCGCCAATCGGCGTTTCGAGCGAAATCGGTTCCTTGGCGATCTTCATCACCTTGCGGACCTTTTCGA
>CAYWUN010000131.1:0-4996 GCA_964461315.1 uncultured Aestuarium sp.
TTTCTTCGATTGCAGAGCTAATGTTTGCGATGTTCACAGAGGATTTCTGAGCCTTACGCATCGCGGTTAAGGCTTCTTCGACGACGCGGCCTCCTTCACGAGCGTGCTCAGTGATACCTTTCGTCGATTGATTTGCTTGGGACATCAAATTCGAGACATCACGCACAGACTTTGCGAGCGATTTGATGCGCGTCGCGTTTTCTTCAAAGTCAACAGAAAGATCACGAGAGTTTTTCTCTCGATATTGGGCTTCTTTGCGGAACCGCTCGGCCTCTGACGCTTCCTGTCTGCGACGTTCTTCGGCAGCGGCTTCCAGTTGAACCTGAGCTTGAAGGGCGTCCTCATGTGATTTCGTCGCTTGGGTAATGGCGAGCTTTGTTTGACGGTTATTTTCGACGGCAAAGAAGATCACAAAGCCCATGCCGGTTAGGATAGATGCGACTGTCGTAAAGGTGAGGATAGCGGGGGATTTGAGCTCGTTAAGCCCTGCGAGCGTTCCGTCGAACAAATACATGCCAACGACGGAAATCATCGCCAGCAAGCCAACTGCGATTGACGCATACATGCCGCCAAGAAAACCAATGATTAGGATCGGGGGAATGAGCCAGATTATGATTGGCGACCAGAAGCCTCCTGTGAAGAGCGAGGACCATGTCGGTCCACCCCAAAGCGCCAAGGCTAGAAGTATGACCGCTTCCTTAGGTTTTTCACTTTTCACCAGTCCCCATGCGAGGGCGATGCCTGCGATGAAGACGAGCGGACCCCAAAAGGACATCCATGCTGAAATCGCGGCGAAGTAGAGGACGTATCCGCTCCCCAAGATGAACATTGAAACCAAGTAGATACTCAGCTTTCGCGAATTTGCGACTTCGAGGTAGGCACCGCTACCGCTTTTCTCAGGCGTATTCATTGTAAGCTCTTAACTCATGGCGTTTATCACATGCGATAAAGCCAGAACGTCAAAGAGCACGATTTTGTTAATGAAATTTGAGCGAGGTCGAACTTCTCTAATCGAAGGACGGTCAGTGCGTAAGTGCTCGATAGAGTGCGTTTTTTACGCTGAGAGCTAGAAGGCTACAGTCGCGCTAGACGCGGAGGGCCGTTAGAGTAGGCGCAAGCGAGTAGGGGCTAGAACCGTCACTCACCTTTGCGAGCAAGCACAACCGAGAAGGTCTTAAGGACGATAAGAAACTCGTTCTTAAAGCTCAAGGAGCGCGCATAAGCGTTGTCATAAACAACACGTGTCACGAATTCCGAGCTGCCGCGTGCTTTGATCTGCCAAAGACCGGTTAGGCCGGGCTTGAGCTGATAGTAGGCCTTGCCACCAGCTTCGCGATAGCGATGATCTTGATCTGGAGTGAACGGGCGAGGGCCAATAATGCTCATATTCCCCAAAAGCACGTTATAAATCTGCGGAAGTTCATCAATGCTGGTTTCGCGAAGGAACTTGCCGGATTTGCACGGTGGCGTTTTTCGCTGCGCGTAGTTTGTGATCTTGTTCCAGTAAAGTGCTCAAAGTTTCAGCATGTGATCGAATGCTCATCGCAGACTGTTCGGCGCGAATTGTAGCCCTCACGACAAGGCCCCTAAATCCACTTATGGAAAAGCCGCAAATATTCGATGAAATGACTGGCATGGAGGGCGACGCACCGCGCGCGCCCTATGCCGAGTTTAGCGCGTGGTTCGAGAGCGAAGACCCAAGCCGCTTGCGTAAGAAACAAAGGGAGGCGGATGATCTCTTCCGGCTCACTGGGATTACTTTTAACGTCTATGGTCGGGCGGAAGCCTCTGAGCGTTTGATCCCATTTGACATAGTCCCACGTATCATTTCAGGACGAGAGTGGTCGCGCCTTTCTCGCGGCATCGAGCAGCGCGTTCGGGCAATCAATGCGTTCCTGTTCGATATTTACCACCGTCAGGAAATCATCAAAGCAGGCCGTATCCCCGCCGAGATGATCGCCAAGAATGCGGCTTTCCTTCCGCAGATGATGGGGGTCAATCCTGCGGGCGGCGTCTATACTCATATTGTCGGGATCGATCTTGTTCGCACGGGGCCTGATGAGTTCTATGTGCTGGAGGATAACGCGCGCACACCCTCGGGTGTGAGCTACATGCTCGAAAATCGCGAGACGATGCTGCAGATGTTCCCCGAGCTTTTTGCCAAGACACGGGTGATGCCTGTTTCCAATTATCCAAAGATGCTGCGGCGATCATTGGCGGCCTGTGCGCCTGAGATGGCAGAGGGGAAGCCCACAGTTGCGGTGCTGACCCCAGGCATCCACAACTCGGCTTATTACGAGCATAGCTTCCTTGCTGATAAGATGGGGGTTGAGCTGGTTGAGGGGCATGACCTTCGCGTGATTGATGGCCGCGTCGCAATGCGCACCACCCAAGGCTACAAAGCGATTGATGTCCTTTATCGCCGCGTCGATGACGATTTCCTTGATCCTCTAAATTTCAACCCTAACAGCCAGCTTGGTGTGCCGGGGATCATGGATGTTTACAAAGCAGGCGGGATCACGATCGCAAATGCTCCTGGAACAGGCATTGCCGACGATAAGGCGATCTATAGCTACATGCCCGATATCGTCGAGTTTTATACAGGCGAGAAGGCGATCCTTCAGAACGTTCCGACGTGGCGTTGTAGTGAGCCTGAGAGTTTAGCCCATGTGCTCGATAACCTTGCGGATCTGGTGGTCAAAGAGGTGCATGGATCAGGCGGCTACGGAATGCTCATTGGTCCAACCGCGACGAACAAGGATATCGAAGCCTTCCGACGCAAACTCAAGGCGCGTCCAGCCAACTATATCGCGCAGCCAACGCTCTCGCTCTCGACTGTGCCGATCTTTACGAAAGCTGGCCTCGCTCCGCGTCACGTCGACCTTCGTCCCTTTGTCCTCGTCAGCCCTGATCGGATTGACATCACGCCGGGGGGATTGACCCGTGTCGCGCTGAAAAAGGGAAGCCTTGTGGTCAACTCGTCTCAGGGCGGCGGGACCAAAGATACTTGGGTTCTGGAGGAATAAGAGATGCTGGGAAAAACTGCTGGCGGGCTCTTCTGGATGTTCAGATATCTGGAGAGATCCGAGAATACGGCTCGATTGATCGAAGCAGGGCTGCGCATCGCTTTAACGCGGTCAGGCTCCACGGATGAAGAATGGACGAGCATCCTTCAGACGACCGCCGTGCTCGACGGTTACAATGCCTCCTATGATGGGATAGTGACGCGCGATGCTGCGATCGACTGGATGCTACGGGATCGCGCAAATCCATCGAGTGTTCTCAACGCCATTGATGCAGCGCGCAGCAACGCAAAGACGGTGCGCACGGCCCTAACCCGCGAGGTCTGGGAGGCGGTCAACGATTGTTGGATGTCACTCAAGGACGCTCTCTCACGAAAGGTGGCAGAGAGGGACTTGCCACATGTCCTGCTCCTTATTCGGCAAAAGAGTGCGGTGGTGCGCGGGGCTTTGCACGGGACCATGCTTCGCAACGATATCTTTAACTTTGCACGCATCGGCACCTTTATGGAGCTTGCGGATAACACGGCGCGTATCCTAGACGTGAAGTATTACGTGCTATTGCCTTCGGTCGCGGCGGTGGGTTCCTCGCTGGATAACGTTCAGTGGCAGACCATCCTTCGGTCCGTTTCTGCTGAGGGCGGTTTCCAGATGGCATATGGTCAGGAACCCCGTGCCCGAGAAATCTGTCAGTTTTTGATCCTAGATCGCCGGATGCCCCGCAGTCTCGCGTTTTGTGCTGAAAAGATCTGTTCGAACTTGGGCTATCTGGCCGGAGATTATGGCGAGCGTCTCCTATGTCACGACATGTGCGATGAGATGACAAAGATGGTGATGGGTCAGAACATCGACGATGTTCTCGACAAAGGTCTTCATGAATACATTCAGAGTTTCCTCAAGGAAAACGCATCTCTCGGTCAGCAGATCGAGATCGACTATCGGTTCTACCAATGACGCAGACCCTCTCGATCAAACATAGGACGACCTATCGATATGACGCGCCTGTGCCTTATGCGCTTCTTCAACTACGGCTTCAGCCCAAGAGCCTTCACGGCCAGACGGTGAAGAATTGGACGCTGACCGTTGAGGGCGGGAGCATCGAAGCGGAGTATGAGGATCACAATGGAAATCAGGTTGCTTTGGTCAGCTTTGCCCCAGATGTCGCAGAGGTGAAGATATCAAGCGAAGGTGTGATTGAGCTGAGCGAAACGCATGGCGTCCTTGGGGCCCACACTGGTTTTGCACCCATGTGGCTCTTTGAAGGAACGACGCCGCTCACCAAAGCGGGTGAAACTTGTCGTTCCTTTGCGGGTGCTGCAACGGGCGAGGTGGGAAGCCTCGAGTGGCTTCATAGCCTATCGAGCATCATTCGGACCTCTGTCGCCTATGAGATTGGGAAGTCCGAGGTCCATTGGAGCGCAGAAGAGGCCGCAAAGGCAGGCCATGGCGTTTGCCAAGATCATGCACATATCTTCATCGCCTGTTGCCGCGTTGCCGGCGTGCCCGCCCGCTATGTGTCAGGCTATTTGATGATGGATGACCGCGTGGAGCAAGATGCCACGCATGCTTGGGCCGAGGCGTATATCGCGGGGCTCGGTTGGATTGGCTTTGATGTCTCTAATGGCATTTCCCCTGACAAACGCTATGTCCGCATCGCGTCAGGGCTGGACTATGCCGAGGCGGCCCCTGTAACTGGAACGCGGTTTGGGGACGCAGCCGAAGTCATGGCTGTTCAGCTCTCGGTGCAACAACAATAGGCGGGTTAGATGACGTATTGCGTTGGAATGCGATTGAACCGTGGACTGATTTTTATGTCAGACACGCGCACGAATGCAGGTGTTGATAATATCTCGACCTTTCGCAAGATGTTCACCTTTGAGACAGCAGGGGAGCGCTGCTTCACCCTTATGACTGCCGGTAATCTTGCCACGACGCATGCTGTCTTTTCGATGCTAGAAGAGCGCACCAAAGCCCCT
>CAYWUN010000132.1:0-4946 GCA_964461315.1 uncultured Aestuarium sp.
CTCGACCACATTCTCAAGGCTTGCTCCGAGACGAATGAGCATATCGGCAAGCACATGATCGCGGCGAATGAGCAAACGCCCCACCCCGATCTGGCAGGGTGTGTGACGGTTCCCGATGTGCCATGCCAGTCGCGTGAGGTTCTCGCCCATGACCGCCAGCAATTCTTCAGGTGCAGCGATGACCTGCACCGCGCGCCCGTCCGCGAGCATCAATTGATCGCCATGATTGAGTGAGCGCGTCTCGGGAAGATCCAAAAGGATCGCCTCGCCTTGGTCGGTTACCAAACGCTTGCGACGTATAAAGCGGTCCTCATAGGTAAGCCGAATGGACAATCCCGCAGGCGGATTTGGTCCAGTTCGCACATCGCGCGCAGGGATTGGGGCAAGGCTCAGATCAACCATCGACCTTTCCTTTCAATATGGCTCCAAGAGCGGCGAACCCGCTTTTGGTTACATTCGCATGGGCTGCAGCAACGAAATCAGCGAGGAGTTCGAGCTCCACCTTAGCCAGATCAACCGATGTCTTGCTGTCTACATTTCCAAAGGCATCGCTCTGTGACATAAGCCATTCGTGCTGATCGTCTCTTAGGTTCAGGATCGCAGACGCTTCAGAGACAAGAGCTACGAAAATGCGGCCCTCAGCGACAAAGAGCGTCATACCGCCCTCTTGCCGCTCTTCTGCCCCACGCTGCGCCATTGCCAAGGCGCGAAGATGGTCCGCTGACACCGCCATCAGAAAAGAAAATATCGCTGCGCCATGGGAAGCTCCTTGGCTGGTTCACAGGTGAGAAGCTCGCCATTGGCGCGCACTTCATAGGTTTCGGGGTTCACGTCGATTTCAGGCATGAGATTGTTGTGCACCATGTCAGCCTTGCCGATATTGCGACAATTCTCGACGGGAAGTACCTCTTTGCCAAGCCCCTCACCGATGCCCGCCTCATAGGCTGCGCGCGAGACAAAGGTCACGCTGCCCTTGGCGAGCCCCTGACCATAGCCGCCGAACATGGCGCGGGAATAGACTGGCTGGGGTGTCGGGATCGAGGCGTTGGTATCGCCCATCTGCGCAACGGCAATCGTGCCGCCAAGGAGCACCATTTCAGGTTTCACACCGAAGAAGGCGGGCTTCCAAAGCACGAGATCAGCGCGCTTGCCGACCTCGACCGAGCCGATGTGGCGTGACATGCCGTGCGCAATCGCGGGGTTAATCGTATATTTGGCAATATAGCGGCGCACACGGGCATTGTCGTTCTCACCCGTCTCGGCATCGAGCCGCCCGCGCTGTTTTCGCATTTTGTCGGCGGTTTGCCATGTGCGAATGATCACTTCGCCCACGCGGCCCATGGCCTGACTGTCGGACGCGATGATCGAGAACGCCCCCATATCATGAAGGATATCCTCGGCAGCGATGGTTTCCTTGCGGATACGGCTTTCGGCAAAGGCGACATCCTCGGGGATCGACTGATCGAGGTGGTGGCAAACCATGAGCATATCAAGATGCTCTTCGAGCGTGTTCACCGTATAGGGCCGCGTCGGGTTGGTGGATGACGGTATGACATTCGGATGGCCGCAGACCTTGATAATGTCAGGCGCGTGACCGCCGCCCGCACCTTCGGTGTGAAAGGCGTGGATCGTGCGACCCTTCATCGCCGCAACTGTGTTCTCGACAAACCCGCTTTCATTCAGGGTGTCCGTGTGGATCATCACCTGAACGTCCATCTCGTCTGCAACGGAAAGACAACAGTCGATGGCCGCAGGCGTGGTGCCCCAGTCTTCGTGCAGTTTGAGGCAGGACGCCCCCGCATTGACCATCTCGCGCAGCGGCGCGGGGAGCGAAGCGTTGCCCTTACCGGCTATCGCCGTATTCATCTGAAGACCGTCAAAGGCCCCAAGCATCCGCCCGATATGCCATGTGCCCGTGCAGGTCGTGGCAAGTGTGCCATGTGCTGGCCCTGATCCGCCACCGATCATCGTGGTCACGCCCGAATGGAGCGCATCATCGAACTGCTGCGGTGCGATATAATGGATGTGGCTATCGATGGCCCCTGCAGTGAGAATACAGCCCTCTCCTGCAATCGCTTCGGTCGCGAGGCCGATTATGATCGTCACGCCGCTTTGGGTATCAGGGTTGCCCGCTTTGCCGATCCCAGCGATCCGCCCGTCTTTGAGACCGACATCCGCCTTATAGATCCCGGTGTGGTCCACGATCAGTGCATTGGTGATGACCGTATCCACCGCCCCCTCGTCGCGGGTGCGTTGCGACTGCCCCATGCCGTCGCGGATCACCTTGCCGCCACCAAATTTCACTTCTTCGCCATAGGTGGTAAAATCCTTCTCCACCTCGATGATCAGGTCCGTATCGGCAAGGCGCACACGGTCCCCCGTGGTGGGGCCAAACATATCCGCATAGGTCGCGCGTGAGATTTGAGCAGGCATTAAAGCGCTCCCATGACATGTTGGTTAAAGCCGAAAACGACGCGGTCACCGCCGAAGGGAATGAGCTGGACTTCGCGCTCTTGCCCCGGCTCAAAGCGCACCGCAGTGCCCGAAGCGATGTCGAGCCGCATGCCGCGTGCTGCATCTCGATCAAAGCGGAGCGCTGGATTGGTTTCGGCAAAATGGTAGTTGCTACCGACCTGAACAGGACGGTCGCCCGTATTGGCGACGAGAAGCGTGATCGCCTCGGCCCCTGGGTTCAACGTGATCTCTCCCGCCTTGGGCATAAGTTCTCCTGGGATCATCTGCGCCTCCTAGCGAATGGGGTGGTGAACGGTGACGAGCTTGGTGCCGTCGGGAAAGGTCGCTTCGACCTGCACATCGTGGATCATCTCTGCGATACCTTGCATGCAGTCTTCACGGGAAATGACATGCGCCCCCGCCTCCATCAGATCGGCAACCGAGCGTCCATCGCGTGCGCCCTCCACCACAAAATCAGTAATCAAGGCAATGGCCTCGGGGTGATTGAGTTTGACCCCTCGGGCAAGGCGGTTACGGGCGACGATTGCCGCCATCGAGATGAGCAACTTGTCTTTTTCACGCGGCGTGAGGTTCATTGCGGCTCCTTACATAGTCCAGACGCGCGGCAAGGGCGCGGAACGAAAGCGGGTGAGAAATTCGAGAATATTGCCACGCAACAGGCGCGGATCTTGGGCGGCAAAGCGACCAATCAAACGATCATGTGTGGCGGAAAAGGCGGCCTTTGGACAAATTGCGCGCGCCGCATCAAGACGCGCTTCGACCCCTTGAGCGATGAAAACAAAGGTCGCAACGGCACGGCAATCGCCAAGCGTTGCGGGACCAGAAAGATCAGAAATTCCACCTTCAAAGCGGGATGACTCGGCATGAACAAGACGTCCAGATCGCCGGATACGCCATTGATCTGAAAACGCAAAATGGGAAAGCTCCTCTCCCATCGCGCGGCGGCCAAAGACCAAAGGCTCGACGATCAAAAGCTCCGCATCTTGGGCCATGTCGACCGTGATTTTTCGCGCTAGCGCAGAGTGGTCAAAGAGAATGGTTTCTTGAGGCATCCAGTGGATAGCGCCGCCCTTGCCGATGTTCAGATGCACCGAAATACGTCCCATCGGTCCTGTGGACTTGTAGACACGTTCAGCCGTCTGTGTCGCAATATTCAGGCGCGCGCCGTCCGAGACTTCGGCACAGATTTCGAGTTGGTCCCCACCGGTCACGCCACCCGCCGTGTTGATCAAAACGAGGTCAGGCTCGGGCGCATGGTTGCGGGGCAGCATCGCCTTGAGACAGCCCGCTTGGTGCAGATCAACAAGACGATTGCTCACGCCGGTGACACGTACAGAAACCCGTCCGCGAGCGCGTTGCATCATTGCGATCTGAGTCCCGTCCGGCATTGTTTCCCCTATGTTTGAACCAAGCAAAAACGGAAGCCGCCGCGATCATCAATGTAGCATGCCTAAAAATGCGCCACTCAGTTACAAACCGAGGCGAAGCGCTGCAAACTTAGACTTTTTGCGGAACTTTTAGGCAGTCAGAGAACTCTATTCTGCCGCCATTTGTCGCTGCCTTTTGCGAAAGGCGACTTTAAAACGCTCTGACCTCTCCGCCATACCCTTGGCTTCGAGATGGGACTGCATTTCAGTCAGATAAAGCCGAATGTTCCGACGATCTCGGATCATCGAATAGAAGTTCTGCGAAGTCAGCGTGCCTTCGACCCCTTCCTTCATCACAGGCTTTAGATGGTTCATCCGATTGAGAACCAAGGCGGATTTGTGCCCGAAGCCAAAGCATTTGAAATGGCGCACATTCGCGCCTTTGAGCCGCTCGATATGCATGCGGTCTGGTGCATAAAAGGGATCATAAAAGACCTGAATATCACTGGCCAAAACGATCTCTTTTGCCGCATCACTGAAGGGCAAGGTCCAATCCGCGGCCCGTCCTTTTGCAAAGCGGCTCTCCCAAGGCACGATTGCTTCATCCAAGGTGGATTGCGGACTAAAGGCCAAGACCGTCGAACCTGGTGCACAGCTAGAAAAGCTCAGTGCTGCAAAGGCGCCCATTGATGTGCCCGCGAAAGCAACCTTGCCAAATGATGCGAAAAATCCGTTTTCGCGCAAGTCCTCGAACATCTCGATCAGTTCGGGATCGCGATACCAGACCGGAGCTTGCGCAAAGACGCCCAGAAATGACCACCCCTGATCCGCCGCGAATTTTTCGGCCCAGAGGGTTCGGTTGATCCGTGGGTCGCCGACATTGTGAAGGTTATCAAAGGTCACAAGGAGCTGCTTGCGCCCGCGATCCACAAAAGCCGCGCCATGGTGATTCAGTTTGCGATAAAAACCTGTAGAGGGTTTCGGCGGCGCAATATCGACAAACCACGCTGGCGGCATGTCGTCGCTCGAAACAGTGACCATCCCATCGTCATCATCTTCAGGTTCGGCGGGCTGCGCTGCACTTGCCGCGAGTGTTTGGGTGGC
>CAYWUN010000133.1:0-4769 GCA_964461315.1 uncultured Aestuarium sp.
ACATGTATTAACAGAGGTTCTGCGCCTTTTGCTGATCGAGCGTATCCCAATCGCGGATCTACGTAAGATACTCGAGGGGCTATCGGTCATAGCCCCCAATGTCAAAAGCCCGATAACGATGTCTGAGGCGCTCCGCCCAAGTTTGGTACCGCTCTTGATTCAACAGTTATCCGCTCTTGGGCAAACGATGCCCGTAATCACTTTGACCACTGATTTCGAACAGCTCTTGCTGCGCACCCAACGCCAAAACGGGGATGAAGGTCTAGTACTCGATGGCGGGCTAGCCAAGAACTTGCTGCAATCACTTAACGAGGTTAGCGAGCGGTTGGTTAATGAAAACCGGCCCTGCATACTAGTGGTCGCCCCTCAGATCCGCCGCAATTTGGCTGATTTTATACGCAACCACGTGCCACAGGTTGTGATCCTTGGCTTTACCGAGTTGCCCGAGAACCGCAGCGTCGAAGTGGTTGCCACCATCGGTGATTTCAATGGTCCACCATTAGGCCAACCCCCTGACAAATCAAAGGTGAATTGAAATGCCAACCGTAACAGTGCTTGCACCTGACAGCTCCCTTGCGATGGATGAGGTGGTCCGGCAACTCGGCGAGAACGCCTTTATTATTGCAACCAATGCACGCAACGGGCAGGTCGAGATCCTCGCCACAAACGATCCGGAAAAACTGAAGACACAACGCAAACGCGCTACCACGGTAAGCTTTACCGACGCGATCTCGGAACATTTGGCGCAAAACGCAGAAACAGATGCCCACACCACAGGCGTTGTTCCGACTGCTCCGATCTTTTTCAGCAATCGTGCAGATGAAGGAAATGAAGAGCTTGAATTATCAGCGCTTGTGACAAGCGACGCGGCACAGACGGAGAGCGATACTCACGATGGAAAAGGTCTAAACAAGGTTGTACCGATTGTCCGTCATAAAAGAAATGCAACTGAAAGCGACCTGCTAAACGATCGGCCTGACGATCCAATCCAGGCCCAGGGCCCTATTGCACCAACCGCACCGAGCTTGCCGCAAGTGCGCGAAACGTCGCCATTTGCTGCTCCAGATCAATCTGTACAAGATGAGGACGAGCTGCGCCCCCTCATAAGCAAACTTGCCGTCCTACTAGCCCAGCTCGAGGAACGTATGAGACCGGCGCCCCAAATGGAGTCAACCCCAGCCGTCTTGGTCGATCCTTTGGCGATCGCTGGATTTTCTGACAAGATCATCACGCGCCTCGCACCTCCCATTGACACGTCTGACCGAGCACAGGCCTTTGCAGCCGCCTTGACGCAAAAGCTGGTCATGCCCGATCCGCTTGCAAGCCTGTCCGCTCGTGTGTTGGTGGTTATCGGGGCAAGCGGAGTGGGAAAATCCACTCTCGCAGGCAAGATCGCTGCGCTGACACTTGCGACCAAGCCGAACCGCGACATCGCGCTAATTTCGCTCACCGGGACGCCGGGTTTTACAAGGACGCCCCTGGCAGCCCATGCGACGATCCTTTCCGTGGAACATGTACATATGCACGTCAACCAGTTGGAGGCCGCCCATTTCGCTACACCGGATACGACCTTTATCTTGGATAGCAATCTCGACCCCGAAGTGCTTATCCGAACACTTGAGCCACTGCGGGACCAGATGGCAATAGACGAACTGGTTGTGGTCCTTGCCATTCCCGCCGGCGTCAGCCTTGCGCGCCTAGCTGGTGAACTCAAAAAATACGAAAAGTTAGTACCTGTCGTTGCGCTCACAAAGCTTGACGAATACGAATTATCCTCGCAAGAAACTTCACAAATTGCCGAGGCTGGTACGCAGATTGCCTGGTTGTCGGGGACGCGCGATCTGAATGGTTCTTTGGCACCTGTAACAGAAGAGATGATAAACGAATTCCTAACGGGCCTGCTCGAGGTCCAGTCCTGACTAAGAATTTGGGGAGTTTTTGCGCGAAAGGAACCAAATGGCGCAATCCATCGCAATCGCTAGCGGCAAGGGTGGGGTCGGCAAGACAAGTGTCGCCGTGAATCTCGCCCTCGTATTGCATCAGTTGGGTTCTCGGGTGACCTTACTCGATGCAGATTTCGGTACAGCTAACGCACATATCTTGATGGGTGAGAATTTACGCCCAACGGCTGAAAAATCTATACTAGCCAATGAACCCGTAAATAATGCGCTGACGAAAACAATACATGGCGTGGCGCTTTTGTCAGGTGGGTCAACAGCGTTAAATTTACTAGACTTGAAAAATCAAGAACGTCTTCAACTTATCCGCAAGGTCGAAGCGCTGGATCAAGAGACGGATTACCTGATCGTGGACACTCCCGCAGGTGCAAGTGATGCAACCCTGGCCTTTGTGGCCGCGTCGGATCGCATTCTATTGATCGTAGTCGGCGAACCGACAAGTTTTATGGATGCTTATACGCTCTTGAAAGCAGCCCATCTTGAACATGGTATTCGTAGTGTTTCTGTTATGATCAACATGGTACGCGACGCTGCCGAAGCGCGCCGCCATTTTGAGCAGTTTCAAGCCATCGCACTGCGTTTCCTCGATGTTGAGCTGACCCTGGCCGGACATTTACCTATGTCGTTGCCCTTACGCCGTTCGGTTGTTGCCCGCCGTCCTCTCATGTCCAATCCCGGCACGGCCCAAAGCATCGAGGGGCAAGCTTTCATGACAATTGCGCAAAAACTCCTGAAAGCGCCTAAGAATGCACCGAACGGCATCCGCTTCTTTTTTGACAATGAGAAGAATGAGGTATGATGTTACGCGCCAATTACCCTGAACAGCGACCTTCGCCCCATGAACTTATCACCAGTCAGATGGAACAAGTGCGTAGGATCGCTCATTATTTTCATGGTCGGGTGCGAGGCGCGGTCGAAGTCGATGACCTGATCCAAGTAGGTTATGTGGGGCTGGTTGATGCCGCCCAAAAATATGAACGAAAGGAGGGGGCCAGCTTTGCCACCTATGCAGGGATCAAGATTAGGGGGGCGATCGCCGATCATTTACGGCGCGCTTCAAACCTGTGCCGTACCACGATCCTGAACCGCCAAAAGGTCAACCGCGCTACGCTCACCCTCGAACGCCGCCTGCAACGCTTACCAAACTCTATTGAAATTGCTGAAGAGCTTGGCATTGGTATCAATGAATACGACCAATGGCGACAAGCCTTTCAAGCCAATACACTGCAAACGATCGAAGAGGTTCATGACGAATTTTCGGTCTGGTTTTTTAGTAGAACAGGCAACCCCGAGGAAGAGGTCAACAAGACCGAATTGCGCGCCGCATTGCGCAAAGCTCTTGAAAGTCTCAGTCATCGCGAAGCGCTGGTTATCCAGCTTTACTATGTTGAAGAATGTAACATCTACGAAATTGCCGAAATTTTGGAGGTTACAACAGGCCGTGTTTCGCAGATCAAAACAGCCGCTATTGTCAATTTGCGTAACCGATTGATGGATCTCACGGGCGATACACAGGCTTAAGGAAACTCAGCGATGGGGCTTAATCCCAGCGTCATGCGTGAAAGGCTTTCATGCCTGCAGATGTTTCTGCAGAGCGCAGAATTGCGTTTGATCGGAGCCAAAGCCCATGCCGAGATCGAGATGAATTGTGAGTTGACGAATATCGCACGCAGCAATTGTCAGATCAGACTCACTCCTGTCGATATCATTGGCCAGACAACAATTGGGCATATCGAGATACCACCAAATCGCCCTATCATGCGTGCCGAAATCTTGGTTTCTCGCACAAGCTTCGAGATTTTCCTGAGTAATCTGCGTGCTGAACCAGCTCGCCCAATAGCAATCGTGATAGCGCTCGAGGATGAGATTGTAACCAATGGGCATGGCGATATTTTCGTACCTTACCCAACACGAGTGGGGGTCGTGGACCTATCTTGGGTATTTCCGCTCAAATAAAAGCGGAGAGAACATATCAACAGCCGGCCCTTGAGCATGGCATGCAAGTTAGCTTCTAAAACATATGGGATTTAGCCTTTAGCATGGCGTTGTTGCATTAACCCGGCCTGAGGCGTGACGTCCCCTTACCCCACTGACGTCATGCCACGTGGACGATCTCGGCGGTGCCGAGGGCGTTGAAGCGGTTCATGAGGGCGATGCGGATGTGGATTTCGGCGGTCTGTCGGTCGGGGTCTCTTGCCATGATACGCTCGCCGAAGGACTTGAGGCAGCGCATCTTCGCTTCGATGCGGCTGCGGGCGTGGTATCCTGTCCATCGCTTCCAGAAGGCTCGGCCATAGTACCGGGTGGCTCGCAGAGTTTCGTTTCTGGCAATTGCGGCTGGGCAGTCTTCCTTCCACGACCGACCATTCTTGCGGATCGGGATGATCGGGACCGCATCGCGTGCTAGGATCGCTGTATGACAACGCCTTGTGTCGTAGGCACCATCGGCCGTCACAGTGCTGATGTTTTCGTCCACGGGGATTTGCCCCAGCAGGTCTGGCAGCACTGGGCTGTCGCCGTCTCGGCTGGGTGTAAACTCCACCGCCCGGATGTCAGAGGTGGCGGTATCCATCGCCAGATGGACCTTGCGCCATTGGCGGCGACCCTGAACACCGTGCTTGCGGGCCTGCCATTCACCGTCACCGAGGAACTTGATCCCGGTGCTGTCCACCAACAGGTTCAGCGGCCCATCGGCACGACGATAGGGGATCTGCACCTTGAGGGTCTTCTGCCTGCGGCACAGCGTCGAGTAGTCTGGAACGGGCCAGTCCAGCCCTGCCAGACGCAGGAGGCTCGCGACCATCCCGGCTG
>CAYWUN010000134.1:0-4324 GCA_964461315.1 uncultured Aestuarium sp.
TCCGATCAAGTCACGCCGCACGATGGCAGGACGCGGTGATCTTGCCGATTGGCGCGCCACCATGCGTAAAGCCCTGCGTCAAGGCGGTGAGATCACGGCTTTTGAAACCAAGAAGCGGCGCCAACGGTATCCGAACCTTGTCGTCATTTGCGACATCTCAGGATCCATGAGCCAATATTCGCGCGCAGTGCTCCATTTTCTTCACGCCGTCTCGAATGCCAAAGGGCAGGGTTGGGCCAAGGTTCACGCCTTTACCTTTGGAACGCGTCTTACCAATATCACGCGCCATTTGCGTCAGCGCGATGTCGACGCCGCTTTGGCGGCAGCGGGTGCGGAAGCTCAGGACTGGGAGGGCGGGACGCGGATTGGTGAATGTATAGACCGCTTTAACCGTGACTGGTCGCGCCGCGTTCTAGGTCAGGGAGCGGTGGTCATCTTGATCACCGATGGCCTTGATCGTGATCCCGAAGGCGGTTTGGGCAAAGCGATTGAACGGCTTTCACTTTCATCCCGCCAACTGATCTGGTTGAACCCACTTCTTCGGTGGGAAGGATTTGCCCCCAAAGCACGTGGCATCAGGGAAATGTTGCCCTATGTCACGAGTTTCCGCGCCGGGCATAATATTGCTTCGCTCCAAGGCCTATCCGAGGCAATCTCAAACCTTGGAGATAGCGGCGAGAAGGCTCGCCTCATGCGTTTGATTGAATAGCTTTTCTGAAGGAGTGGCTTGCAAGTCTTGCCACGCATCATAGTTTGAACGGGGGAGGACATTTTCATGTCACATGCGATTGATTATCCGGCGCTCGCGCTCGAATGGCACCGTTCTGGACGTGGAGCAGTCCTCGCGACCGTCGTTGAAACTTGGGGCTCGGCGCCTCGACCCGTCGGAAGCCAGCTGGTCATTGATCGAGAAGGCGCGATGGAAGGGTCCGTCTCGGGCGGCTGCGTCGAAGGCGCCGTGATCACGGAAGCGATGGAAGCGATCGAGGATGGTAAAGCCCGACTTCTCGATTTTGGCGTCTCTGACGATCAGGCTTTTGCGGTTGGTCTGGCGTGTGGGGGGCGCATACGCGTTCTGGTCGAGCCTGTGGGTGGCGTGCTTCCTGAATCTCTCCTTGCCGAATTGGTCGAGGCGCGGGCCAAGCGTCGCCAAATCGCTTATGTTGCTGAACTTCAATCGGACACTCGCCGGCTTGCGGGACGTGAAGAGTTCGCCGAGCGGTTCCGTCTTGATCGGTCTGGCGTCGAAGAAGACGAAAAGACTTTCGTTGCAGTCCATAACCCACCCCTACGTATGGTTGTCGTTGGGGCCGTACACATCGCACAGCCCTTGGTTATGATGGCGCGTGCATGCGGCTATGATCCGACGCTCATTGATCCTCGTCCTGTCTTCGGCTCCGAAGAACGCTTTACGGGTTATCCGATCTTGGACGATTGGCCAGACGAGGCGCTCGAGGCGCATGGCCTTGATGCACGAACGGCTGTTGTGACGCTCACTCATGATCCAAAACTTGATGATCCCGCGATCAAGGTCGCGATCCGCTCGGATTGTTTCTATCTTGGTTGTCTTGGGTCTAAGCGTACGCATGCCAAGCGCGTGGAGCGTCTCACCGCTGAGGGTTATACCGAAGACGAGATCAATCGCATCCATGCCCCAGTTGGATTGAATATCGGCGCACTCTCGCCTGCAGAGATTGCGGTCAGTATCATGGCACAAATCACCGAAACGCTTCGAGGCAAGAAATGAAATTTGGCCTGATCCCCATTGCCGAGGCAGAAGGGTCAATCCTTGCCCATTCGCTTAAAGGGGCATCTGGGCCACATAAAAAGGGCACAGTGCTTGATAAGGAAGCTATTTCTGACCTTTCTCGCGCTGGGCACCAAGACATCACCGTTGCGCGACTCGAGGCTGGTGATCTTCACGAAGACATTGCAGCAACTCGCATCGCCGAGGCTGTGGCGGGAGAGGGGCTTCGTCTTACATCTGCGACCACTGGGCGCGTCAATCTATATGCGACGCATGCAGGCTTGGTGTTGATCGACATTCCTGCGTTAAATGCGTTGAATGCGATTGATCCGATGATCACGATTGCAACGGTTCCGAATTACCATCGTGCAGATGCGGATGGACTTGTCGCAACGATCAAGATTATTTCCTACGGTGTGCGGGAAGGCGACGTCCTCAAGGCCGTTGGCGCCGCGAGCCAGAGTATTCGAATGGCTTCGCCCCAGATCCGCACGGCAACCTTGATCGAGACGAGAACAGACGACGATGAACCCTCGCCAAAAGGGCGTCACGCGATGATCGGTCGGCTTGATCGCTTTGGTGTGGCTATGACTGAACGGGTAATCGTGCCGCATAAGACAGCCTTCATCGCGGATGCAATTGCTGCGAGTTCTGCGGAACTGGTGATGATCCTGACCGCTTCTGCGACCTCTGATCCGATGGACGTTGCGCCCGAGGGGGTTCGCGCGGCGGGTGGAACTGTGACGCGATTTGGGATGCCTGTTGATCCCGGAAACTTGCTCTTTATTGGCCAGCAAGGCGGTCGGCCTGTCATTGGTCTTCCTGGATGTGCGCGTTCAATTGCACTAAACGGTGCCGATTGGGTGCTTGAGCGGGTGCTCTGCGGGATTGAAGTCACCCACGCTGATATCTCTGCGATGGGAGTTGGCGGTCTCCTTAAAGAAATCCCCATTCGTCCCGCCCCGCGTGAGGGCTAGAGGCTCCGCATCCCGAAGCGCAACCGGCAAACCATCTTGAGATGAGGAAATCCAGTCACGCGAAGCATTGCGTATGAACTCCTCATCTTCGAGGCCATGCCTTTATGTCTCTAAGAATTGGATGGGCTCGGCAAAGGGTGTCAGTTCTAGGAAACGAGTGAGATGGTCTTAGGTGAATTTCATGTGCGCAGAGTTGGCGACAGATGGCGAGCCGCTGTCGATAACCCATATGTCTAAGTATATCCCTTCTGGGTCCGCTTTCGCGATCGGGTCTTCATTGGCCCAGCGTGTTCCGGCAAATGCTTTGTCAACTTCTGCATTGGTCACCGTGAGGCGCGCAATGAAACCGCGCTTCTCCAGTTCCTCAAATCCAAGCAGCTGGGTGAGTGCAAAATTTCGTGATGCTGGCGGCGCAGATTCGATCCCAGCGAGCCGTTCGCGGGCAACTTTGCGCGTTGCGGCAATGATCGACTCATGGATGATGCGAACACTTGCAGTCGCCTTGGTCACCCCATCGAGATACACAAGCAACGATCCTGCCGAGCCGTCACCATATGGCGTTCCGACGACCATTGTCTGAGAGATCGATAGCCCGAGATATTGTTCAAGGAACTGTCTCAGCGGCGCTTCTCCAAGGCCCGAGACAAAGATCGGTTCGTAGTGATTGATAAGGCGCACATCTATAAATCGACCTTCAAGGTCGATAGCAACTAAGCGATTGATGGAAACGCCCGCAAAACCAGGAAGCGGTGCCATTTCGCCGGTATCGAAAACATAGCCAGCAAGCGAACCGCCCGAGTTTTCAAGTTCCCAAACACTATCATCGGTGAGGCGCTCTCCCAACGCCATGGGGGCGATCACAAACACCCGCATGGTTTTGCGTGATTAAAGTTCGGCCTGCGATTCCTTGGTTAGTAGGGAAAACGCGTAGAATACAATAAGAAGGGCGCAGATGCGTTTCATCATCTAGCAACTCTAGGCCCACTCCAAAATGGCACACATAAGTCAAAGGTCTAAAGGCGCTCGCGTCACCATTGACTTGAGCCTTGATGCTCTTGAAACCTTGGGGCATGGAGAGCGCCATGTCCATCATTGAAAACCAGAGCCGATCCATGCGCGCTGCGGTCTTTGTCGCATCGCTCTTGGCTATGATTGTCGTTTGGATCTTGCTTTCGATGATAATGGGTCGTCCGAATGTTCTTCCAATGCCTTGGGAAGTTTGGGGAGACATCGTTAAAGAAGCGGCAAGTGGGCGGCTATTAGAACATACCTACATTACGCTTTTGCGGGTGATGGCTGCTTTCGCTCTTTCTATGGGGCTTGGGCTTTTAATCGGGATAACGCTCGGTCTGTCGCCAAGGCTCAATCGATTTGCCGAGCCATGGGTGGTTCTTGCCCAAAACATGCCTGCCTTAGTCGTAATCGTGCTTTGCTATTTGTGGTTCGGTTTGAACGATCTCGCAGCCGTTCTGGCGGTCTCGTTCAATAAAACGGCACTTGTTGTCGTGACGCTGCGCGAAGGAACACGTGCGCTTGATCGGCAGATCACGGAAATGGCGAGTGTTTTCGGCATGAGCCGAATGGCACGGCTTCGCCATGT
>CAYWUN010000135.1:0-4069 GCA_964461315.1 uncultured Aestuarium sp.
GCCTGACCGGGGGAGACGCCTTCTTCGGCGGTCATAAGCTCGACCTCGGCTGTGGTGGCCGAGAGGGGGCGGATGATGGCTTCGGCGGGCGGGCGGGTCGAGCGGACTTTGACCGAGACGTGCCACTCCTTGCGGCTCTCGAAGGGCTCGTCGCCAAGCCAGTTGATCTCGCGCACGGGGACCGTCCGCGTGGCAAGGAGGTCCTTGGAGCCGACCACCACCTGTTTCTTGTACACATCGAGCCGCACCACATAGAGCGGGTCGGCAAGCCCGCCGATCCCCAGACCGCGGCGCTGGCCGATGGTGTAATGGATCACGCCGCGATGGGTGCCGAGGACGTTGCCTTCGGTATCGACGATCTCGCCTTCCTCGGCGGCACCGGGGCGCAGTTTCTCGATCACCGAGGCATAATTGCCGTTGGGCACAAAGCAGATGTCCTGACTGTCGGGCTTGTCGGCCACGGCCAGCCCGTATTTCGCCGCCAATTCGCGGGTCGCAGCCTTGGACGGTAGGTGGCCAAGAGGGAAGCGCAGGTAGTCGAGCTGCTCGGGCGTGGTGGAAAAGAGGAAATAGGACTGGTCGCGGTTCGCATCCGTCGCGCAGTGCAGCTCGGGACCCTTGGCGCCCATCTTGCGCTGGATGTAATGGCCCGTCGCCATGCAGTCCGCGTCAAGGTCCTTGGCGGTCTGGAGAAGGTCCTTGAACTTGACCCGTTCGTTGCAACGGATACAGGGCACAGGCGTCGCCCCCGCAAGGTAACTCTCGGCGAATTCGTCGATCACCGCGTCTTTGAAGATGTTCTCGTAGTCGAGGACATAATGTGGAAAGCCCATTTCCTCGGCTACGCGGCGCGCATCATGGATATCGCGGCCCGCACAGCAGGCGCCCTTTTTCGCAAGCGCCGCCCCGTGGTCATAAAGCTGAAGCGTCACGCCCACAACATCATACCCTTCTTCGGCAAGCTGCGCGGCGACCACGGAGCTATCGACCCCGCCGGACATTGCAACGACAACGCGGGTTTCACTGGGCGGCTTGGCAAAGCCGAGGGAGTTGAGGGGCGTTTCGAGGGGCATATGCCTCTCCTTGTTCATAGGGCCGAGGTGCGTCGGAATATATGAAAATGCGAGATACTCTCAAGGGGCGGTTTCAGGTCTCGTTAAATTCCGCGCCGTAATTTTCACGATACAGATCACAAAGGGGTGAGACATGTATCTGAAAAAGGTGAACGGGCCGCGTATTGTCATGCTGGCCGATGGAACAACGATGACCCGCGCTGACCTTCCCAAAGCAGGGGTGAGGCGCTGGGTGGCTTCGCGCAAGGCCGCGGTAGTGCGGGCCGTTGCTGCGGGATTGCTTGAGAGGTCAGAGGCACTTGAGCTGTACTCGCTCAGTGATGAGGAGTTTTCGGAATGGGAAACTGCGGTGAAATCCCATGGTGAAGGGGCTTTGAGGGCGACGGCGTTACAACGCTATAGACAACCATAAGTGGTGTATGTAATCTTTCCACCATGGTAACGGGTAATTAACCATTTGGTTGGTAGTGTGGTTTTCGAAACAGAGCTCAGACGAGGAAACCGATGCGCGTATTGCTTGTTGAAGACGATCCGACCACAGCGAAGAGCATTGAGCTGATGCTCACTCATGCCAATGTGAATGTCTATTCGACCGACCTTGGTGAAGAGGGGATCGATCTTGCTAAACTCTATGATTACGATTTGATTTTGCTGGACCTGAACCTGCCTGATATGAATGGGCACGAGGTTCTGCGACAGTTGCGGATGGCACGGATTGAGACGCCCATTCTCATCCTGAGTGGTGATGATAATACCGAGAGTAAGCTCAAGGGTTTTGGGTTTGGCGCTGACGACTACATGACGAAGCCGTTTCACCGAGAGGAGCTTGTCGCTCGTATCCACGCGATTATTCGGCGCTCTAAAGGTCACTCGCAGTCGATCATCAAAACTGGCCGCGTGAATGTGAATCTTGATGCCAAGACCGTAGATGTGGATGGCTGTACGGTCCATTTGACGGGCAAAGAATATCAAATGCTTGAACTTCTTTCGCTGCGTAAAGGCACGACTTTGACCAAGGAGATGTTCTTGAACCATCTTTATGGGGGAATGGATGAACCCGAGCTGAAAATTATCGACGTTTTCATATGCAAGTTGCGCAAAAAGCTTGCCGAGGCGACAGGCGGCGAAAACCATATCGAAACCGTTTGGGGTCGCGGATACGTTCTGCGCGATCCGCATCCAACATCTTTAGCAAAGAGCGCGTAAGGGTTCCACTTTACGAGCCGAGAGGCTACCCCTAGAACTAGTCAAGAACCGGTTTTGCGGTGAATTGTCTTGGGGATGATAGTGAACGAAGCGACGCTCGGTAGTTTAAAAGTAAGCGAACTTTCCAAGGTTGAAGCGCAGGCGGAACTTGACCGCCTTGCCCGTCTGCTTGGCGAGGCAAACTTGGCTTACCATACCGATGATGCGCCGATCCTCTCGGACGCAGACTATGATGCGGCAAAACGTCGGAACCTCGAGCTTGAAGAGCGGTTTCCCGAGCTTAAGCGCGTTGATAGCCCCACTGACCAAGTGGGCGCCGCGCCGTCAGATGGTTTTGGCAAAGTTCGTCATGTCATTCCTATGCTGTCGCTTGGGAACCTATTCGAGGACGAAGAAGTTGCAGAGTTCGATACACGTGTTCGCAAATTCCTAAATCTGTCCGCAAGTGACGAGCTGGCCTATACTTCGGAGCCAAAGATCGACGGTCTCTCTCTTTCGCTGCGTTATGAGAACGGCAAGCTTGTTCAGGCGGCGACGCGCGGCGACGGCGAGGTTGGGGAAAATGTAACCTCTAATGCTCTGACGATTAAAGATATTCCGCATCAAATCATCGGGGCACCCGAGGTTTTAGAGGTGCGTGGCGAAGTCTATATGTCCCACGCCGATTTCGCTGCCCTGAATGCCAGACATTCCGAAACGGGTGGCAAAACCTTCGCTAACCCGCGCAATGCAGCGGCGGGCTCCCTGCGTCAGCTTGATCCGAAAATCACAGAAGCCCGTCCGCTTCGCTTCTTCGCCTACGCTTGGGGTGATCTCAGTGGGCCATTGGCCGAGACGCAATTTGGCGCCATCGAACGTTTGAACGATTTGGGTTTTCAGACGAATGCTTTGACCAAGCTTTGTCGAACGCCCGAGGAAATGCTTGCACATTATAAGAGTATTGAGGCCCAGCGCGCTACGCTCGGCTATGATATTGACGGTGTTGTCTATAAAGTAAATGCGTTGAGTCTTCAGCACCGACTTGGGTTCCGTTCGACGACGCCGCGATGGGCTACGGCCCACAAATTTCCGGCCGAGCTGGCTTGGACGACCTTAGAAGCGATTGACATCCAAGTTGGTCGAACAGGTGCTCTTAGCCCAGTTGCCCGACTGAAACCTGTGACGGTAGGCGGAGTGGTGGTTTCGAATGCAACACTCCATAACGAAGACTATATCCAAGGTCGTGATAGCAAGGGGGATGCAATCCGCGAGGGTCGTGATATCCGTGTCGGTGATTGGGTTCAGGTCTATCGTGCGGGTGATGTGATCCCAAAGATTGCAGATGTCGATCTGTCCAAGCGACCCGAAAATTCAGAACCATTCCAATTTCCGTCAAAGTGTCCTGAGTGCGGATCGGATGCCGTTCGTGAAGAAGGTGACGCCGTGCGCCGCTGCACGGGAGGGATGATTTGTCCCGCGCAAGCGATTGAAAAGCTAAAGCATTTTGTTTCGCGCGGTGCATTTGATATCGACGGACTTGGCGCAAAGCAGGCTGAGATGTTTTTCCATGATGAAGTCCTTCCGATCAAAGAGCCGGCTGATATTTTCACACTTGCTCAGCGAGATGCGCTCAATCTGGCAAAGCTGAAAAACCGTGATGGTTTTGGCGAAAAGAGCGCGAAGAAGCTCTTTGAAGCTATTGAAGATAAAAGAAAGATACCCCTTTCGCGCCTTTTGTTCGCCTTGGGTATTCGGCACTTGGGCGAAAACGGTGGCACGCTATTGGCGAACCACTATCTCAGTTGGCAGGC
>CAYWUN010000136.1:0-4041 GCA_964461315.1 uncultured Aestuarium sp.
CCGATGGGCTTCATCGGACCAAAGCGGAGCGTTTCGCGGCCACGTTCTGCCATCACTTCGATCGGCAGGCAGCCGTCAAAATAACCAGCGGTTTCGCCCTCGTGAAATTCGGTCTTATCGGCGGCGAGAAGCGCGTCGATAAAAGCTTCGTATTCGTCTTTGGTCATCGGGCAGTTGAGATAGGCGGTGCGCTCTTCCTCGGTCTCGCCCTTGTCATAGCGCGATTGCATCCACGCCACGTCCATATTGACGCTCTCGAAATAGACGATGGGCGCAATGGCGTCGAAGAAGGCAAGCGCCTCGGCGCCTGTTTCGCGGCGGATCGCTTCGCCAAGCTCGGGCGAGGTGAGAGGGCCTGTTGCGATGATCCACTGACCTTCGCTCGGAAGCTCTGTGATTTCTTCATATGAGACGCTGATATTCTCATGCGCTTTAAGCGCCGCGGTGACGCTTTCGGCAAAGGGGTCGCGGTCCACAGCAAGAGCACCGCCAGCAGGCAGACGATGCTTGGCTGCCATCTCCATGATGATGCCGCCCGCCTGACGCATCTCCCAATGCAAAAGGCCAACCGCGTTCTGTTCGTTGTCGTCAGAACGGAACGAGTTGGAGCACACCATCTCGGCGAGATTGCCAGTGCGATGGGCAAAGGTTTCGACCTTTGGGCGCATTTCGTGGATTACCACTTTGACGCCTGCGTTTGCGGCCTGCCAAGCGGCCTCGGAGCCGGCCATGCCGCCGCCAATGATATGGAGTTCCTGTGTCATAGGGCGGATGTAGCCTTGGGATCAGGAAAAGAAAAGATCATGCAGCAAAGAGGTGTAGCGGAATTGCGATCAAAATCGCGCCGACCAATCCCTTTGATGCGGGTTTCGACATGTCGAATAGCACAAATTGAAGGATCAAACGGATCGCAAGAAAACCCACGCCAATCCAAGAGAGGATTTGTGAAGGATACCAAATTAGGGCGGCGGCATAGCAAACGAATATGTAAACCATCAAGATATTGATCGTTTTGGTTATACCGGAATTTAGCTCTCCAGAAGGCGTAAGTGTTTCATTCCAATTAAGAATTTTGGGAAATGCAGCATGCCCAACTGCAAAGGATAAGTCGAAAGCTGCAGCAATTATAGCAATCATAACAGGTCTCTCACTGGTTAAACTGAAGATAGATTATGGAGAGAATTGCAGATACGCAAAGCATCTATTGCGTGTGCATAGAAAAAGGCGACCCGAAGGTCGCCTTCCACTTGCTTCTTCGCTATGCGCTTATTCTGCCTGCGGCTCTTCGGCGTCTTCGCCTTGTTCTTCGACACGGGCAACGGAAACGACGATTTCGCCTTTCGCGGTGTTAAAGACCTTAACCCCGCCAGCAGAGCGTGAGCGGAAGCTGATGCCTTCGACGGGAACGCGGATAGATTGGCCCGTTGAGGTGACAAGCATGATCTGGTTGTCAGCATCCACAGGGAAGCAGGACACGATATCCCCGCCGCGCATCGTCTTTTCAAAGGCAGTCACGCCCATGCCGCCGCGACCACGGATCGGGTAGTCGTGCGAGGAGGTCAGCTTGCCCAGACCTTTTTCTGTAATGGTCAGAATCAAGTTCTCTGCTGCGGACATTTCTGCATAACGCTCGGTCGAAAGCTCGCCAGCGGGTGCATCGTCCTCATCGGTCGCATCCTCGTCGGTGACCCCAGCCATCGCGCGGCGCATCTTGAGATAGGCGGCACGTTCCTGCGGGTCGGCTTCAAAGTGACGGATGACCGACATAGAGACGACTTTGTCGTCACCGTTCAGCTTGATGCCACGCACACCCGTGGACGCACGGCTGTTGAAGACGCGCACATCGGTGGACTGGAAGCGGATTGCACGGCCCGAGTTGGTCACAAGCATGACGTCGTCATCATCCGAACAGATGCGCGCATTGACCAGCTCAACACCCTCAGGCAGCTTCATTGCGATCTTGCCGTTGCGCATCACATTGGTGAAGTCCGACAGACGGTTGCGGCGCACGTCGCCATCCGACGTTGCAAAAACGATCTGGAGATCGTCCCATTCCTCGTCCGGTCGGTCGACGGGCATAATGGCTGCAATCGAAACGCCCTGCGGGATCGGTAGGATGTTGATGATCGCCTTGCCCTTGGCCGTGCGTCCCCCGAGGGGAAGACGCCAGGTCTTGAGCTTGTAAGCCATGCCGTCGGTCGTAAAGAACAACAGCTGCGTGTGGGTATTCGCCACGAAGAGGGTCGTCACAACGTCCTCTTCTTTGGTTTGCATACCCGAAAGCCCTTTGCCGCCGCGCTTTTGGCTGCGGAATTCGGCAAGTGCGGTGCGCTTGATATAGCCGCCCGAGGTTACAGTAACGACCATGTCCTCGCGTTCAATGAGGTCTTCGTCCTCAAGATCGCCGGCCCAGTCCACGATCTCGGTGCGACGCGGAACTGCAAAGAGCTCGCGCACTTCACGAAGTTCATCCGAAATGATGCCCATAATACGTTCACGGCTCGACAGAATTTCGAGGTATTCTTTGATCTTGCCAGCCAGTTCCTGAAGCTCGTCCGTAACTTCTTTGACGCCGATCTGGGTGAGACGCTGAAGACGGAGTTCAAGGATCGCACGCGCCTGTGCCTCGGACAGGTTATAGGTGCCGTCATCGTTCACAGGGTGGAGTGGATCATCAATAAGCTTGAGGTATTCCACAATGCTCTCGGCGGGCCAGCGACGAGTCATAAGCTTTTCACGAGCGTCAGAAGCATCGGCAGAAGCGCGGATCGTGGCAACCACTTCGTCGACGTTCGTGACCGCAACTGCGAGACCGCAGAGAATATGGCTCCGCTCACGTGCTTTGCGAAGCTCATATGCGGTGCGGCGCGCGACGACTTCTTCACGGAACGTGATGAATGACGACAAGAAACCATAAAGCGAGAGCGTCTCAGGCCGGCCACCATTCAGCGCAAGCATGTTGCAACCGAACGATGTTTGCATCGGCGTATAACGGAAAAGCTGGTTCAGAACGACTTCTGCCGTTGCATCACGCTTGAGTTCGACAACGACGCGCACACCGTTACGGTCTGATTCGTCTTGAACATGCGCGATGCCTTCGATCCTCTTGTCACGCGCCGCCTCGGCGATCTTGTCGATCATCGCAGATTTGTTCGTTTGATAGGGTATCTCGTCGATAACGATAGCAAAACGGTCTTTACGGATCTCTTCAACGTGGGTCTTAGAGCGGATGATGACCGAACCACGACCTTCGAGATAGGCTTTGCGCGCACCCGAGCGGCCAAGCATGATACCGCCTGTCGGGAAGTCGGGCCCAGGCACGTATTGGATCAGCTCTTCGATCGACATGTCGGGATTGTCGATCAGAGCGAGAGTCGCATCGACCACTTCGCCAAGGTTGTGCGGCGGAATATTGGTCGCCATACCCACAGCAATACCGCCGGCACCATTGACGAGCATGTTCGGGAAGCGTGCGGGTAGAACGCTCGGTTCCTTGTCCTTGCCGTCATAGTTGTCGACAAAATCCACGGTATCCTTGTCGATATCGGCAAGGATATAGGCCGCGGGCTTGTCCATGCGAACTTCGGTGTAACGCATGGCAGCAGGGCTATCGCCGTCCATCGAGCCAAAGTTACCCTGACCATCAAGAAGCGGCAGAGACATTGAAAAGTCCTGCGCCATACGGGCGAGGGCGTCATAAATCGCGCTATCGCCGTGTGGGTGGTATTTACCCATCACATCGCCAACAGGACGTGCCGATTTGCGGTAGGGCTTGTCGTGTGTGTTGCCCACTTCGTGCATAGCATAAAGGATGCGGCGGTGCACCGGCTTGAGACCATCGCGCAGATCGGGGATCGCGCGGCTCACGATCACGCTCATCGCGTAGTCGAGATACGAGGTCTTCATCTCGTCGATGATCGAAACTGTTGGGCCAGAGTAAACCGGACGCGACGGCGCAGTTTCTTCTTCGTTTTCAGGTGTTTCCGGGGTGTCGTTCACGTTTTTCGCCTGTCTGCCGAAGGGCTTCTATATGTTGTTTGG
>CAYWUN010000137.1:0-2779 GCA_964461315.1 uncultured Aestuarium sp.
CCCCAAAGATGGCAAGCAGGATAGGCAAGCCAATCATTGTTGCTGAAAGGTGATCGCGGACGAATGGCCCTGACACCAAGGTACCCACGAAGCCGCCTATGCCGAAAACGAGGAAAATGAGAGACAATGCGTTTACCTCTAGCCCAACAGCCTCTTGGAGATAGGGCCGTATGTAAGTCGCCAAGGCGAACTGCGCCATAAAGATCAGTCCAGTTGCAAACATACCGATCGTAAAGGTGCGATTTTGAAAGACCCGCGCAACGTCGAACAGCCGAACTGAACGCTCAGCCTTGATATTTGGAAGAACCGAATATTGCCAAAGGAGACCAATAAGGCCGACAGGAACGACGGCAAAGAATGCAACCCGCCATCCAAAGAGCCCGCCAAGGAAGCTACCGAGCGGTGCTGCGAGAACTGTGGCGAGAGCTGTGCCGCCTTGGAGCAATGCAATCGCCTTTGGAAGATCATGAGGCGTGGCAAGGCGCGCAAGCACCGAAGTTGAGATGGACCAAAAACCTCCGACCGTCACCCCGATGAGGGCGCGCCCCATGAGGAATATCTCAAAGTTCGGCGCGATAGCCGTCAGAATACCCGCAACGGTAAGGATTGCCGTATAGCCCAAGACGACGGTGCGGCGATCAAACTTTGACAAAAGCGCATTGCCCAAGAGGCTCGTGACGACAGCAAAGACGCCGCTGATGGTGATCGAAAGCCCCGCCTGCCCTTCGGTGATCCCGTATTCAGCCGCTATTGGGCTGAGGAGGCTCACTGGTAAGAACTCTGAGGCAACCAGCACAAAAGTTAGCACAGACAAGCAGTATACGGCCGCCCATGGGGTCTGGGTCGGCGTGCCCGACTTGAGGTTTGATGATGTCAAATTGATCTCCGAATGCCTTCTCGGCAATTGTTATTTGGCGCGTAACCTTTTGGCATTTCGAACCAAAAGGCAAGAGCATCATCATGAATGTTGGGGGGGCCTTAAGGACGGCGCATGCCAAAGCCAATCGGCTTTTTCTTGTTCCCTGGGTGGCTCGGATCATTGCCCCAAATCGCCTGATAGGTATCAATCGCCAGTCCACGCCTCTGCGCTACTATTGAAGCCGCGAGCGAGCCCACCCACCAAGCAACAATCGCAATCCACATCCAGCGCGGGGCATTTGCCTGCCAGAGGCCAAGAATAACGGTGACTACGGAAAGGGTCAGGAGCAAATATCCGAGGCTTTTGTGCACGACCTCAAAGAATATCCGTCGATGCGTCATGTCATAATGGTCGCCGCGCAGGCTCCCGTCTGGTGCCGGCGCGGTGGGCCCGCCCTTGGTTCCGCGCCCGAGGCCGAGCGCGACCTGAAGCGCAAGACCAACAAGGAGCAAAATCCCTAGCTTTCCATGCAGCGTCCCGACTTTCTCGGCCATAAAAATCAGTACAAGCGCAATGACACTCAGCCCTACGACCGTAGACTGACCATGCTTGTGAATCTTCCACCAAAAGACATTGTCGAGCACCCTCGGCCAGTCTTGATTGGGCGTCACCTTGAAAAAGCGCGCGATAAAGACTGCAAGTGGTGCAAGGATCACCCAAGCGAGCGTCATGAACCGCGCGTGCCAACTGACTAGAAAGCCAACGTCATGGACGCGGCTTGGATCAATCGGCGTTAGGAACCAGTCAAACACTCACCCCTCTCCACGGTATGAGCCTCAGAGTAGTGAGGTCATGAACGCCTCCCAAGAGCAAGTCATTTTGATTACCTCTTGACCCTTTTCACGGCTTGGGGAAACGTGACGCAGTTTAACGAGGTGCCACATGATCCCTGCTCGCTTTGCCCCAATTCTCTTTGGCTTTCTGCTCTCTGGAATGATGTCTTTCGTCGTATCGGGCATCGCAACATTCCGAGCGATTGGACTTACGGACTACTTCTTGGCGCAATGGCTTGCTGCTTGGATTCCGAGCTGGATCGTGGCCTTCCCAACCGTATTGGTCGTCGCGCCCTTTACAAGAAAGCTGGTTGCTCGCGTGACCCGCGCCTAACTGAGATCAATGTCAGGCAGGCTATCAAAGGCAGCCTTGAGCGCGTCACCCCAGCCCTCTGAGATCGTCTTGAGGGCTGCGTAAGGCTCAGAAATCCTCGGTGAACATCGCAAACATTAGCTCTGCAATCGAAGAAATTGCGACCCAAACAAACCTTCTAGCCCTCAATGCGCAAATTGAGGCTGCACGGGCGGGCCAAGCGGGTCGCGGCTTTGCCGTCGTTGTGGGTGAAGTTCAGGCGCTCGCAGCGCGCGCGTAGCACGCAGCCCAAGGCATCAATCGACTGACGAATGACAGCGGCAAGAACGTTGATCTTGGTGCGGAAGCCGTGGACCGCGCCAACCTTGTCCTAGGAGATATCATCAGTGAAGTCGAAAAGACCGCGGACCAGATATCACATGTTGCCCAAGCCTCGATCGATCAAGCCACAATGATTGAGGATATCAATGGCGCAGCGACCCAAATTGATCGATGGATGCAGGAACTTTCGCGCCCTTATCTGCGAGCCGCGGAATAGTCCGACCGTTAGGCAGGTCCTGAAATCAAAAGAGCGCTTGGAACCCTCCATGCGCTCTTTCTTTATACCTGACCGTAATGACTTACCCCAAATGCGGGAAGTAGTCCTCGCACTTACCTTCACGGTAGACGTCAGCCGTCGAGCAGTGAAGACCGCCGCCAAAGGCATAAGCGTCACGCAGATCGACCTCGACCACTTCCATGCCAAGCTTGTCCATTTGCTCGGCCTGATAGACT
>CAYWUN010000137.1:2879-3978 GCA_964461315.1 uncultured Aestuarium sp.
ATCGACCTCGACCACTTCCATGCCAAGCTTGTCCATTTGCTCGGCCTGATAGACTTCAGACTTTTCAACGCAGACGGTCTTTGGATCGAGGACGAGAACGTTCATCGAGAGCCAAACCGACGAGTAGCAAAGCGGCGGTGGCGCGTTGTGCGCTGGCTGCGCAGCATCGACGATTTCCCAGCCGTTGTCGTGGAACATTTTACGCTGTTCATCAGGAAGGCGGCGCTGCGGGTTGTTAAGGATCAGCCCCGGGCGCAGCGGCGTAAAGGTCGCATCAATGTGGATCGGGTAAGGATCGCCGGGGAAATTCACAGTGTGAACGCGGTGATCGGGGAAGTGACGGCGCAGCCACTCGATACCCTTGAGGTTTGTTGTAAAGCCATGCTGCACAACGAGGTCTTTGCCGAAGCGAAGAACGTCAGCAGCGTCAAACAGCGGCTCTTCTTCCGTAGTTACAAAGAACTTCTTGGCGGCCCACTCAAGGCGCTTTGCCTCACCGATTTTCTCCGAGAGGTAATCGGGGTGATAGTCGGCATCGGTCAAACGCGGCTTAGGCGCAGCTTCATGGCGGAACTTGGGATCCTCTTCCCAATACTGCTGCATCAAGGGGCGGTAATTGAGGTATTCGAACCAACGGCAACGATAGGACATCGTCGCTTCGAGGATTTCAGAACCAACGGTAAGAAGCACATCACGCGGAGGCATACATCCGAACTGGCTCGCGGTGTGGAAATCTGGGGTCGTAACGGGGAGCGAGTGATCAATGGGGGTCGGACGGTCCACTCGAACGCCGCGCTTTTCGAGCTGCGACGCAAAGTTATCAAGAAGCTCATTTGCGCGATCAATCGTCTCTTGCGGACGGCGCCCCCACTTTCCGCGCATATCGCTATCTTCGGGCACCTTGGCGTCGAGCGCAGGCTCCTCGGGCGGGATGTGACAGTTATCTGCACGCCCTACGATGACGTGTTTCAGCGGGTCCCATTCGTTCCAACTGTTGACCACAGTTTTTTGCATTCTTCTTCTCCCAATGCCCTCTAGATAACGCGATGTCTCCGGGGCATTCAGAGCACCTTGTTGATAGGTCCGAAGCACCAAGGTC
>CAYWUN010000138.1:0-3738 GCA_964461315.1 uncultured Aestuarium sp.
GCTTTGTAATCCAGAATCCGATCAAGGGGCTGTGCGGTCAGCACGCCGACGAGCTCGCCCTCTTCAAAGAATTCTTTCACTTTAGCCACGCCCTCTTTCTGTTCTCAGACTTGGAGGTATAGCTTTGCTCCGCCTTCGCCAACCCCGAAGCAGGCGCAATGCCGCTGCTTTATCAAACCAAAAGATTGCAAAAACCTTGCGAAAACCCTTATAAGGCTACCTAAAGATCGCCAAGAATAACGAGTAGACCAATGAGCCAAGGCGCGATTATTGACGAGAAAACCCGCGAAACCATCATGTCCGCGCCCGAAGCGCTGCTTGACGACACAGATATTATGCGCGCGCTCGTCGCTGCAAACGAACGCTCGCTCGGCGGAAACATCGTCGACCTGCGCGGCATTGCGATGGAACGCCTAGAGTCGCGCCTCGACCGTCTCGAAGACACGCATCGTTCAGTCATTGCCGCCGCTTATGACAACCTTGCTGGCACCAATCAGATCCATCGCGCAGTTCTACGCATGATGGAACCAACTAAATTTGAGGACTTCCTAGGCGATCTCTCGGGCGAAGTTGCTGATATTCTCCGCGTCGATTCGATCCGGCTCGTTCTGGAATCCGTTTCCAAGGCCGAAGACCCTGCACTTCGCAAATTGGGCGATGTTCTCGCGGTCGCCGAGCCAGGGTATGTTGAAACTTATGTCACCCAAGGCCGCAATACACCGCTTCGCCAAGTCACACTTCGCCAAGTTCAGCCGACCAAAGACTCGCTCTTTGGCGACAAAGCAGATTTCATTCGCTCCGAAGCGTGCCTCGTCCTCGATTTCGGCGAGGGTCGCCTCCCCGGAATGCTCTTGATGGGTTCCGAAGACCCGCATCAATTCAATCAGGCTCAGGGCACTGATCTGCTCGCTTTCTTCGGCGGCGTCTTTGAACGTGCGATGCGCCGCTGGCTCGGCTAAGCGGTGCTTTCTCCGGCGCTCACCAAGTCACTTGATGATTGGCTAGCCCATGCCCGTGCAATCGGCGGCGTGTCGGGCAACACGATAAAAGCCTATCAGACAGATGTGCTCGGGTTTCTGGGCTTCATGTCACATCATCACGGCGAACAGCAGGGCCTAGGCCCGATTTCGCGGCTCACGGTAAGTGACATGCGCGCATGGATGGCTCATGAGCGCGGTCGTGGAATTTCGGCGCGATCTCTGGCCCGTGCTTTGTCTGCGGTAAAAACATTCTATCGTTGGCTCTCGGAACGCGAAGGGTTTGAACCCACCGCCGTTCTTTCCACTCGCGCACCCAAGTTCCAGAAAAAGCTCCCGCGTCCGCTCGCGCCTGATGCCGCCTCGAACATGCTGTCCACCGTCGAACTTCAATCCCTCGAGCCTTGGATCGCTTCACGCGACGTCGCTGTGATTACCTTACTCTACGCCTGCGGTTTACGTATTTCCGAAGCGCTCGGCCTCACGGGTGCCGCCCACCCGCTCAGAGACGTTTTGCGGATCGTCGGCAAAGGCGGCAAGGAACGGCTGGTTCCTGTGCTCCCCGTCGCCAAATCTGCGATTGCCGAATACGTCCGCGCCTGCCCCTTTGATCTCTCGCATGACGAGCCATTGTTTCGGGGCGCGCGCGGTGGTGCCCTCAACCCTCGCGCCATTCAAAAAGTCATGGAGCAGGCTCGAATGCAACTCGGTCTTCCATCCTCCGCGACACCGCACGCGATGCGCCACTCCTTTGCGACCCATCTCTTGAACGCCGGAGGTGATCTTCGGACAATTCAAGAGTTGCTTGGACACGCATCACTCTCTACGACCCAAGCCTACACCGCCGTCGATACGGCACGATTGATGGACGTCTACAACCGCGCCCATCCTCACGCCCAATCGAACTGAGAAAACCAATGACGATCGAACGCAAAGCCCTCCTCGTGCATCTTTTCACCGCAACAGGTGCGGTTTTCGCGATGCTCTCGATGCTTGCCGCCGTAGACGGTCTGTGGAACGAAATGTTCATGTGGCTCGTCGTGGCGTTTTTCGTCGATGGCATCGATGGCCCACTGGCAAGGCGCTACCACGTCAAAGTCAATGCGCCTGTGTTCGACGGTGTATTGCTCGATTTGGTGATTGACTATCTAACGTATGTGTTCGTGCCCGCTTTTGCCCTGTTTAAGTCGGGCCTCCTACCGGGCTGGACAGGCTGGATCGCAATCATCGTGATTACCTTCACTTCGGCGCTCTATTTCGCCGACACCCGCATGAAAACCAAAGACTATAGCTTCTCTGGCTTCCCGGGCTGCTGGAACATGGTCGTATTGGTGCTCTTTGCACTTCAACCAAACTTTTGGGTCATCCTTGCACTCGTAGTGGTGTTGGCCGTGACGATGTTCTTACCGATTAAATTTGTGCACCCCGTTCGCACGGCGCGATGGCGCATCGTGACGCTACCGATGGCGCTTGCATGGACAGGGTTTGCGGGATGGGCTGCCTCGGTTGGCTTTCACCCCGAAAGTTGGGCACACTATGGCCTTGTGATCACCTCGATCTATCTGATCAGCGCTGGTGCACTCCAGCAAATCAGATATGGCAAGGACGGCTAAAGTCCCTTTTTCATAAGTCGATGCGCAATCCCCGCGTCATCAAACTCAGGCCCCTCTGCCACAAAACCAAGCCTTTCATAAAACGCAATGGCCGAGACCTGCGCATCAAGACGCGCCTCGGTGAACCCTGCGCCTTTTGCATGTGCCAAGACCGCACCCATCAAGCGTCGCCCGAGCCCAGTTCCACGCGCGTCCCTCATGATCGCAACGCGCTGCACCTTGGCGTAACCTCGATCAAGAAGACGCGCGGTGCCCAAAGGGACACCGTTCTCCCGCGCGAGAAAATGCACGCATTGGTCCTCAAGCTCGTCAAGCTCAAGCTCAGGCGGCACATTCTGCTCTTGCACAAAAACAGTCGTGCGGATGTCGTAGCAGGCTTGGCGGTCTTCGGCGGTGGTGACGACGGTAATCATTCAGTAAAGCGTGTCCAGATAGCGTTTATCGACGGCGGCTTGGTCCGTCCCTGGGACTTGTACCTTGGCGTGGTCCTGAATGATTTCATAAAGCGTCGCGACAGGCCGCGTTTCCGGCCAAGTTTCAGTCTTCCATAGGCCAGCGCGCACGGACGCCTTGCCGCAATGCAGGAAAATCTGCTCGGCGGTCACGCGCAGCACGGTTTTCGGGTTGCGGTTGTTGATGGCAAAGTGGGCGCAGATGTCCGGATCATCAAGGATTTCAGCGCGGCCATTGATCCGCAGCGTCTCGGCCACGGTGGGAATGGTGAACAGCAGCCCGACCTTGGGGTGGGCGATGATATTTAGTAGCCCGTCGATCCGCGCATTACCGGGGCGGTCGGGGATCAGCAGGTTGTTGTCATCCTCGATCTGTACGAAGCCTTTGGGGTCCCCCTTGGGCGAGATGTCCAGATCGACCCCGTTCGAGGTCGCCATCACCAGATAGGTCGATTGCGCGATGAATTCGCGGCAATGCCTGTCCAGCGCGAAAATCTCTTTGTTTGCGGGAATCTCCGCAGGGTAGCCGTAAATCTCGCGCAGTTTTTCTGGTGTCATCGATGCCTCCCTCTTTGGCGAAATGCTAATCCTGTTCCCATGAAACGAAAAGGGCGCCCGAAGGCGCCCCGATCTTTAACCCAGTGCAGCGTCGCAGCGGCTGCAGACCCCTGCGTGCTTGTGCGTGCCGACGTCCGG
>CAYWUN010000139.1:0-3680 GCA_964461315.1 uncultured Aestuarium sp.
CACTGACCTGGTGGCATGGTCAGACGTTTGGCACTCAACTCTTCACTTGGCGCAAAGGCGTCAAAGTGGGCGAGGATGATCAGGGCAACGTCTACTACCGCACCAAGGACGATTCGAAGCGCTGGGTGATTTTCAACGGCGAAATCGAAGCATCGCGTATCAATCCCGATTGGCACGGCTGGCTGCACCGCACTTGGGATCAAACCCCGTCAGAAAAGCCGCTTGCCCATAAGACTTGGGAAAAGCCGCACCAAGAGAACCTCACCGGCACCGCGCAGGCCTATGCTCCGATCGGTTCGATCCGTCGCCCAGAGCCTGCTCCGCGTGCTGATTACGAGGCATGGCAGCCCGAATAAGGGCTGCTGTTTGCCTTTTAGATGCGCCTTCGTTTTCCAACTCTAGCTTTAGCGTTCGTCGCAACGAATGTTGTTGCGCAGGATGTAGCGACTGCGACTGGCGGTGTTATTCGTGTGCTGGATAAGGTCACGGCAACAACGACCGATCTCGAGCTTTCGGAAGGGCAGAGTGGCACAGTTGGGCACCTGACTGTTCAGCTCAATGAATGCCGCTATCCGTCAGATAACCCGCTCAGCGACGCCTATGGCGAGTTGGTGATCCATTACCGCGATGATCAAACCCCGGTATTTCAGGGATGGATGCTTGCGTCTGCGCCGGCGCTCAATGCGATGGACCATCCGCGTTATGACGTCTGGATGCTTCGCTGTATCACTTCATAAGCGGAGGGGATCGTATCTCCCGCCGCGTGAAAATCCGCCTCAAGCGCTAGAGCCGCTTTGAGGCGTTTTTTATAGTCTGATTTGGCAATCTCAATCGCGCCGAGCGAAGCGAGGTGAGGCGTCAGAAATTGTGTATCAAAAAGCGTGAAACCTCCAGTGCGCAGGCGGTCGATCAAATAGGCGAGCGCTATTTTTGAGGCATTGGTGCGTTTCGAAAACATGCTTTCACCGAAGAATGCACTCCCAAGCATGATGCCATAAACGCCGCCAACGAGTTCGCCATTGTCCCAAACTTCAATGGAATGACCAATCCCAAGTTCAAAGAGTTCGCAGTAAAGATTTAGGATCGTTTCGCTGATCCACGTCTCACTTCGGTCGGCACAACCAAGCATGACCTCGCGAAATGCAGCGTCAAAGCTGATCTGAAATGGCTCTTGTCGCATATGCTTGGCAAGTGAGCGAGAGATATGAAACCCATCCATCGGGAAGATGCCACGAAGACGCGGTTCGACCCAGAATATCTCGGGGTCATCGCGCCCCTCTGACATCGGAAAGACACCTACGGAGTAGGCGTGGAGAAGCAGTTCAGGTGTCAGGGCGGGCGTGTCTTTCATCAGGCTAACATAGTGAACTGCGATAAACTTTGAAGTCCCCAAAGCAAAACGCCCGCGAGCAGGTCGCGGGCGTTTCAAAATCTGAAGCGTGACTTAGCCGTTCAAGTTAGCGGCCAACCACTTTTCAAGCCAGTGGATGTTGTAATTACCCGTGTGAATGTCCTCTTCCTGCAAAAGAGCGTGGAAGAGCGGTACAGTGGTATCTACGCCATCGACGATAAGTTCGCCCAAAGCGCGGCTGAGACGAGCAAGCGCCTCGGGACGGTCGCGGCCATGCACGATCAGCTTACCAATGAGGCTGTCGTAATAGGGCGGGATCGAATAGCCGTCATAGAGCGCCGAATCCATCCGAACACCCAGACCGCCCGGGGCGTGATACTGGGTGATCTTGCCCGGACAGGGCGAGAAGTTCGGAAGACGTTCCGCGTTGATACGAACCTCGATCGCGTGGCCGTTGATCTTAAGATCGTCTTGGGTGAACGAAAGCGGCAGGCCAGAGGCCACGCGGATTTGTTCACGCACGAGATCAACACCAAAGATGCCTTCGGTAACGGGGTGTTCCACCTGAAGACGGGTGTTCATTTCGATGAAATAGAACTCGCCATCTTCATAAAGGAACTCGATCGTGCCTGCGCCCGAATAGCCCATCTTGCCAATGGCATCTGCGCAGATCTTACCAATGCGCGCGCGCTCTTCTTCGGTGATGCACGGGCCGGGGGCCTCTTCGAACACCTTCTGGTGGCGACGCTGGAGCGAGCAATCACGTTCGCCAAGGTGAACGCCATTGCCCTGACCGTCACCAAAAACCTGAATTTCGATGTGACGCGGCTTTTGGAGGTACTTCTCCATATAGACTTCGTCGTTGCCAAAGGCAGCCTTGGCCTCGGAGCGAGCGGTTCGGAATGCGGTCTCGATGTCTTTTTCAGAGAGCGCGACCTTCATGCCGCGACCACCGCCACCAGCGGTTGCCTTGATGATCACGGGATAGCCCATGTCAGCGGCGACCTTCTTAGCTGTCTCGAGGTCAGGAACGCCGCCGTCAGAACCAGGCACAACGGGGATGCCGAGCGCTTTGGCGGTGTCTTTGGCGGTGATCTTGTCGCCCATCTGACGGATATGCTCTGCCGAGGGGCCAATGAAGGTTAGGCCGTGATCCTCAACAATCTGCACAAATGCAGCGTTTTCGGATAGAAAGCCATAACCTGGGTGGATCGCCTGAGCGCCAGAGATTTCACAGGCCGAAATGATGGCAGGGAAGCTCAGGTAGCTGGCACCCGAAGAGGGCGGGCCGATACAAACGGACTCGTCGGCCATCCGCACATGCATTGCATCAGCGTCAGCGGTCGAATGGACCGCGACTGATTTGATGCCCATCTCGCGGCAAGCACGGACCACGCGGAGTGCGATCTCGCCACGGTTGGCAATAAGGATTTTATCGAACATCGGTTCGCCCTTATTCGATGATCAGGAGCGGAGCGCCGAACTCGACCGGCGAGCCGTCGTCGACAAGAATACGCTTGATCTTGCCTGCTTTAGGAGCAGGGATCTGGTTCATGGTCTTCATGGCTTCGATGATGAGCACGGTGTCGCCTTGCGCAACGGTGTCGCCAACTTTAACGAAGGGCGTGGCACCCGGCTCGGATGCCAGATAGGCGGTGCCGACCATCGGTGAGGTGACAGCACCAGGGTGCGACGCAGGATCATCGTTCGAAGCAGCGGCAGCCGGTGCAGAAGCAGAGGCCGCTACGGGAGCGGCGGCAACTTGTGCAGAGGCCGCGGGAACGGAAACTTGGGTGACGACTTGGGTCTGGCGGCTGACGCGGACGTTCAGGCTATCGTTGTCGCCATATTCACGCTTGACCTGAAGCTCGGTCAGATCGTTTTCACGCAGAAGCTCGGCCAACGCCTTGATAAAGCTTACATCGTTATCGTGATTTTTGTTGCTCATGTGTTCCTCGGCCATTGCCTGTTACGCTTTGCTGCCCATTTAGTGGAGCCAATCCAGGACAGATGTGACAGCGCTTATACGCTAACAATATCTGGGAGAAAAGCATTGCGTTCACGCAAAATGACGCTTGGGTAAGCAAGATTGTTGCGCGGCGGATCACTTTTGATCGGCTTTACCCAAAGGAAAAGGCCCGCCGAGGCGGGCCTTTGCACGTTCATGGCCCCCTTTTGGAAGGGCGCCGTATTGGCGCTTAGCCTTTCGCGTGGAGCGAATTTGCGATCAAATCTTCCACAACCGACGGGTCAGCGAGTGTTGATGTGTCGCCGAGGCTGCCAGTGTCGTTCTCGGCGATTTTGCGCAGGATGCGGCGCATGATTTTGC
>CAYWUN010000140.1:0-3675 GCA_964461315.1 uncultured Aestuarium sp.
GCTGGTAGATATTGCCTTCTTCGGTGCGCGAGAATGGCACGCCATAGTGCTCGAGCTCGTAAACGGCCTTGGGAGCTTCACGTGCGAGGTATTCCATAGCATCGGTGTCACCAAGCCAGTCCGACCCTTTTACGGTGTCGTACATGTGCCACTGCCAGCTGTCAGGGCCCATATTGCCGAGCGAAGCGGCGATACCACCCTGAGCCGCCACAGTGTGCGAGCGGGTCGGGAAAACTTTGGTGATACAAGCGGTGCGAAGCCCCTGCTCTGCCATACCAAGGGTCGCGCGCAGACCAGCACCACCGGCGCCGACGACTACAACGTCGTATTCATGTGTTTCGTATTGATAAGCTGCCATCGATCTTTTTCCTTACAGAGCCAGCTTTGCCAGAGCAAAGAGGCCCGTTGCGGCGAGGCCATAAGTGAAGGCGGTCATGAACATGATAGCCGCTTTAAGCGACGAGCCGCGCAAGTAGTCCTGCGCCATGACTTCAAAACCACGGTTAAAGTGCTTGAGGCCGAAAACCAGAACAAGCGCTGTCACGATCGCAGGGATCGGATGCGAGAAGGTTTCGGTCACAGTGGCATAATCGCTGCCGAGCGCTTTGCCAAAGATATAGAGGAAGGTCGGAACGATCAGAGCAAGGCCAACGGCGCTTACTTGCATGGACCAGTGATGCTCGGTGCCGGAATGAGCGGCGCCCTTGCCTTCAGCACGCTTGCGGGCGGTAAGATAACGCATTCTATCCCCCTCAGATGATAACAATGGTGAGAATGGTCAGCACGACCGAACCAATGAGACAAGCCCAACCCAGCTTTTCAGCGGTCGGGATATCGAGGCCCTTACCTGCATCGTAGTAGAGGTGACGCAGACCAGCGAGAAAGTGATACCAAACCCCCAAAAGCGATAAGGTCATAACGATATCGCCAATCCAGCTTGTCAGGATGCCATTCGCCAGATCGTAATAGGCTTCGCTCGTGGCAGCGGCAATAAGCCACCAAACGACGAGGAACGTAGAGACGATCAATGCATTGCCCGTGATGCGCGTCAGGATCGACGTCAGCATCGGGATGTGCCAGCGATAGATTTGCAGGTGGGGCGAAAGCGGACGTTGAACGCCCTTTGAGTTTTCAGCCATTGTATTCCCCTTGTTCGTTGGGCCTCGCTCGCGCAGGCGCGCACTGGCCATCGCAATGCTTCTGCCGCATTATTACGGCTCTGTCACGCTTTGGAATAACTCTCGAAGGCCAAAAAATGCCTCTTTAGCGTTAACAGGCGTCTTTGTGATCACAGGTTTTACCCGCGTGATCACAAAATGTTATATGAGTTTTTTACTCAGGTTATCACATTCTTCAACATGACAAACTCGGAGTGAATCAGCTGTAAACCGTCGCTTTTGGAAGATTCATCAGATCGGCATGAGCGCCCAGTAATCAAGATCAAGTAGTACCTCGGGGAGATACTTGCCGTCCTCACCGCGCAATTCGCCAACCTTGCCACCCTTCGTCGCAACAAGGCGAAGTCGGATCGCGCCAACCCCAGGCGCATCGGTTTCGGCTTTATCAAGTACTTCCGACCACGCACGAATTGTATCGCCTGAGAAGCACGGGTTCGCATGCGCACCACCATTTAGTCCGACGATCATCTGAGCGTTTGCTAAACCATTAAACGACAGAGCACGCGCCATTGAAATGACATGTCCACCGTAGATCAAACGCTTGCCATCTTCTCGGTTGGTCGCATCGAAATGCACTTTGGCGGTGTTTTGCCAAAGCCGCGTTGCAAGCATGTGCTCAGCTTCTTCGACCGTAACACCGTCAACGTGGTCGATAATTTCGCCGACCTCGTAGTCGCCCCAGCGATGGGGTTCGCCTGACAGTTCGAAGTCATAATTGGAGAAATCGAGATCTTGTGGAATGGCGAGCGCCTCGACAGGCACGACGGAATGTAGATCAGGGACCACAGTCTCAGGCGCGGGTGCATCGAGGTTGCCTTTGCGCACCATGACCCAACGCACATATTCGAGCACGATATCGTCGTTCTGGTTGAACCCACGCGTGTGAACGTAAACCACACCTGATTTGCCGTTCGAGTTTTGCTTCAGGCCTATGACCTGACTCTCGGAGCGCAGCGTATCACCAGGGTAAACTGGCTGAAGCCAGCGGCCCTCGGCATAGCCGAGATTGGCCACGGCATTTAGCGAAATATCCGGAACCGTTTTGCCAAAGACAACGTGGAACGCGATCAGGTCGTCGATGGGCGACCCCTCGAAACCACAAGACGCCGCAAAAACATCCGATGAATATAAAGCGCCCCGCGCCGGATAAAGGGCGTGGTAAAGTGCTCGCTCTCCTTCTGCGATGGTGCGCGGGACAGCGTGACGAATTACCTGCCCTAGTTCATAATCTTCGAAAAAACGGCCCGGATTAGTTTTGGTCATAGTTGTCCTAGTTTAACGTCTGGGGAGTACTCCCCCTCGACCTCTTTGACGACGGCCTGACCACAGCGCATCACACCGCGCGCGGCGTCAAAGGCATAGGTTGGCTGACCGTGAAGTGACCAGCCCTTGGAAAGAGCTTCTGTCACCTTGTGGCAAAAGGCCGAGGTGTCGTCCTCGGTAAGAAATCTATATGCAAGCATGTCAGGCTCCGAACGGGTTCAAACCAAGAAGGATATGGATGTAACCGATCACGCCGGTGACAAGGATCGCACCTACGGCGGCGCCGATCTCTTTGCCTTTCGGTGCAGCGCTCGGCGGCGTCCAGCTCGGCTCGCGCATATTGATCAGAACCATCGATAGGATGGCCCAAGTGGCAAGTCCGCCAAAAAGAACAATCGACATCCAGTCGCCGCGCACCAAAAGATGCCCAACCGCCCAAATCACTGCGGCCATCAAAAGCGGATGGCGAAGTTTACGAGCCAAGGCCGTTTTCATGCCCGAGGCCGCCGCGAAATAAACTGCTATCAGAACCAACAAGTTATTGGCGTGCTTACCCCAGCTCGGCGGAGTATAGGCCCATTCTGCGGCGCCACTGTCATAGCCGATCACCATGAGGGCGATACCGGCAAAACTTGCCGCTGTGACAATGCCCTTAGCCATGCCGTCAGGCAGACTTGCGCGCTGCGCGGGGGCGATACGTTTATAAAGATGTGGGATGCTCCAAAGGAGAAGCCCCAAAATAAGAAGTGTCATTTCGATTCCAACTCGGCAATTGCTGCTGCTTTTGCGAGCGTTGCCTGAGCGGTGACAATATGCAAGTTCTCAACGATGCGACCATCCAACACGGCGACACCTTGGCCATTCTTTTCGGCCTCTTCGAAGGCCGCAATCTGGCGCTTTGCTAGGTCAATTTCTGCCTCGGACGGACCAAAGGCGCGGTTGGCAATCTCAACCTGAGCGGGGTGGATGAGGGTCTTGCCATCAAATCCCATGTCGCGACCTTGCTCACATTCAGCCGCAAGCCCTTCTTCGTCCTTAAACGCATTATATACGCCATCGAGCGCAATTTTGCCGTAAGCGCGCGCAGCGAGGAGACAGGCTTCAAGCGCGTAAATCAGGGGTTCGCGGCGCTCTGACTTTCGCGTGTTCAAATCTTTGGCGAGGTCATTTGTGCCAAGCACAAATCCTTCGAGTTTGGGATGCGCCGCAATCGATGCTGCGTTGATAACACCCA
>CAYWUN010000141.1:0-3655 GCA_964461315.1 uncultured Aestuarium sp.
CGGCACGATTGTTGGGGTTGCTTCGGGATATTTCGGCGGCCGCTTTGATATGATCATTCAGAGGATCGTCGAATTCGTAAAGTCATTCCCCGACCTGCCGCTCTACCTTGCGCTGGTTGCCATCCTGCCGCGCCGCGCAGAACCGATGAGTATCTTTATCATGTTCGCGGCGATCCTCGTGCTGCTCCGCTGGGCGGACCTGAGCCGCGAACTGCGCGGCAAAGTGATCTCGATCCGCTCAATGGAATATGTGCGCTCCGCTATAGCCGTGGGCGCTTCGGATCGCCGGATTATTGGACGACATATCGTGCCGAACACATCGTCACACATTATCGTTTGGGCGACCTACCAGCTCCCCGAAGTGATCCTCTTGGAAAGCTTCCTTTCGTTCCTCGGCGTTGGGGTTCAGGCCCCGATGGTGAGCTGGGGCTCTATGCTCAATCAGGTGCGCGACTTCCAATCGTTTGCCTCTGCGCCGTGGCTCATGGCTCCAGTCGGTATGATCGTAATTTCCGTGTTGGCCTTTAACGCCTTTGGCGACGGCCTGCGCGACGCAATGGACCCTTATTCCAATGACTGATCCCTTGCTCAAAATCGAAAACGTTGTCGTCGACTTCAAAACGGTCACAGGCACAGTCAATGCAGTGCGCGGCATCTCTTACGAAGTCGCACGCGGCAAGACTTTGGCCGTGGTCGGGGAGTCCGGCTCTGGCAAATCGGTGACGGCTCGCGCCATCATGTCGATGCTTGCAGAAAACGCCCGCGTCGGCGCGGACAGCAAAATCTGGTTCGACGGAGAGGACATCTCGAACTTCTCCGAGCTCCAGATGCAAAAAATTCGCGGCAATCGGATATCAATGATTTTCCAGGAGCCTCTCACTTCGCTCAACCCGATCTATACGGTCGGCGATCAAGTGGCCGAGATCATTCAGGTTCACCGCCCCATGCCCAAGAAAGAAGCTAAGGAAGAGGTGCTGCGTCTCTTTAAAGAGGTTCAGCTTCCCGATCCAGAAGCGCGGCTAGGCCAATACCCTCATGAAATGTCGGGCGGACAGCGCCAGCGCGTGATGATTGCGATGGCGCTAGCAAACAAGCCTGACCTCCTGATCGCAGACGAGCCGACCACCGCTCTTGATGTGACGGTGCAGGCGGAAATCCTGACGCTCCTCAAAGACCTACAAAAGAGCCACAATATGGCGGTGATCCTGATCACCCATGACTTGACTGTGGTCGAAAAGACCTCGGACGTTGTGGTCGTGATGCGCTATGGCGAAGTGGTGGAGCGCGGCGTCACCCGAGAGGTCTTCTCGAACCCGCAACACCCCTACACCAAGCACCTTTTGGCGAGCGAGCCAAAGGGCCGCCCCGGACCTCTTGACCCCAATGCACCCGTGCTCATGGAAGCCAAAGATATGCGGGTGGCCTTTACACTTGCTTACGGCGGGCTCTTCAGCCGCAAGAAGACCGAGCTCGTCGCGGTGAACAACCTAAACGTCACGCTCCGCAAAGGCGAGACGCTTGGGATCGTCGGCGAGTCTGGCTCTGGCAAGACTACGCTCGGCATGTCGATGATCCGCTTGCAAGACGCGAATGGCGGGCAGATCCTTTTTGACGGCAAGGACATCAGCACACTTAGCCGCAAAGAGCTTCGACCGATGCGCACGCGGATGCAGGTGGTGTTCCAAGACCCCTTCTCTTCGCTCAATCCGCGCATGATCATCCAGCAAATCATCGAGGAAGGTCTCATCGTAAACGGGATCGGCGCGAATGCAGCCGAACGTGAAGAGATGGTGGCCAAAGCACTTGAGGATGTGCAAATGCCGCGCGACGCGATGCAGCGCTTCCCGCACGAGTTTTCGGGCGGCCAGCGCCAGCGTCTTGCGATCGCCCGTGCAATCGCTCTCAAGCCAGAGTTCATTCTTCTCGACGAGCCGACCTCTGCGCTCGATCTGTCCATTCAGGCGCAGATCATCGACCTCCTTCGTGACCTTCGCGAAAAGCACGACCTCACTTACATGTTCATTAGCCACGACCTCAAAGTCGTCAAAGCGCTCTGTCACAACGTCATCGTGATGCAGCACGGCAATGTCGTGGAAGCCGGTCCCACCGCGCAGGTCCTCGAAACCCCTCAATCCGAATACACCCAGCGTCTTGTCAACGCTGCGTTCAACGTCACAGCCGCCTGACGGGGCGGTGAATTAAGAAGGAAAATCTTATGCGTGCACATCCAAAAATCGCTTTCATCGGCGCCGGATCCACGGTTTTTATGAAGAACATTATCGGTGACGTGCTGCAGCGTCCCGCTCTGGCCAATTCGCATGTCGCACTGATGGACATCAACGAACAGCGCCTCAAGGAAAGCGAGATCGTATTTGAAAAGCTGGTCTCCTCCATCGGTGCAGGCGCGACACACTCGCTCCATACCAACCAGCGCGAAGCCCTGACAGACGCAGATTTCGTCGTCGTCGCGTTCCAGATCGGCGGGTATGAACCTTGCACCGTGACGGACTTTGAGGTCCCGAAAAAGTTTGGTCTTCGCCAGACCATTGCTGACACTCTAGGCATTGGCGGCATTATGCGCGGTCTTCGCACCGTGCCGCACCTTTGGTCCATCTGTGAAGATATGACCGATGTGTGCCCTGACGCGCTGATGCTTCAGTATGTGAACCCGATGGCAATCAACACTTGGGCGATTGCGGCGAAGTACCCACATATCAAGCAGGTCGGCCTTTGCCATTCCGTCCAGCATACAGCGCATGAGCTTGCCAGCGACCTCCAAATCCCCGACAGCAAAATCCGCTATCTCTCGGCAGGCATCAACCACGTCGCCTATTTCCTCAAGTTCGAGGAAATCATGGAGGACGGCACCTATCGCGATCTCTACCCAGCTCTCCAAAAGGGCTATGCGGACGGCGTTTATCCGCGCCCCGAAAGCAGCTGGAACCCACGCTGCCCGAACAAAGTGCGCTATGAGATGATGAAGCGCCTCGGCTATTTCGCGACCGAAAGCTCCGAGCACTTTGCCGAATATGTGCCGTGGTTCATCAAGCGTGGCCGTGACGACATCATCGAGCGCTTTGGTATCCCACTGGATGAATACCCCAAGCGCTGCGTCGAGCAGATCGCACGGTGGAAAGACCAGCTTGAGGAATACAAGACCTCGGACAGCATCGAAGTGCCGAACTCGGTCGAATATGCCTCCGAGATTATCAACTCGGTCTGGACCGGAACGCCAAGCGTGATCTACGGCAACGTCGCGAACAAGGGCTACATCCCTGCCCTGCCCGAAGGCTGCGCCGTGGAAGTCGCCTGCCTTGTGGACCGCAACGGCATTCAGCCGACCCGCGTCGAGAACCTTCCGCCGCAACTTGCAGCGATCATGCGCTCGAACATCAACGTGCAGGAATTGACCGTCAAGGCGCTCCTCACCGAGAACCGCGAGCACATCTATCACGCCGCCATGATGGACCCCCATACGGGCGCAGAGCTTGACCTCGACCAAATCTGGGAGATGGTGGACGAATTGATCGAAGCGCACGGCGCATGGCTTCCCGAATGGATTTCGGGAGGTTCCAAGAAGAAGGTAGCATAAGATGACCGCAGCAGACGGCCAGCCCCCCTTGCATATCGCCATTGTTGGCGGAGGAACGGCGGG
>CAYWUN010000142.1:0-3450 GCA_964461315.1 uncultured Aestuarium sp.
GAGACACGACTTGCCGACAGTTTGCGCACCGCGCTTGATCTGGCGGACGGGATTGCAATCCTTGAGACGGCGCCGAGCGAAGGTGATCCAGAACGCTTTACCTTCTCAGAAAAATTCGCCTGTCCGGTAAGCGGCTTCACCATCCCCGAGATTGAACCGCGTCTCTTTTCGTTTAACGCACCTTTCGGTGCCTGTCCGTCCTGTGATGGCCTTGGCGTCGAGCTCTTCTTTGACGAACGTCTCGTCGTTCCCGATGTGACGCTCAAGGTGGCCGATGGCGCGATTGCCCCGTGGCGAAAGGGCAAGTCGCCCTATTTCCTCCAGACGATCGAGGCAATTGCCAAGCACTATGGCTTTAACAAGAATGCCCGCTGGAAGGACATTCCGGAGGTCGCGCAAAACGTCTTCCTCTACGGCTCTGGCAAAGAAGAAATCCAGTTCCGCTATGACGAAGGCGGGCGCGTTTATCAGGTCGCCCGCCCGTTTGAAGGCGTGATTCCGAACATGCAGCGCCGCTATCGCGAAACTGATAGCTCTTGGGTGCGCGAAGAGTTCGAGCAATATCAAAACAACCGTCCTTGTGGCTCCTGCGGCGGATACCGTCTGCGCGAAGAGGCGCTGGCGGTTAAAATTGCTGGCCTTCACGTCGGCCAAGTCGTTCAGATGTCGATTAAAGAGGCATATGCTTGGATCGGAACCGTTCCGGACAGCCTTACCAACCAGAAAAACGAGATTGCCCGCGCAATCCTCAAGGAAATCCGCGAGCGTCTTGGGTTCCTCAATAACGTGGGGCTCGATTACCTGACGCTCAGCCGCAATGCAGGCACGCTGTCTGGGGGGGAAAGCCAGCGTATTCGTCTGGCGAGCCAGATCGGTTCAGGCCTCACTGGGGTTCTTTACGTGCTCGACGAGCCGTCCATCGGCTTGCACCAGCGAGACAACGACCGACTTTTGACCACGCTTAAGAACCTTCGTGATCAGGGCAACACTGTGATCGTGGTCGAACATGATGAGGACGCAATCCGCGAGGCGGACTATGTATTTGACATTGGACCGGGGGCAGGGGTTCACGGTGGACAAGTCGTCGCCCATGGCACACCCGCCGAGATTGCGGCCAACCCTAATTCTGTAACGGGGCAATATCTTTCGGGTAAGCGCGAGATTGCAGTTCCATCCGAACGGCGCAAGGGGAACGGCAAGCAGCTCACCGTGGTCAAGGCCTCGGGCAATAACCTTCATGATGTGACGGTCGATTTCCCGCTTGGTAAATTCGTCAGCGTGACCGGTGTGTCGGGCGGTGGAAAATCTACGCTGACCATCGAGACGCTCTATAAGAACGCGGCGATGAAGCTGAACGGTGCGCGGGAAACTCCCTCACCTTGCGAAACGATCAAGGGCTTTGAGCACCTTGATAAGGTGATCGACATTGACCAGCGTCCCATTGGGCGCACCCCGCGTTCAAACCCCGCGACCTACACTGGGGCCTTTACGCCGATCCGCGATTGGTTTGCGGGCCTACCAGAGGCACAAGCACGCGGCTACAAGCCAGGACGTTTTTCGTTCAACGTCAAAGGCGGCCGCTGCGAGGCTTGTCAGGGGGACGGCGTCATCAAGATCGAGATGCACTTCCTTCCCGATGTTTATGTGACCTGCGAGACCTGCAAGGGCGCACGCTATAACCGCGAAACGCTCGAGATCAAGTTCAAGGGTAAGAGCATCGCAGATGTTTTGGACATGACGGTTGAGGACGCACAAGAGTTCTTCAAAGCCGTTCCGAGCATCCGTGAAAAGATGGATGCTCTTGTCCGCGTGGGTCTCGGCTATATCAAAGTGGGTCAGCAAGCGACCACGCTTTCTGGCGGTGAAGCGCAGCGCGTGAAGCTCTCGAAAGAGCTGGCAAAAAGGTCCACAGGTCGGACTTTGTATATTTTGGACGAGCCTACGACCGGTTTGCACTTCGAAGATGTTCGAAAACTGCTAGAAGTTCTGCATGAGCTTGTTGATCAGGGCAATACGGTTGTAGTGATCGAGCACAATTTGGACGTGGTAAAAACCGCCGACTGGATTGTTGATATTGGTCCCGAAGGTGGCGACGGCGGGGGCCGTGTTGTCGCGACCGGAACGCCAGAAGATGTCGCAAAGGTCGAGGCAAGCCATACAGGTCGATACTTGGGGCCGATGCTCAAATCAAAGATCGCAGCAGAATAAGAAAAGGCGCCCTAAGGCGCCTTTTTTCTTTTGGGTAACTTATTTTTTCATCGGGCAAGTGCTGATGCCGAAGATCGTGTAGAGCGGACAACTCCCGATCAATCCCGTCACAAGTGGGATGATGCCAAGCAGATAGAGCCAGCTGTAAGCGCCGTCCCCGTTCATGAAGTAGCCCAGAATCAATGCTGCGCCGACGACGATACGGATGATGCGGTCCAATTTGCCTTCGTTTGTCTTAAACATTTGATAAAGCCCCAGATTTGTTTGTCGCTAGACGGGATCATAGAATGTCCAACATATCCCGTATTTGACTTATATCATGTTTAGGCGTTGCGGCTAAGCTTCTCAAAACGGGGAAGCATAGCCGAGAAGTCCTTGCCGCGTCCGTCTTCATCTTCGACAAATCTACGATACAGCTCGAGCGCACGCTCGCCCATCGGCGTATCTGCGTCGACAGCTTCCGCAGCCATTTGTGATAGACCAAGGTCTTTGAGCATCAACTCGGACGCAAACCCGGGGAGGTAGCCGTTATCGGCTGGCGACTTTGGGCCAACGCCTGGGGCGGGGCAATAGGCGTTCATCGTCCAGCTATAGCCCGATGATGTCGAGACCACATCAAACATGGCCTGACGATCAAGGCCGAGTTTGTCGGCAAGAGCGAAAGCCTCGCATGTCGCGATCATGGTGACGCCAAGGATCATATTGTTGCAGATCTTTGCCGCCTGACCATTGCCCGAAGCACCGCAATGCACAGCCTTTTGGCCCATGATGTCGAAAAGCGGTTTGACCTTGGCAAAGGCATCGTCTGTGCCGCCAACCATAAAGGTGAGCGTTCCCGCAGAAGCGCCGCCAATTCCGCCCGAAACAGGTGCGTCGAGCGCGAGTAGTCCAGCCTCATCACACTTTGAGGCGACAGCGCGGGCGCTTTCCACATCAACTGTCGAGCAGTCGCACAGCACCGCGCCTTGTTCCATCGCAGGGATCACATCAGCGGCCACAGCGCGCAGGATCGCCCCATTGGGGAGCATAGTAATCACGACTTCGGCGCCTTTGACGGCTTCCATCGCGGAGTTTGCCATCGTAACTCCGTCCGGTTTCGCCGCGAGGTCAAAGCCTGCGACCTCATGGCCCGCAATAACAAGGTTAAGGGCCATGGGCCCGCCCATATTTCCAAGTCCGATAAACGCGATCTTCATGGATTAGAACTCCAATTTTGGGTTGTCTTGTGGCGCGTAGAAGGCA
>CAYWUN010000143.1:0-3242 GCA_964461315.1 uncultured Aestuarium sp.
GTCAAGTTCACGGCAAGCCGCGTTGACCTCGTGTTCGGTTCGAACTCGATCCTGCGCGCCTATGCCGAGGTTTATGCCCAAGACGACGCAGGCGAGAAATTCGTCCGCGACTTCGTGGCCGCATGGACCAAGGTCATGAACGCAGACCGTTTCGACATCGCCTAAGCTGAAATTAGGAGAAGAAAATGCCCCCACTGTTCATCGGTGGGGGCATTTTGTTTAAACCTCTAGAGCGGCGCATCCACCCGCACGCGCAAGCTCACGCTGCCCTTGGTCGCGGTGCTCCAAACCAGTCTCACCTGCTGTTTGCTCGCCCCATAGCCATTCTCGGCATAGGGCATATCAAAGACCGCATTGTTGCTTGCGTCCTTGATCTTGCCATTAGCGAGAACGGATTCAACCGTGCGCGAACGACCACCAAAGGGCAGATAAGGCGCGGTCTCGATCACCCACGAAGAGCTCGCCGTGCTTTGGGTATGTTGGATAAGCACAGGACTAACCGCCTCATCCGTTACAGAATTAAAGGTATTGGCCGCAAAAGTGACATTCCTGAACCGTCCAAAGTCGAGATCGGCATAGGTCGTATCGACCCCTTCCGCCCGCTGCACATTGCCATTGAGCGCGAGAAACACGTTATCCGTCACGCTAAAGCCGTGAAGGAAGTGCCCAGTGCCATATGGTTTGACCACAATCCACTTGAACCAACTTGCAACGTCATTGGCCGTGAAAATATTCCCCGTGATCGTCATTCCGCCAAAGGAATACTGAACCCCGAGGTCAGGCGTTGCGTCATGCTCGTTGGTCCATTCGATAAAGTTGTTGTCGATATAGTTGCCGTTGATCACCGACTTGCAGTTGGGCAGCGTAAAGACGAGGCCCGCCATTCGAATACCGTTCGGGACGCTGTCATCCTGAAACCAGTGGTTCCCCGCAATCAGGTTCCCCGCCCCACAAAGCACACCCCAGTGGCGAAAGCGCAGCGAACGGCAGTCACGGATTTTCACGTCATTTGCGTTGACGTTGAACCCAATGGTCGTGCGGTCCGCTACATTCAAAGGCATCTCGTTCGAGATGAACTGGCATCGGTCGATCATCATCCCCTGACACCCACCACCGATGGACGTTATCCCGCGATCCTTGGGCTTAGCGATAAAACTGTCCCTGATGTGAAAGGTGAGACCTTCGCGTGCCAGCATGATTGCACTCGCCACGCCATCACATTTGAAGTCGATATCAGCGAGGACAAACTGGCTTAGGTAATCAAAGCCCGAAAAATCGAGCATGTATTTGAAGCGCTTGAAGGTAAAAACCTGCGTGCCTTCGGCATCGAAAAGTGGCTGGGAAAGACTGACTTCCTTGGCTCCGACATCGACGGCGGTGACATAGATTTCTCGCCCGACGCCCGCCCCTTCCACGAGCGAGCCGACTTGGATCTGCGAAACGGTCTGCACATTCGTAAGCTTTTTGGGCGAGTTGGCCGCGTAACTCGCCTGTGCGCTGACAACATCTGTATCCCAAGCAGAACCCGCTTTGGGTTCAAACTGACCATTTCGGATGACACGCCGCGTTGCGAAGGAGGTGCGGCTGCCCTCTGCGGCCTGCATATCCACAGGCCCCTTAAGCTCAATCCTGCGTCCGCACAGATCGAGCCCCTCATGGTCGGAAAAGTTCAAGAGTGCCTGAAACGCCTTGCGGAAAGCGGTGTCCTCATCGGCAAAAGCATCAGCGTAGGTGGCAAAATCATAATTCTTCTGAAAAATCGCAATCCTCTCGGCGGGCATCACCAGCTTGCCCTCAAAGCGGATTTGGTTGGTGATCGTCACATCTTGCGAGAGCAGATAGACGCCTTCGGATACCAGCACCTCGCGGCCCCGCGCATCTGCATCGGCGGCTAGAAATGCGGCGCTATCATCCGTGACACCATCGCCCTTGGCCCCATAGTCGCGCACATCCACAACGCCCATCATATCGCGCAGGAAAACGCCGGTGACGTCCTCAATTTCGATGTCATCGACGCGGATGACTGCGCCATTCGTCCCCGTCACATCAATCCCAAAGTGACCATAGATTGCGTTTTCCCAAACCATATCGACGCCTGTGCGATGGCCGGTACCGATAATTGCGCTAATCTCGACAACTTGGCCGTAACTTGTAAGCGCAGTCGCTGGACCCGACTCTGGCTGACCAGACACATGACTACCGCCAGCTGCACCGGCCCAAGCCGCAATCCGCACTGACGGAAGCGGCCCTGCAATTGCTTTGACCCGCGCCGTTACGCGCAGATAGCACCCTGGAAGGATAATCGTCTCGCCCATATAGCGGACCTTTTGCACGCTCGCCGTCTTGTAGACCTCAAGGCAACCGCCAAAGTGCTGGTCGGCCGAGACATAAACGCCGGTCCCCGATCCCGCATAGGTATCTGACCCGGGAGTGCCGTCGCCGCTCGACCAAACGCCCAATCCTGCCGAGAACGGTGTTGGCATAAGTTGAAGTCCATCGGTAATTGCCTTGTTCATGCGCTATCCCTCGCTCATGGCGGAGAAGGCCTACCCTGCCCCCAATGGACAAAGCCAAGCCATCCCCGCCGACCCAAACATCAATGCAAGAGATACAGCCCAAACAGTTAAGCCCGCCCGATAGCACCGTAACGTTGCGCGCCAGAATCCCCCTTCACGCAAGGCCCGTGACAGCGTATGAGGCCCCCATGTCCACGAACCCGCCCAATCTCCGCCCCGACCTCGCTCCAAAGCCTCGCTTTGAAGATGTGAAACGTGATGGCCAGCCGACAATCGGCATGGTGTCCCTTGGTTGCCCCAAGGCGCTTGTGGACTCCGAACGCATCCTCACGCGCCTTCGTGCCGAAGGCTATCAGATCAGCCCCGACTATGCGGGCGCGGATGCGGTGATCGTGAACACCTGCGGCTTTCTGGACTCGGCCAAAGCCGAGAGCCTTGACGCTATCGGCGAAGCGCTTGTTGAAAACGGCAAAGTCATCGTGACGGGCTGCTTGGGCGCCGAGCCCGACTATATCCGCGAGCATCACCCCAATATCCTCGCCGTAACGGGTCCGCATCAATACGAGCAGGTGCTTGACGCTGTGCATAGCGCTGTGCCGCCCTCGCCCGATCCGTTCATCGACCTTTTGCCCGCCTCGGGCGTCAAGCTCACGCCGCGCCATTACAGCTATCTCAAGATTTCTGAGGGCTGTAACCACAAGTGCAAGTTCTGCATCATCCCCGACA
>CAYWUN010000144.1:0-3162 GCA_964461315.1 uncultured Aestuarium sp.
GCCCAAATGGAATCGTGACACCGATGTCATGACACCGATGTCACAGTTAATCAAGTAACTTGATTTATCACTATTCTTTCGAGAGCAACCGCCCCCAGAATAAAACTGCCGCTGGCGAGGCCACCAGCGACAGCTCATTTCTTCAATTCCTAAAGCCCAGCAATGGGTTAAATGGACAGCCGATTACGCCTCTGGAATCTCGCGGCTGAAATTTTCGACGCTGATCATATCTGGATCAGGACCACCTCTCTGCCCTGTATCAAGGGCTGTAATGGCCGCCATCTCTACCGCAGAGAGCGTAAAATCGAAAATCTCGATGTTCTCTTTGATGCGAGCAGGCTTCACTGATTTTGGGATAACGTCTCGCCCATCCTGAAGATGCCAGCGTAACATCACTTGCGCGGCACTTTTGTCATGCGCCTTGGCTATATCGAGAATGACAGGATCGGCCAGCGTGCTGCGCTCACCACCGCGATAGAAAGTAATTCCACCGATAGGCGACCAAGCTTGGCTCCGGATGTTATGCTTTGCATTCAGCGCCTGAACCTCAGCCTGCTGGAAAAATGGATGAACTTCGATCTGGTTCACTGCGGGCACGACCTTGGCCACATCCAAGAGGCGGGTCATATGATCGACCATAAAGTTGCTGACACCAATTGCTCGGACCTTGCCATCAGCCAGCAGCGTTTCGAGCGCGCGATAGGCACCAAGAGTGCGATCAAAGTCCGCCGATAGTGGTTGATGAAGAAGCAAGAGGTCAATCTGCTCGACACCAAGCTTACCAGCACTCTTGGTGAAGCTATGAAGCGTTTCATCATAGCCGTAATCATTGATCCAAATCTTGGTTTCAATAAAAACCGCTTCGCGTGGTAGGCCAGAGGCTTTGATCGCACTGCCGACCTCGCGTTCGTTGCCATAGGATGCGGCGGTATCAATGAGCGGATAGCCAAGTCGAAGCGCCTCCATGACGGCTGCCTCGGTCTCCGCTGGCGGCGTTTGAAATACACCAAGGCCAAAGCGAGGCATTTCGACGCCATTATTCAATGTAATAATAGGGATCATGTAAGTTTCCTTTCGATAGAACTGAATTTAGGCCATAGCCCCTCCCCTGATAATCCTGCATAATCGGCATGAGTTTTTGCGTCAGGAGCAATAATGAAGTCTGACCTTGTAGCACTACAGGCTTTTATTGAAGTCGCGCGAGACAACAGCTTTAGCAAAGCTGCCGCCCGCCTCGGACTGCCCCCCTCGTCTCTCAGCCGGACAATTCGCGACCTCGAAGAGAGCCTTGGCGTTCGCCTTTTCACCCGCACGACCCGAAGTGTGTCCCTCACCGATGCAGGCGAAAGGCTTTTGCAAACGGCTGCGCCTCGCTTGGCAGACATCGCAGAGGAAATGGCGGCTCTGACCGAAAGACAAAGCAAACCTTCGGGCCTTGTGCGGATCACTTGCTCTGAGCATGCAGCGCGCCTTATTTGGGACAAGCTCGCCAGCGCAATGCATGACTTCCCTGACATCACAGTCGAACTCTATACCGATCATAGCTTTACCGACATCGCAGCCGAGCGCTTCGACGCGGGCGTGCGCCTCGGTGAAAGTCTCGAAAAAGATATGATCGCAGTGCGGATCGGCCCTGATAGCCGCCTGATCCCCGTTGCTTCTCCAAACTACTTAAAAAACCGCACCCTTCCCAAAGTCCCTCAGGACCTCACGGCGCACCGCTGCATCAATCTCCGTCTTGGAACGCGCGGTGATCTCTACGCTTGGGAATTTGAAAAAGGCGGAAGAGCCTTACGTATCCGCGTTGAGGGCCCATGGATTTTCAACTCGGTCGCACCGATGATTGAGGCCGCCTTATCAGGCTACGGCATCGCCTTTGTACCAGAAGACGATGTCGCGGTCCACATCGCGTCTGGCGCGCTGGTATCCATGCTAGACGATTGGTGCCAACCCTTCACTGGGTTTCACCTCTATTATCCCAACCGCCGTCAAAACTCGGCGGCGTTTGAGATTGTGGTCAACGCTCTCAGACATCGAGGGTGAGCGGTTAGGCCCAAATGTCTCCCATCCGATATCCGTTCGGCAATGGATCATCATGATCAAGCACCAATGTGTTGATCCCGCAAATCCAGCTGGTGCCGCTGAGCGTCGGAACAACGGCATGGCGCCCCCCGATCTGTGCCTCTTCCACCAAACGGCCCGTAAAGATGGTATCAAGGATACCTTGATGTCGGAAATCTTGGTCTAGCGGCAGCTCTCCTTTGGCATTCAGCACAGCCATTTTTGCGCAAGTGCCCGTGCCACAAGGGCAGCGATCGATTGCCCCCGTCCAAGTCGAAGGATCATCCCACGACAAAGGCCCAGTCGCCATCGTAACTGCATTGCGCCAATCGGCATTGGGATCATCCGTGGGGCCCGAGAGCTGCGAGATTGTGATACCGACACCAGGGTAATCGGGATGCGCGACAGGTAACTGCTCGTGCGCAGCTTGGCGGATCATCGCGGAAATACGGGCGATTTCGCGCCCATGCTCTGGGATAAGCTCGAGCCCTTTGAATTGACGCACATCCGCGATGACATAGAACATGCCGCCCCACCCCACATCAACGCGCACTTTCCCAAGGTGGGGCACATCAATCTCGGCATCAAGATGCGCGGCAAAGGCAGGCACGTTGCGGAAGGTTACAGACTTTACTTTACCTCCCGCGCACTCGGCCTTCACACGGATAAGACCTGCCGGAGCTTCAAGAGTGAGTTCGGTTACAGGTTCCTTCATCGGCAAGATACCCATCTCCAAGAGAACGGTCACAACAGAGATTGTATTTCCACCCGACATCATCGGATACTCAACTTGCTCCATGATGATGTAGCCAGCGTCTGCTTCAGGATGGCTCGGGGGCACGAGCAAGTTACAGCAGTGCGCAGGATAGCCGCGAGGCTCGCGCAGAACGAGTTGACGAAGCTGGTCGTCATTTGCCTCGAGCCAGCGCATCTTTTCCATGACCGACGCTCCGGGAATATGCCCGACGCCGCCGGTAATAACCCGCATTGGAATACCTGAGTGGGTGTCGATTGCCTGAATTGTGCGCTTAAATCCCATCACCTTGCCTCCTGAGTGTGTGAACAGGAGTATCTCGGAGCAGTTATCAGTGAAGCAAACGA
>CAYWUN010000145.1:0-3009 GCA_964461315.1 uncultured Aestuarium sp.
CCATGCGCGTTCTTTTAGTAGAAGACGATCCCGCAACGTCGAAAAGCATTGAGCTGATGCTTTCGCATGCAAACCTGAACGTCTATACAACGGAGTTTGGCGAGGAAGGGATCGATCTTGCGAAACTCTATGACTACGATCTGATCCTTCTGGACCTCGGTTTGCCAGACATGAACGGGCATGAAGTCTTGCGCCAGTTGCGTGTCGCGCGCATCGACACGCCGATCCTGATCCTCTCTGGCTCGGACGATACGGAAAACAAGATTAAGGGCTTCGGCAGTGGTGCGGATGACTACCTGACCAAACCATTCCATCGTGAAGAGCTCATCGCGCGCATCCATGCTATTGTGCGTCGCTCAAAGGGACACTCCCAATCGGTCATCCGAACGGGCAAGGTGAACGTCAACCTTGACGCAAAAACCGTCGATGTCGCTGGAAACACGGTTCATTTGACGGGAAAAGAGTACCAGATGCTGGAGCTTCTTTCGCTTCGTAAAGGAACCACGCTGACCAAGGAAATGTTCCTCAATCACCTTTACGGCGGCATGGATGAACCTGAATTGAAGATCATTGACGTCTTTATCTGCAAACTGCGGAAGAAGCTTGCTCAGGCAACGGATGGTGAGAATTACATCGAAACGGTATGGGGCAGGGGCTATGTACTGCGCGAGCCGGCTGCCAATACTTCATCCGCACGCCGCCTTGCCGCGAGCGCCTGATCCTCGGCCTGCTTCCATCACTGGACCAAACCTGCCTGCATCCCTATCACTAGCATAACCTCTTGCGGAGTGATGGGAGCTAAAGATGGCGCAGTATTCGGAAAACCAGCTTCCTTCGGTCGCGTCGCTGAGCAAGACCGAAGCGCAGCAAGAGTTGGCGCGGCTTGCAACTCTCTTGTTAGAGGCCAATCGCCAATATCACAGCGAAGACGCGCCAAGCCTGTCCGATGCGGAATATGACGCACTCAAACGGCGCAACGCCGAAATTGAGACGAGCTTTCCCCACCTGAAAAGAAGCGATAGTCCGAGCCTCCAAGTGGGCGCCACGCCTTCAGAAGGCTTCGGGAAAGTCGCTCACGCGGTGCGCATGTTATCCTTGTCGAATGCGTTCTCCGATGAGGATGTGGGCGAGTTCGATGATTTCATTCGCAAGTACCTAAATGTCGGCCCCGACGCTCGGCTAGCGTATACAGCAGAGCCCAAGATCGATGGTCTCTCCCTTTCACTGCGTTATGAAAACGGCCGTCTTGTCCAAGCCGCCACCCGTGGTGATGGCGAAGTGGGGGAAAACGTCACCGAGAACGCGCGAACCATCGCGGACATTCCTCAAACGTTGCACGGGGCACCTGCGCTTTTGGAGGTGCGTGGCGAAGTCTACATGAGCCACGTGGATTTTGCGGCACTGAATGCCCAGCAGGAAGCCAAAGGCGCCAAGACTTTTGCCAACCCTCGCAACGCAGCGGCAGGCAGCCTCCGCCAACTAGACCCCGAAATCACGAAGGCGCGTCCCTTGCGCTTTTTCGCCTACGCGTGGGGGGCGCTATCCGAACCTCTTGCAGAAACTCAATTCGATGCAATTTCACGTCTTAACGCATTGGGGTTTCAAACAAATCCTCTAACACATCTGTGCCATACCCCAACCGAACTGGTCGCTCATTACAGATCGATTGAGCAGCAGCGTGCCACACTCGGCTATGATATCGATGGCGTCGTTTACAAATTGAACGATCTCGCTCTGCAAGCCCGTCTCGGCTTTCGCGCGACGACGCCCCGCTGGGCGATTGCTCATAAATTTCCCGCTGAACTGGCTTGGACCACGCTGGAGGCAATCGACATTCAGGTCGGGCGCACTGGCGCATTGAGCCCTGTGGCACGCCTCACTCCAGTCACCGTTGGCGGAGTAGTCGTCTCCAACGCGACGCTGCACAATGAAGATTACATCGCAGGCCGCGACTCCAAAGGGCAGCCCATTCGCAGCAGTGAAGACATCCGCATTGGCGATTGGGTGCAGGTCTACCGAGCAGGCGATGTAATCCCGAAAATCGCCGCGATCGATCTGGTGCGCCGCCCGGAAGGGGCTGAACGCTTTCACTTCCCCGAGACCTGCCCTGAATGCGGCAGCCCTGCCATTCGTGAACAAGGCGACAGCACCCGGCGCTGCACAGGTGGCCTCGTCTGTCCCGCTCAAGGCATTGAACGGCTCAAACATTTCGTCAGCCGTGGCGCTTTTGACATCGAGGGCCTCGGCGCACGCCAGATTGAACTCTTCTTCAACGATCCCGACCTACCCGTAAAGACGCCCGCAGATATCTTTACGCTTGCGGCGCGGGACGCGGCGAACCCGCTGAAAAAACTCAAGAATCGTGACGGTTTCGGAGCAACCTCCACAACCAAACTCTTTGCCGCCATCGATGCCCGTCGCACCATCACTCTCGACAGGCTGATCTTTGCTTTGGGTATTCGCCACGTCGGCGAGGTCGCGGCCACCACGCTTGCACGCCATTTCGGCACGTGGGAGGCCTTCGAGGCGGCCGTCACCGCCGTGCAACCCACTTCGGCGCAATGGGAAGAGCTTCTTTCTATCGACGGGGTCGGTGCGGTTATGGCCGAGAGTCTGGTTTCGGCCTTCCAGAATGACGCCGAACGTGCCGCGATTGACGCGCTCGTTGCCCAATTGCAGGAAATCACTCCCGTCGCCTGGCAAGCCGCCACCGATAGCCCGGTCTCTGGTAAGATCGTTGTCTTTACAGGAACGCTGGAAAAAATGACCCGCGCGGAAGCCAAGGCGCGTGCTGAAGCGCTTGGCGCGAAGGTGGCGGGCTCTGTCAGCGCCAAGACCGATCTCCTCGTCGCGGGCCCCGGTGCTGGATCAAAAGCCAAGAAGGCCGCAGAACTCGGTGTCGAGGTCATCGACGAGGATGCATGGCTCGCCATGATAGGTGATGCCTGAGATGAGCGGCCGCCCACCCGAACTTTTCCCACTCTTTGCGCCCGTTGATACGCTTGAAGG
>CAYWUN010000146.1:0-2966 GCA_964461315.1 uncultured Aestuarium sp.
GACCCTTTCGTGTGTGCCAACTTCGCGCCAGACAGAACGGCGCATTGATCGACCTCAGTTGGACGCGACAAACTCGGAGCGATGGCGAAAGCTGGACGGGATATGAGGTGCCGCTGGCCGAGGCGAGCGAGCTTTATCAGGTCAAAGTCTTCTCGGGGGGGAGTTTGGTGCGTGATGTCACGACCGAAACCCCGAACCTCTCGCTTGAAGGCCTTCCACAGGGCGCGGCGACGGTGCAAGTGATGCAGCTCTCGCAGGCCTATGGGCCTGGTCTCCCCTCCGAGATTGTGGTGAGTATCTGATGCGGCCTCTTCTTGCAGGAGATATCGACTATGCGCATCGGGCGGTTCTTGCTCTTCCCGATGCTGAATGGCGTCCCTTTTTGAAACATTTGATCCAAGCAGCAGATGAGGCAGAGGACTACCGCGAAACTAAGGGTGAGCCGCATCCTGAATATGGTACGGGGAGCCTCATGTCGGTTTCCATGCACCAAAATCAGGCCGCCGATTCAACGCGTTACACCGAGAGGAGTTGCCGCGCTTTGATCACGGTTCTCGACGTTTTGATCGAGATGCAAAAGACCCGTGACCCTTGAAATTTGAACAAATGGCGCATAGCTGACGACTTCACACCTTTGTTCTTGGCGCGGATGCGCTATCTAAGTTAGACTGAGATATCAAAGAGGGTCCCGCTATGGCTAATCCAAAGACAAATGTTGCTCCTGTCGATCCCGTTTGGGACCGCATCTGTCTTGAAGCAGAGGAAGCCGTGCGCGCCGAACCTCTCATGGGGGCATTGCTCCATCAGGGCATTTTGCACCACCCCTCGTTCGAGAGGGCGCTGGCCTACCGTATGTCGATGAAACTGGCATCGTCTGATATGTCCGAGCAAATCCTGCGCGAAATTGCGGACGAGGCCTATGAGGCCGACCCATCGATCACAGCGGCCGCACGCGCCGACCTTGCAGCGGTGTTTGACCGCGATCCTGCATGCCACCGCTATATGCAGCCGCTTCTCTATTTCAAAGGCTATCAGGCTGTTCAAGCCTATCGTCTTGGCCATTGGCTCTGGACCGAGGGTCGTCATGACCTTGCGTATTTCCTTCAGATGCGCGTGTCCGAGGCTTTTGGCGTTGATATTCACCCCGCTGCCCGTATCGGCAAGGGGATTATGATCGACCATGCACATTCCATCGTTGTCGGTGAAACCGCTGTGGTCGGGGATAACGTGTCTATGCTCCATTCGGTGACACTCGGCGGAACCGGCAAAGAAGAAGAAGACCGTCATCCCAAGATTGGCAACGGCGTCCTTATTGGTGCTGGGGCCAAGGTGCTAGGCAACATCAAGGTCGGGGATCGCAGCCGTATCGCTGCGGGTTCTGTCGTGCTCGAAGATGTGCCGTGCTGCAAGACCGTTGCGGGCGTGCCTGCGCGGATCGTAGGCGAGGCGGGCTGTGACCAGCCCTCCATCGCCATGGATCAGACGCTACGTCGCTGCAAAGGCGATCAAGCCGAGAGCTGATCGTAGGCGTCGAGCGCCTTCATCCCATACATATAGGCAGGACCACCGCCCATCATGACGCAGAGACCAATGGTTTCTGCGACTTCTTCGCGTGTTGCGCCCGCTTTGATCGCACCGCGAATGTGAAAGCCGATGCAATCAGCGCAATGGGTCATGATGCCGACCACGACGGCCATAAGTTCCTTGTGTTTGACACTAAGCGCACCCTCGGAAAGGGCAGCTTTGTGCATCTGGGTAAAGGCCGCACCTGCCTCGGGGTGAAGCGTGCGAAATGTCTTGGTTAGATTGGTGGTCTCGGCGAGTTCTGCTTTCCAGTCCATCATGGGCTCCGTCGTTGCGTTGCCCTTGGTGTAGAGATTGGAGCGGGGCAGGACTTTGCGATAGATCAAGTAAATGAAATGTTTAATCGGATTTCGTAATTGCCGAGCCTTACTGTATGTGTACAATCATGGGGCGAGTAAGGTGGCATGGAGCAAGAACGATGGATAGGAAGCATTTAAAGATCGGAGCGGCATTGATCGGGGGAGTAACTGCCATCGCACATATTGGGATCGGCACTTTTGATACGTTGCTGCCTGTGATGGAGGCCGATCTATCACCGATGGTGTCGGGAACGATCCAAGCCTGTTGGCATTTTATCAGTATGTTTCTGGTCTATTCTGTTTGGGTTTTTTGGACGGGCCGAAACCTTCGTCCTGTTGCCTTCTTATGGCTCGGATTTGCAATGAGCTTTATCGCGATTGGGTTAAGTTTTGATGGAATTGCCGGGCTTCTGATTGTCCCCCAGTGGATTTTCTTGGGAGCAGCAGGGGGCTTGGCGCTCGCTTCGGATAAAATGAGCGATGCGTAAAAGGTGATGTAAAACGAAAACGCCCCCGAAAATCGGAGGCGTTTCCAAGGTTTGTGCCGAGGTCTTAAGCGAGCATTCCAATCGGGTTCTCAAGGTTTGCCTTGATCGCCTCGAGAAGTTGCGCACCCAAAGCGCCGTCGATAACGCGGTGGTCAACCGAAAGCGTGACCGACATAACAGTTGCGACTTTGATCTGATCATCAGCACCGACGACGGGCTTTTTCACACCAGCGCCAACAGCGAGGATGCCCGAGTGCGGCGGGTTGATGATGGCGTCAAAGTTGTCGATGCCAAACATCCCGAGGTTCGAGATCGCAAAGGAGCCGCCCTGATATTCATGGGGAGCGAGTTTGCGGTCACGGGCACGTTTCGCAAGGTCCTTCATCTCTGCCGAAAGGGCGGAGAGGGTCTTGCTGTCCGAGTCCTTGAGAACGGGCGTAAACAGGCCGCCTTCGATGGCGACGGCAACAGCCACGTCCGATTTCTTGAACTTGAGCACGCGGTCACCAGCCCAGACGGCGTTCGCCTCGGGGACTTGCTGAAGCGCGAGAGCACAGGCCTTGATGATGAAATCGTTCACCGAAAGCTTGACGCC
>CAYWUN010000147.1:0-2962 GCA_964461315.1 uncultured Aestuarium sp.
TGATAGGTACATTGATTGGACTGGTGCTCATGCTTGGGAATATGGCTGACCCCAAAGCGATCGGTCCGGCAATGGCAGTGGCTTTGCTGACCACACTTTACGGCGCGTTTATCGCGAACGTGCTATTCATGCCAATGCTGACGAAGCTCGAGAACTTCACCGCTTATGAAGTCCGTTATCGCGAAATGGTGATCACCGGCCTCCGTGGCATTGCCCGCAGTGAAAGCCCTCGCAATATCCAAGACCAGATGGCCGCCAACTTGCCACCCAAAGCGCAGGCCGCATTGGAAGCCGCATAATCCGTCGATATTGAGCCTACGGGAGATTTGACACATGGCAGAAGCCATTGAGGCGGTTGAAGAACCAGAAGAAGAAGAGTGCCCAAAGTGTCCGCCCGTCGGCGCGCCAGCATGGATGGCAACATTCGCAGACATGGCTACACTACTCATGGCGTTCTTCGTGCTCATCTTGTCGTTTGCCGAATTCAACACCCCTAAATTCAAGCAGATTTCTGGCTCTTTGCAAAACGCCTTCGGTGTGCAACGTGTTGTGCCTGTAGTCGAACAACCCAAAGGTACGACCGTCATCTCGATGGAGTTCAGTCCCTCGCCAAGCCCGTCTGTTACCAACGAAATGACCCAAGATACTACTGAGCTTGAGCGCCCTGAGCTTGAGATCAAGACCGATGAAGATGCCGCGCCCGAAGGTGGCGATGATGGGCAAGAGGGGGACACTGAAGGATCAGGCGGTGAACAAGGTACAACGCCAAGGGAGCAACCCAGTGGCTCTGGCAATGCGATGGATGCCACAGAACTGGCGCGCGCACTCGAAAGCGCTATCCAATCAGGCGACGTCTCGGTCGAAATGGCCGGTGAGAACGTAGTCATCAATTTCCCCTCAGAGGACACATCTCAGAAAGAATTGCCCAGCTTGATCGAAGAAACCCTTCAGGCCCTTGCAGAGGCCCGTCAAGCCAGTGGCAAAGCCGAAAGCGAGGTCTTGTTCGGTGGCCTCGAACAACAACTTGCCAAACTTGCAGCTGCAGCACGCCAACCCGAGACAAATCTTGGCCAAGCCACACTGGACCGCGTGGAACAACAACAAGCCGAGGCGCAGGCTAAGGCTGAACGCGCATCTATCGCCAAGGATCGTTTAACCGTCGCCTTGCGCCAAGAACTAGGCGAAGGTTTGGTATCGGTCGAGCAAGTTGACAGTAAGGTGTTTGTCACGATCGGTGCAGGTGGTGCCTTCCCCTCTGGTTCTGCCGATTTGACGGCCGCAGCGCGCGACATCATGAGTCGAATTGCATTTTCTGCGATGAGCGATGAAAGCACTATCGTAGTCGCCGGGCATACCGATGATGTGCCGATCAGTGGGATTTTCCGTGACAATTGGGATCTTGCTGCTGCGCGCGCTGCCAGTGTTGTGCAATCGATCGAAGCGACCGGGTTGGTGCAACCTGGGCGCATGCAAGCGGTCAGCTATGGTGAAACAAAGCCCATCGACACCAATGATACAGCTGAGGGCCGAGAACGAAATCGCCGAATAGAAATCTCTATCGAGTATTAATGAGATGCGCAGGGTAAACCATATCAGCGCAGCGTCGTTATGGATTCAGTCATTGGAAAGGACGACGGCGGAATGGCAGTAGATTACCTCAGCGCGCTCAATACAAAGGGGTCAGGCCTCAATATCACCCAGCTGGTCGAGAGCTTGACTGCAGCCGAAGTGGAGCCAAAGCGCGCTCAGATATCCGCCCGCAAAGAAGAGATCACACTCTCGATCTCGGAGATGGGCAAACTGCAAGCAAGCATGGAAAGCCTACGTCGATCTTTGTCGGCTGACAACGCGGGATTGGCTTTTGATGTGTCTTCCTCCCAGGCATCCTCCGTAGCAGTTGAGATTTCGGACGTAAACGCATTGCAAAAACGTAGTGCATTAGTCGAAGTCGCAGCGCTTGCGCGGGCACAGGTTCTAGAGTTTGGAGGCTTCTCAAGCTCTGATCAAGACCTTGGTGAAGGCAGTTTAAAGCTTGATTTCGGCAGTTGGGCTGCCGGTCCAACTTTTTCAAGTTCTGACAAGGCGTCGGTAACCGTGACTCTATCGGGAGCTGAGACAGGCCTTCATGATCTTGCTAAAAAATTTTCGGCCATAAGCGGAGTGACTGCACAGGTGGTGGCCAAGGGTGATGGCACGTTTTCCTTAGCAGTGATGACCGAGACTGGGGAGAAAAGCGCTCTTCGGATAACGGCTTTATCCGGATTAGCTGATTTTGATACACAAGATGGCTCGAATCAGATCGTGGCTGCAGCTGATGCTGCACTCAGTGTGGATGGGATTGCGGTGACGCGCAGCACGAACCAGATTGATGATCTTTTGCCTGGACTAGCTTTGACGCTGGCAGCGACAACATCTAGTCCGGTGCAGGTCGTTGCCAATGAGGATAGAGATCTGGCCGAGGCCGAACTGCGCGCCTTCGTCGATGCTCTCAACACGACAGCCGAGATTTTACGCGAGACGTCGAAACGCGGGATCAATGGTGCTGCCAGCGGCCCTATGGTGGCGGATCCGACTGTTGCAGCACTCAAACGAAACTTCGCAGCCTTAACCACGACGCCACTTGAAGGCTTTGGCGATGCGCCGGTCTATCTGTCTAACCTCGGCGTCCGCACTGAGCGCGATGGTACCCTCTCGCTCGACGCGGAGGTCTTCCAAGCAGCCTTTACCCAAGATCCAACCATGTATCGCGCGGTATTCCAATCATTTAACCAGACATCGGCAGATGGAGTGACCGTGGCCCTCTCGAGCGTTGCATCGCCACCGGCAGGCTCCTTTGCCTTTTCTTACTCAGGAAACGGTGTAGCAACCTTAAATGGGGAATCGTTGATTACCCGAGAGGTCAACGGTGTGAATGAGTTTTATCGGCTTACTGGTGATTTTGCGGGGGTCACTTTACGGGTTA
>CAYWUN010000148.1:0-2851 GCA_964461315.1 uncultured Aestuarium sp.
CTGCGCAGCTATTCTATTTCGGGTCGCGTTGCGAAGCCCGGCGTTTACCTTCTTCCCGCTGGCACAACGATCCGCGAACTGATCGCTGAGGCGGGCGGCATGGCCGAGGGTCATAGCTTTAAGGCATATCAGCCGGGTGGCCCGTCTTCGGGCATCCTGCCCGCCAGCATGGACGACATTCCGCTCGACTTTGACACCTTGCAGCCACACGGAACCTTTATTGGTTCGGCAGCAGTCGTTGTTTTGTCGGATAAGGACAAAATCAAAGACGCGGCGCTCAATATGCTGCGCTTCTTTGAGAGCGAGAGCTGCGGCCAGTGCACACCTTGCCGCGTGGGCTGTGAAAAAGCGGTCAAACTTATGCAGGCGGATAAGTGGGATCGAGAGCTTTTGACGGACCTCTGCACTGTGATGGCGGATGCTTCGATTTGTGGTTTGGGGCAAGCGGCTCCGAACCCGATCAAACTGACGATGAAACATTTTGGTGACGAGGTCTGAGATGGCTGACGGTAGCAAGACAACCACTTTCTCCCTGAACGGCGAGAACGTCACTGCGATGGATGGTGAGAGCATTTGGGATGTCGCCAAGCGACACGGCACGGACATTCCCCATCTTTGCCACAAGGACCAAACTGGGTATCGCGCGGACGGCAATTGCCGTGCCTGCGTCGTTGAGATCGACGGCGAGCGCACCTTGGCGGCCTCTTGTTGTCGCGCGCCGAGTGAGGGCATGAAGGTCTCGACAGAGAGCGATCGCGCAACCAAAGCGCGCGCGATGGTCATGGAACTCCTTATTTCGGACCAGCCAAAGCGCGAGGATGCGCATGACGCAGGTTCGCATCTTTGGGATATGGCCGAGGCGAACGGGGTAAGCGAAAGCCGCTTCCCCGCGCTCGAGTGTGATCGCATTCCGCTCTTGGATGACAGCCATGTCGCAATGCGCGTGAACCTTGATGCATGCATTCAGTGTGGGCTTTGTGTTCGGGCGTGCCGTGAGGTGCAAGTGAATGACGTCATTGGTATGTCGGGACGTGGGCATGACGCTTATCCGACCTTTGACCTTGCTGACCCGATGGGGGCGTCGTCCTGCGTGGCTTGCGGCGAATGTGTTCAGGCTTGCCCAACGGGCGCTCTGATGCCTGCGACTGTGCTTGACGCCGAGCAAAAGGGTGACAGCCGTGACTTTGACGAAGAAGTCAAATCGGTCTGCCCATTCTGCGGCGTTGGCTGTCAGGTTTCGCTCAAGCTCAAGGGTGGCAAGATCAAGTCGGTCGAAGGGATCAATGGGCCCGCGAATGAAGGTCGTTTGTGCGTCAAGGGCCGCTTCGGCTATGACTACATTCACCACCCCCACCGTTTGACCAAACCATTGATCCGACTTGCGAATGCGCCCAAGGGTTTGAACGTTGACCCTGCGAACCCCTTTACCCACTTCCGTGAAGCGACTTGGGAAGAGGCTCTGGATTTCGCGGCTGGCGGTCTTGCAAAGCTTCGCTCGGACATTGGCGGCAAAGCGGTTGCTGGTTTCGGAAGCGCAAAGTGCACGAACGAAGAGGCCTATCTCTTCCAAAAACTGATCCGTCAGGGCTTTGGCCACAACAACGTCGATCACTGCACGCGTTTGTGTCACGCGTCTTCGGTTGCGGCTTTGATGGAAAACGTCGGCTCGGCTGCGGTCACTGCGACCTTTAACCAGATCGAATACGCGGATGTGGCGATCGTGATCGGTTCGAACCCGACCGAGAACCATCCTGTTGCTGCAACCTATTTCAAGCAATTCGCCAAACGTGGCGGCAAGCTTATCATCATGGACCCGCGTGGCACCGCAATGAAGCGTCATGCCGCGCATATGGTGCAATTCAGACCCGGTGCGGACGTGGCTCTTTTGAACTCGATCATGCATGTGATCGCGGAAGAAGGTCTCTATGACCAAGCCTATATCGACCAACACACCGAGAACTGGGAGGCAGAAAAGGCCCATCTCGCAGGCTTTGCTCCTGAGAAGATGGAGGACCTTACAGGGATCAAAGCCGATGTCGTTCGTCAAGTCGCGCGCGACTTTGCAACGGCTGATGCAGGCATGATCTTCTGGGGTATGGGCGTGTCGCAGCACATCCACGGCACCGACAATTCGCGTTGTTTGATTAGCCTTGCACTGATGACGGGCAATGTCGGCAAACCTGGTGCTGGTCTGCACCCGCTTCGTGGTCAAAACAACGTCCAAGGTGCTTCGGATGCGGGACTTATCCCGATGTTCCTCCCTGACTATCAGACAGTGACGGATGATGGCGTGCGGAACGCTTTTTCCGAAATTTGGAACTCGGGCGATTTCAGCAATGAAAAGGGCCTGACCGTGACCGAGATCCTTGATGCGGTTCATCATGGCAAGATCAAAGGTATGTATGTCCTAGGTGAAAACCCTGCGATGTCTGACCCCGATGTAACCCATGCACGTGATGCGTTGGCGAGCCTTGAGCACCTTGTCGTTCAGGACATTTTCTTGACCGAAACGGCGAATTTCGCGGATGTCATCCTTCCTGCTGCGGCGTTCTACGAAAAGAACGGCACGGTGACGAATACCAACCGTCAGGTCCAAATCGGTCGCGCGGCCGTGACGCCTCCTGGGGAAGCGCGAGAGGATTGGGCGATTACCGTCGAACTGGCAAAACGCTTGGGGCTGGATTGGGGTTACACCCACCCGTCGCAGGTCTTTGCCGAGATGAAGAAGGGCATGAAATCGCTCAACAACATCACGTGGGACCGATTGGTTGATGAGAATGCAGTGACTTATCCCAGCCTTTCGCCGGAAGATCCGGGTCAGCCCATCGTGTTCGGGGATGGTTTCCCGCGC
>CAYWUN010000149.1:0-2760 GCA_964461315.1 uncultured Aestuarium sp.
CGCACCTCGTCGCACATCGTCAAGAACTTCGGCATGCGCAACAACCTTCAGCCTGACCACCTCACGGTCAAGCTCAAGGGCTCCGCTGGTCAGTCGCTCGGTGCCTTCGGTGCTCCGGGCCTCAAGATCGAAGTGTCGGGCGATGCAAACGACTACGTCGGCAAAGGTCTGTCGGGTGCAACCGTTGTGGTTCGTCCTCCGATGAACTCTCCTTTGGTCGCGTCCGAGAACACCATCATCGGTAACACCGTTCTCTACGGTGCGACTGACGGTTATCTCTTTGCGGCTGGCCGTGCAGGCGAACGCTTTGCCGTCCGTAACTCGGGCGCCAAGGTTGTCGTCGAAGGCTGTGGCTCCAACGGTTGTGAATACATGACCGGCGGTGTTGCCGTGATCCTCGGGTCTATCGGTGCCAACTTCGGTGCTGGTATGACGGGCGGTATGGCATACCTCTACGATGCCGACGGCACTGCAGAGTCGATGATCAACATGGAGTCGCTGGTGACCTGCCCTGTGACGGTCGAGCATTGGGAAACTCAGCTTCGCGGTCTGATCGAGCGTCATGCCAAAGAAACCGGAAGCCGCAAGGCCGCCGACATTCTCCAGCATTGGGAAACCGAGAAGGCCAAGTTCATTCAGGTTTGCCCCAAGGAAATGCTTATCCACATCCCGCAGCCGCTGTGGATCGAAGAAAAAGCAGTTCCCGCCGAGTAATCGGACAATTATCCAAGTCAAAGCCCCTGCATCCGCGGGGGCTTTTTCATTTTCAAGTTTACTTTCCTTAACGCGACTTCCCCTGTAATCTTTCGCCATGGCAAAAAAGAGCAGCAAGAAAAGCATCGCCATCACAGGTCGTATCGACGGATGGAAAACAAAAGCAAAGCGCTGGAGCCTCCGCGCTATGCTTGCTGTTGTCGTGCTTGTTGCTTTGGGGATTGTAGGCTTTTCGGTCATCAACCCACCGACCACACCCTATATGTTCTCCGAAGGCCGCCGCATCGGAAATATCGAGCACCAATGGGTTCCGATGGAGGAGATCGCCCCCGTCATGGCCCGCTCTGTCGTCGCCGCCGAGGACGCGAATTTTTGCCTCCACTGGGGTCTAGACCTCACCGCAATCCGCGCCGCACTTGCGGATGGGGCAAATCGCGGTGGCTCGACCATCTCGCAGCAGGTCGTCAAGAACGTCTATCTCTGGCAAGATCGCAGTTGGCTTCGTAAAACGCTCGAAGCCTTCCTCACCCCTCTCATGGAGGCCGTTTGGACCAAGCGACGCGTGCTTGAGGTTTACCTAAACGTTGCCGAATTCGACACGGGCGTATTCGGCGTCGAAGCCGCTGCCCAGCACTACTTTGGCGTTTCCGCCGCCGAGCTTGACCCGACCGAAGCCGCTCGCCTAGCCGCAGTCCTGCCCGATCCCAAGGATCGCTCGGCATCCAATCCGACCAACTATATCCGACGCCAATCCTCGCGCATCTTGGACGGAGCCGCCACGATCCAAGCGGATGGCCGCGCAAGCTGCTTTGAAGGCGGCTGAAAAGCGGAACAGCCATTGATCAAGCGCCCTCGTTGCGGCATTGAAGTCCCAAATCCGAAATCAGAGTTTGATTTATGAACCGTCTGTATCATTTCCCGTTGTCGCCGTTTTCCCGCAAAGTGCGCCTTGTTCTCGCTGAAAAGAGGATCGAGGTGGAACTGGTAGAAGAGCGGTATTGGGAACAAGACGCAGAGTTCATGCGCCGCAATCCTGCTGGCAAGGTCCCTGTGCTTAAGATGGGCAACAAATTCTACACCGAGAGCCAAGCGATCTGCGAGTTCCTCGAAGAATTGCATCCGGCCCCCGCGCTCATGCCCAAAGGGGCCGAGGCGCGGTATGAAGTGCGCCGCATCGTTGGTTGGTTCGATGACAAATTTTATAATGAAGTCACATGCAAGCTCTTGGGTGAACGTGTATTCCGCAAAGTGAAGGGCACAGGCTATCCCGATAGCACCAACGTCAAAGCAGGGGCAAAGGCGATCAAATACCACCTCGACTATATGGCGTGGCTTTTGGAAAAACGCCGCTGGCTTGCAGGCAATGATCTGACTATCGCCGACTTTGCTGCTGCTGCGCATCTGTCCTGCCTCGATTATATTTCGGACGTGGATTGGAATCGCTCCGAGATCGTCAAAGACTGGTATGCCAAGATCAAGAGCCGTCCGGCTTTCCGCTCGATCCTTGCCGATCAGCTTCCGGGTTTCCCGCAGCCCTCACATTATTCCGACCTCGATTTCTGAACCGATGCGCGAGAAGCTGGAAGCCTACGCTCAGGAAGCCGGTTTCGCGAAGCTAGGGATTTGTCGCCCCGATGCCCTGCCTGAATTGGCCGAGCGTCTCCAAACCTTTGTAGTTGAGGGCCGCCATGGTGATATGAGTTGGATGGCCGACCGTATGCATTGGCGCGGGAATCCCTCTGCCCTTTGGCCCGAGGCGAAATCGGTCATCATGCTCGCCGAACCCTACACGCCCGAACATGACCCACTTGCGGTTTTGGCTAAACCTGACCGCGCCGCCATCTCGGCCTATGCTCAGAACCGCGACTATCATGACATGGTGAAGAAACGGCTTAAGAATGTGGGCCGCTGGCTCATCGACCAAGCCCCCGGCACCGAGATAAAGGTCTTTGTCGATACCGCCCCCGTCATGGAAAAGCCCCTCGCACAGGCCGCAGGTCTCGGTTGGCAGGGCAAGCACACGAACCTTCTTGGCCGCGATTTGGG
>CAYWUN010000150.1:0-2583 GCA_964461315.1 uncultured Aestuarium sp.
CTTCAGAACATCGTCTCGAACTTTGTCTCCGGCATCATCCTTTTGATTGAACGCCCAATTTCCGAGGGCGACCTCATCGAGGTTGGGAGCCAAGCAGGCTTTGTCAGGTCCATCTCTGTGCGCTCGACACGGATCGAGACATTTGACCGAACCGATGTGATCGTCCCGAACGCTGACCTTGTTTCGACCCAAGTCACCAACTGGACCCGAGGCAACTCTGTTGGCCGTGTCGTGGTGCCAGTCGGGGTCGCCTATGGCACCGATATCGACAAGGTCACCGCGATCCTCAAAGACATCGCAGACAACCATCCGCTCGTGGTCTTCGATCCCGAGCCGCAGGTGATGATGATCGGTTTTGGCGCGGACAGTATTGATTTTGAAATCCGGGCGATCATTCGCGACGTTAAGTTCAAGCTCCACACCAAATCCGAGATGAACCGCCAGATCGCCAAGCGCTTTGCCGAAGCCGGCATCGAAATTCCCTTCGCACAGCGCGACATCTGGATCAGAAATGCAGAAGCGCTCTATCCGCCGCAGAACCCTGTCAAAGGAGATGAAGTCAAATGACCGAATTGCTCTTTCGAGAAGATGCCTATTTGCGCGACCTTTCCGCAAAGGTCACTTCGATCACAGACGAAGGTGGGATCATTCTGGATCGGACAATCTTTTATCCCACGGGTGGCGGACAACCTGGGGACTCGGGGCATCTAGAGTGGAAAGGTGGCCGGATTGAGATTGCGACAGCGATCAAAGGGCAGGGGGACGATGTAATCCTAGTGCCCGCAGAGCCGTCGCGGCTTCCCGCTGCGGGCACCGAGCTTCGACAGTTTCTCAATTGGGAGCGGCGGCATCGCCACATGCGCGTTCACACGGCTCTCCATCTTTTGTCAGTTGTGATCCCGCTCCCCGTCACGGGTGGGCAGATCGGCGCTGACAAGGGAAGGCTTGATTTTCTGATGCCTGAGCCGCCAGAAAACAAAGACGAATTGGAAGAGACTCTCAACAAGCTCATCGATTGTGATTTCATGGTTACCGAAGAATGGATCACCGAAGCTGACCTTGATGCACAGCCTGAGCTGGTCAAGACCATGTCCGTGAAACCGCCACGCGGATCGGGGCGTGTGCGATTGGTTCGCATTGGACAAGGCGAGAACACCGCGGACCTACAGCCCTGCGGCGGAACGCATGTCGCTTGGACGAGCGAAATTGGCCGCGTTCAGATTGGCAAGATTGAGAACAAAGGCAAGCAGAACCGCCGCGTCAATCTCATCCTGATGGATTGATCTAACTTTCAATCAAATCCGTTTCGTCATCAGGCAACCCTTGCCTTGAGAGCAGCACCGCAATCGGGCGCAGCATTGGGACGTGGCTACAAACGACCATGAGCATCACCATGATCGGCACCGAGAGGAACATGCCAGGGATGCCCCACACAGCACCCCAAAAGGCGAGGCTGATGATGATGCCAAAGGATGAAACCCGTAATGCGTGCCCCATCATCATGGGGTCAAGAATGCTCCCATTCACAAATTGGATCGCACCGGTAATGACAAATATCGCTCCGGTCGAGGTCGGATCACCTGTCTGGACGAAGGCAACCAGCGCCACCATACCTGTCGCGATAATGGAGCCGACGTTTGGGATATAATTGAGCACAAAAGTAAGAATGCAGAGTGCCGAAGCAAGATCCAGCTTGAAGGCAGAGGCCACGGCAAACACCATAGCGCCTGTGACCACGCTCACGACCGTTTTGACCAGAAGGTAATAGTTCACACGGCGAATAATTGATGTGATGATCCGGCGGATTTTGTCTGCCTGCTCGGGATCGCCCACAAGGTTGTTAAGCTTTGTGTCGAACCAAACCCGCTCTGCGAAAAGAAAGCCAACAAAGAGGATGACCAACACCGTAAACGAGCTAATCCCGCTCGCAAGGTTGCCTGCTTGCCCTGCAAAGGTGCGGACATAGCTCGAAATATTGATCGAACTTAAAGAGTTGAGGATCGTTTGCTCGGCATCGGGGCTTATCCACTTAAACAGTGTTGCAATCGCCTGAGGTGCGCGTTCCAGATAGGTAATCGTTGTGCCAAGCACTGTGTTCACTTGGGTGAGGAAAATCGTAGAGAGCACGATAAGTGCAAGTGAGATAAGGAGTAGGGCCCCAACACTCGCGACCCAATTCGGCACATGCACGCGGCCCACTTTCTGCCGACCAATGAAGTTAATTACATCAGAGGTGAGTGCGAAAATGATGATCGCGGTTGCGAGCGCAATGAGCATAAAGCGCGCTTGCACGAGCAAGAATAGTACAACCGCAAAAGCAATGATTACCAAAGCAATTGTCTGGATGCGCCCATAGTCTGGCCCATGTGGTTCGCGGTTCGGAGTAGGGGAAATACCTTTGGGAGTCATGATCTTTGCAAGCAATGTTGATGCTTTGAATATGGCGTCTCTCAAACAAAGTTACAACGTTCAGCTTTTCTCGTTTTCGCCCCTTGCAATTCTCCTCAACATGCGGATAAACCCCGCCTCACGGACAGTTGGCCGAGTGGTCGAAGGCGCACGCCTGGAAAGTGTGTAGGCGGG